>DBFDVR010000041.1:0-4242 GCA_048321375.1 Collinsella sp.
AAGTTCTGGGCGGAGGGCTACTACGTGTCCACCGTCGGCCTGAACGAGGCGACGATCGCCAAGTACATCAGGGAGCAGGAGTCCCACGGCATCGCGCTGGACAAGCTGAGCGTGAAGGAGTACGAGGACCCCTTCAAGAGGAGGTGATCCCGCCGGTTCGACCGGCGCGCCACGGGTCAAGATGCACTAGGCCTGGACGAAGTCCGGGCCCGCGCCTTTAGGCGCGAGCCCGGGGCCCGTGGGTTATACCCTAAGAGCAAACCACCCTTTTTAAGGGTGGTTCTGATTTTGGTTCGCGCCATGTGGGGGTGGTGGCGACGTGCATTTTTGCGAGTATTCTGCAATCGAAGACCCCTGCATACCGGCCTCGGGCGAAAAATCGGGATTTCTCGATGTTTTCTACGAATGATGGGCGGGGTTATGGGCTGACAGCGTTTGATTTGCAGGGATATTCGCGGTCTTTGGCATTTATCGTGGCGCCCGAAGCCCTTGGTTATGTTGAATACTCCCAAAAATGCACGGCGCCTTGAGGGGGACCTTCGCGACAAAGGAAACCGCCCCGTCGAAGTATGCATTTGACGAGGCGGTTTATGCATATACCCGATTAAGGATACGCTGCGGATCTGTTAGAACTTGACGGTCGGTGCCTGGCGGGCAGCTTCGGCGGCCTCGAAGCCCTGGCGCTCCTTAAACTGGAAGATGCCGGCAAAGATGACGGCCGGGAAGGTCTGGATGGCGTTGTTGTAGCTAAGCACGCAGTCGTTGTAGCTCTGACGCGCGTAGCTCACCTTGTTCTCGGTGTCTTCGAGCGTGGCTTGGAGCTGCGTAAAGTTGGTGTTCGCCTTAAGATCGGGGTAAGCCTCGGCCACGGCGAAGAGCTGGCGCAGCGCACCGGTCAGCACGTTGTCCGCTTCCATCTTGGCTTCGGGCGTGGTGGCGCTCACGGCGGCGTTGCGCGCGTTGACCACGGCGGCGAGCGTGTCCTGCTCGTGTTTGGCGTAGCCCTTGACGGTCTCGACCAGGTTAGGGATCAGGTCGTTGCGGCGCTGCAGCTGCGTGTCGATGTTCTGCCAGGCGTTATCGATGCGATTGCGCTTGGTGACCATGTTGTTGTAGATGCCGGCGATGGCGCAGACAATCACAACGACAACAACGATACCGATGATGACGGGAATCATGGTGTCTCCGTTTCGAATGGCCGCGGCGTCTTCCGCCGGCTGCCGTTGGTGTAACGCTACTAGTATACCCGCAACCTTTGGCGATACCGAACTTTCCGGTAAGCGTTATGTTTCCACCAGGGTGAGGCCCTTCGCCAGGGAGTGGGTGATACAGGTGTAAGATATGCGACAGATTAGTGAGTGCTGTCTTTTCCTTGAGGAGGGCGATACGTATGGACCTTCGCATCAAGAAAACCTATCGGGCCCTGTTCGAGGCCTTTACTGAGCTGCTCGAAGAGCATCGGTTTGAGGACGTGACGGTTGCCATGCTGTGCGACCGCGCTATGATTCGTCGGACGACGTTCTACAAGCACTTCCGCGACAAAAACGATTACTTTGCCTTCTATATCGATGAGCTCATGTCGGGCCTGCCGCAAAAGCGGGCCGATGCGGATGGCGCGGAGGACGCCGAGGACGTACGCGCGCTTCGCCACGAAGTGTTCGCCGATGCTATGGATCTGATTCTGGCGCATGAGCAGCTCATGGATAACATTTTGGCGAGCAGTATGTCGGGTATGCTGACCAGCATGATTTGCGACCGCATCGTACGCTCCATACACGGGCGCGTGATGAGTGCGCTTGACGAGGACGCGCTCGCGCCCGTATCGCTCGAGACGACGTCTGAGTTTGTCGCCGGCGGCATTATTCGGCTCTTTACCATGTGGTGGGAATCGGGCCACGTACTAGAGCGCCGATCCGAAATCGCCGACGTGGTCGATGCGCTGTTCGAGCGGACCATGACGCCGGTGAGTCACTAAGAGTGGCGGAGAGAGGGGGATTCGAACCCCCGGAACGCTCTCGCGCTCAACGGTTTTCAAGACCGCCGCATTCAACCGCTCTGCCATCTCTCCGTGAGTCGTAATGATAGCATCGTTTTGGGTTTGCAACAGGGAAGGCGAACGATGACGAGCACCGGAATCGATGAGAAGTTCATGCGCGAGGCGCTGGCGGAGGCGCGTACCGCCGCGGCGGTGGGCGAGGTGCCGATCGGCGCCGTAGTGGTGCGCGCGGGTGAGATCGTCGCGCGGGCGCATAATCGCCGCGAGCTCGACCAGGACCCTTCGGCGCATGCCGAGTTTGCGGCCCTATGCGCCGCCGCGCGGTCGCTCGGTCGTTGGCGCCTTTCCGATTGCACGGTCTACGTAACGCTCGAGCCCTGCTGCATGTGCGCGGGGCTTATGGTTAACGCGCGCGTGGGGCGCTGCGTGTACGGCGCGTCCGATGCTAAAGCGGGCGCTCTGGGGTCGCTATACGACCTGAATGCCGATTCGCGCCTGAATCATCGGTTTAATGTGACCGCCGGCGTGCTGGCAGACGAGTGCCGCGCGGTGCTGAGCGGTTATTTTAGTGGGCTGCGTGGCACCGATGGTGCTGGCTGCGGTTGTGGGGCCGATCTTGAGGCGCATGCCGCCCACGCCGAGGCGCTTGCGGGTGTTGGGGATCTCGCTGGCGAGACGCTCGACTTTGGCCCCGTGCAGCGCCGGTTCCGCCGCGTGCTGTTGGCGATCGACTCCTTTAAAGGCAGCGTGTCGAGCTCGCAGGCGGAGGGTGCCGTTGCCGAAGGTGTGCGCCGTGTGTGGCCTGATGCCCAGGTAAGCGCGTTGCCGCTGGCAGATGGTGGCGAGGGAACGCTCGATGCCGTTGCCGCGTGCGGCGGTGAGGTCGTGGCAGGTGAAGTCGCAGGCCCCTTGGGCGACCGCGTGCCTGCCCGGATGCTGGTGGACGGCGAGCGCGAATCTGCTGTTATTGAGATGGCCGAGGCGGCGGGTATTGGGTATTCGCCCTGCACGGAATCGGCGGCGCTTGCGGCTTCGACCTATGGCGTGGGCGAGCTCATGCTTCGCGCGGTCCGTGCTGGGGCAAAGACTATCTATATTGGTCTGGGCGGCAGCGCCACCAACGACGGTGGCGCCGGCATGCTGCAGGCGCTGGGCGCCCACCTTGTCGATGAGTGTGGCTGCAATATCGCCCCCGGTCTCGCGGGCCTTGAACGCGTGGCGAGTATCGATTTGGCACCGGCGCTTCGGGCACTGAATGGCACGCGTGTCGTGGTGCTTTCCGATGTCGAGAATCCGCTCGTGGGGCGTCGTGGGGCACTTGCAGTGTTTGGCGGGCAAAAGGGCCTGCCGACAGACGATGTCGAAGCGCTGGGCAGGTACGACAGCTGGATGGTCGGCTACGGCCGCCTGCTCGATGCGGCGATTACCGGGGTGCGGGCTCAGGGGTTGTTGCGCGTGCCCGAGGGCGTGCGGACATTTGGCTCGGTGCTCGGCGTGCCTGGCGCGGGCGCGGCAGGTGGCTTGGGTGCCGCGCTGCTGGCGCTCGGTGCTGAGTTGCGTTCCGGCGTGGAGACGGTGCTCGATCTGATTGGGTTTGACGAACGCGTGCGCGATGTCGACCTGGTCATTACAGGCGAGGGCAACATGGACGAGCAATCCGCTGCCGGCAAGGCGCCGGTGGGCGTGGCCCGCCGTGCCAATCGCTATGGCAAGCCGGTAGTAGCCGTCGTGGGCGGTCGTGCGGATAATTTGGATGCGGTGTATGGTCAGGGCATCGACTTGGTCCTGCCGGTCTGCCGCAGGCCCATGCCTCTTGACCAAGCGCTCGACCCCCAGGAAGCCACAACCAACCTCATCTGCGCCGGTGAAGCAGCCGCCCAATCCTTCGACCTTGGCCGCATCTAAAACCCATCCCCTCGATAAGTTGCGGTGGAATAGTTCCTGTTTGGCGGCTCAGGCGGCAAAAACAGGAACTATTCCACCGCAACTTCGAGAATGGCTATCCGAGGCTGGCCGCCTTGGGCCTTGGGTCGGACCGTCCGCCATGAAATGCGGCCATCTACTACGTTTAGCCGAGCACCCTTGACCATCCCGGATTTTGTGAAATTAAAACCGACGCTCCTATAAGTTGTCAAGAGGCAGTTTGCGGGAGCGTTCTCTCCAATTCGCACAGGAGCTCGTAATACCTCCTCTCCAGTTTCGTCGACCGCCGTTTCCCCCGTTCCAAGTGCCCGAGTGTGGCTGCG
>DBFDVR010000042.1:0-3477 GCA_048321375.1 Collinsella sp.
CGGTCGAGGCCGAGCCCCCGGTCCGGCTGGGATAGAATGTCGCTGTGGGCCATCGTCTTTCCTTTCGTCGAATATCTAGGCACTGACGATTCTAGGCGATGGCCCTCCCTTGCTTCTTACACCACGACTGTGTGCGCTACCGTGGATGGGATGGCGCGCCTGATAAAGCCCTCAATGAATGGCATCTAACTAGCGTTCGTGATATAAAGAAATCGGTCATCTCAAAAGAGAGGGCTTCCAAGTGCCGGGGACGTTTTCCCCGGCTTTTTTCATTTCGGTGTCAATTCAAATGTTTTTC
Source organism: Collinsella sp. (assembly GCA_048321375.1). GTDB lineage: Bacteria > Actinomycetota > Coriobacteriia > Coriobacteriales > Coriobacteriaceae > Collinsella. The sequence goes on from DBFDVR010000042.1 coordinate 299, forward strand.
AACCCATCCCCTCAATAACTTGCGGTGAAATAGGGACTGAAATGGCTGTTCAGAAGCTTATTCAATCCCTATTTCACCGCAACTTATGGGTGGGGATGGCTACGATGCTAGTGTGGCGATGACGGCTTCGTCGCCGGCGTATATTAGGGTGTTGCCGTCGGGGATGATCGTTTGGCCTTCGCGCTTGAGCATCACCACAATAAACGGATGCTTGCCTTGCGGCACATCGCGCAGGCGCTGGCCGGCCAGGTGACCGTGGGGCGTCACGGTGACCTCGCGCAGCGTAACCTCGGCACGCTCTTCAAACGTCGGGGCAGCCATCACCAATAGGTCGCCTTCCTCAATTACGGTATCGCCGTTGGGCAACACCGGGTGCGCACCGTCGCGCAGTACCAGGACCACCAGCATGTTCGTTGCGCTGCCAATGTCGGCGAGCGAGCGTCCGGCAAACGGATGTCCAGCGCCTACTTTGAGCTTGACGAACGACATGCCGTCTTCGTCGCGGTAGTCGTTAAAGGTGCGACGCACGTCGCCGGTCGCATCGATCATATCGAGCTTCTTCGCCACCGCCGGCAGCAGCGAGCCCTGCACCACAATGCTCGACACGGCAATCGCAAACACCAGGTCAAATAGGTCGTGTCCGCCGGGAACGCCGGCCACTACGGCAAAGAGACTAAAGACGACCGAAGCCGCTCCGCGTAGGCCCGCCCAGCTTACGAGCGCGACCTGGCGGGGATTCGTCTTAAAGGGCGCTAGGAGCACGCCGACGGCGATGGGGCGGCTCACGAAGAGCATGAACGCCATGAGTGCCAGGCCCGGCAGCAGCATCTGCGGCAGGCGTGCGGGCGTTACGAGCAGGCCGAGCAAGAAGAAGATCGTCATCTCGGCCATCTCGGTGAGGGTGTCAAAGAAGTGCGCCATCTCGACTTTGCCGGTGATGTCGCTGGCGCCCAGCACAATGCCGGCCAGGTATACAGCCAAAAAGCCGTTGCCGCCCAGGTAGCTCGGCAGCGCGTAGGCGACGATGGCCACGGCGAACAAATAGATGGTCTGCGCGCCCTCGGCCGTTGCGTGCGCGCGTTCAATCAGGCGGCCCGCCGCCCAGCCGATGGCGAGGCCCAGGCCCACGCCCAGGATAATCTGCTTGGCCAGCAGCACGGGGATGTTAATGTCGCCGCCGGCCGCGAGTGTGGCGAGCACGGCGGTGAGCATGTAGGCGACGGGGTCGTTGGAGCCCGATTCGACCTCGAGCAGCGAGTCGGTGCCGCCCTTCAGCGAAAGGTTGTGCTCGCGCAGCACGCTAAAGACGCTGGCCGCGTCGGTGGATGCCACGACCGATCCCAACAGCAGGCCGTCGATCCAGTCGAACCCCAGCGCGAAGTGGGCGAACACGCCGGTGATGCCGGCAGTGATGACGACGCCGAGCGTGCTCAGCAGCACCGCCGGCACAGCGACGGGTTTGGCACGGTCGATATTGGTGTTAAAGCCGCCGTAGAACATGATGAACAGCAGCGCCGTGCTGCAGACGGTTTCGGTGAGCGCATAGTCGCTAAAGTCGATATGCGCCGGGCCGTTGACGCCCAACAGCATGCCGAGCGCGATAAAGATGAGCAGGGTGGGGAAGGGGAGCTTTTTGCCGACGGGTTTGATGGTCAGACACAGAATGATGACGAGGCCGATAAAGAGAAGGATCTGGTTCATGGATGGTGTCCGCTCCTGGTTGGTTGGCGTGGCACGGTCAGTTGCCTGCGGTTATTTGTACCCAAAGATGGTGGGTTTATGGGGTTGGATTGCGGGCGTGCGCGATATCGTCATAGACGGCTGCCGTCTTTGCCTCTGCTCGGAAACCCTTTCCAGCTTTATTGCAACGGAGTACAATGGGTAACGTTTAAGTTCAACTTGAAGTTTTAGTTGCGGCGCCGGGCTTCGGCCGCAATGCAAGGAGAGGCGTACCATGGCGATCTATGTGACATCTGATGCTCACGGGCACGTGCGTGCGCTTGACGAAGCCCTGTCTAAGATCTCGTTGACGTCCGACGACACGCTGTACGTGCTGGGCGACATGATCGATCGCGGGCCCGATCCGGTCGGCGTTATTAAGCTCGTGCGCTCGCTGCCCAACGCCCACGTGCTCAAGGGTAATCACGAGCAGATCATGCTCGATGCCATCATTGGCCAGGATCCGCTCGATGCCGAGACCTGGGATATCAACGGTGGTTGGACGACGCGCGAGCAGCTCAACGACATGGAATTTGAGGCATACGAGGAGCTCGTGCGATGGATGGCCGCGCTGCCGCTCTACGCAGTGGTCGAGACCGAGGAGCGCCCGTATCTGCTGGTACATGCTGGAATCGAGATGAAGGCGGCGCGCGCGTTTTTGCTTGAGCATGGCGTCGATTGTGCCGATGGCGTTGGAGCGGTGGGTGCCGATCGCGAGCTGCTGCAGCAGATGCTCGCGGTGCAGTCGTCCGATGACCTGCTATGGATTCGTCACGGCTATTGGGATGTGCCGACCGGGCTGCTTTCTGCCGAGGGCAAGGGTCCGGTCGTGGTGAGCGGTCACACGCCAACGGTGTCGCTCGGGCGTTATTGCGAGGTCGGTGGTCTTGCGGGGCTCGATGAGGAATCGGGACGCGGGCAGATCGTGCGCTTGGGCGGCGAGGACACCGCCGGTGTGCCCGATCGCATCGACATCGACTGCGCCGCCGCCACCGGCTCCGAGTTCGGCCGCGTGGGCATCCTGCGCCTGGACGACGGGGCCGAGTTCTACGCGAACATCAACCCGGGCGAATAACCTTGTTCCGCCGATCTACCGTAGCTAATTTGGGACGGGGCTTTTTTGACTACTTTCGGAGAGTAGCGCCTTCTTGCTCGGTAAGCGCTAGAAATGAGGAGCGTCTGCGTCCTCGACAGCGCGAAAATGCTCGAAAAACCGTCGCAACGGAGTCAAACGACGTCGCGGCGGTTCTTTTTTGGCTGCCCGCTTGCTAAGTGAGTAGACTTTTTTGGAAATGCCGAGCACCCAACATATTTGCCTCAATAAAACCGACGCTCCTATAAGTTGTCAAGAGGCAGTTTGCGGGAGCGTTCTCTCCAATTCGCACAGGAGCTCGTAATACCTCCTCTCCAGTTTCGTCGACCGCCGTTTCCCCCGTTCCAAGTGCCCGAGTGTGGCTGCG
>DBFDVR010000043.1:0-8271 GCA_048321375.1 Collinsella sp.
CGCCATTTTGACGTTCGTGTGGACCAAGAGCTCATCCAACGCCACGAGTATCGACTGGAAGATGCGCATCGTGAGTATGGATGACACCATCGCCGAGCGCATTCAGAAGCAGGTGAACTCGGTGTCGTCGTTGATTGAGGATCCGGTGGTGAGCCAGACCAAGATTGACGAGGAAAAGGCCGAGCGTGACCTGGAGCATCGTCTGCATGGCCGCGAGATTTTCCGCGGCGGCAAGCCCGATCGCACACCGTCCGAACTGCTGGAACAGGACAAGAAAAAGTAAGACGCCATCATCCCGCGTGAGCCACAAGCCCGCGCGGGATGATTTTTTAATCCCCGTCCCAGAAAAATCATTATGCATAGAAAGTCATAATTATCATTTCGTAAACATTTCGATGAAATTAACGCCATGAGGCATGCTTGCGGTTACAATACCGCGAGGCCTAACTACACACCTTTAAGCCGGTCCTGTGAGACCGGGAAGGAGAATTATGGCGAACAACCATACCGCGGGCGCTGCCGCCCGCACCTTCGCGCCCAGCGAGCTTTGCCAGCGTATGCTGGCCAAAACCAGCAAGGGCACCTGCGGTCCCTGCATCCTGTATCTTGAGGATGGGACCATTTTTTATGGACGTGCATGCGGCGCCGAGGGCACCGCGACCGGCGAAGTCTGCTTCAACACCTCACTCGAGGGCTACTTTGAGGTCATGACCGACCCGAGTTATGCCGGCCAAATCGTAACCATGACCTATCCGCAGATCGGCAACTACGGTATCGACGAGACCGACGTCCAGTCGGCCTTCCCCGGCGACGCCGTGCGCCCTGCGAGCGCTCCGGCTATGCGCGGCATGATCGTTCGCGACATGTGCACCACGCCTTCTAACTGGCGCTCGGCCGTCAGCGTGCCGGAGTACCTGCGCGCACACGGCATCGTTGCTATCGAGGGTGTCGACACCCGCGCTCTGGTGCGCCATCTGCGCGACAATGGTTCCAAGATGGGCATTATCTCGACCGAGATCTTCGACGTCGACGAGCTTGCCGAGCGTCTGGCCGCAGCGCCCACGCTGGTAGGCGAGAACCTGGTCAAGACCGTAAGTTGCCCCGCGCCTCATGAGTTTGTGGCTGCCGACCTGCCTGCCACGCATGACTTTGCGCTTTCGGCTGCCGCTCCTGCCCGTCACAAAGTGGTCGCCTACGACTGCGGTGTGAAGCGCGGCATTCTGGAGGGGCTGGTCCGCGCCGGCTGCGACCTTACCGTCGTGCCGTGGGACACGCCCGCGAGTGAGGTGCTCGACATGAATCCCGACGGCGTCTTTTTGTCCAATGGCCCCGGCGACCCCGACGCCGTGGTGGAGACCTACGAGCAGGTGCAGCAGCTGATCGGCAAGGTGCCGGTCTTTGGTATTTGTCTTGGTCACCAGATGATCAGCCTGGCCTGCGGCGCCCAGATGGAAAAGCTTAAGTTCGGTCACCGCGGTGGCAACCAGCCGGTTATGAACCTGGTAAGCCGCCGTGTGGAGATCACCGCGCAAAACCATGGCTTTGGCCTGCTGTTCCCCAGCTTGGGCAAGCTTGTCCCCGAGCTTTCCGGCGGCGAGACCGAGCATGCGGCCGATGGAGATCTGCGCGTCTGGGTGCGCCGCGGAATCGCGCCGGTCGTGATGAACGAGCGCTTTGGCCGCATTCGCCTAACACATGTGAACCTCAACGACGGCACCGCCGAGGGCATCCAGCTGCTCGACGCCCCGTGCTTCTCGGTCCAGTATCACCCCGAGGCCTCGCCTGGCCCCACCGATGCCCACTATCTCTTTACCGCCTTTACGCGACTCATGGACGGCGAGGAGAACTACCTGGACATCGACACCGCGAAGGACCGCCTGGCTGGCTGGAACTTTGCCGAGACCGCCGCGACCGAGACCGAGGAGAACTAACATGCCGAAACGTACTGACATCAAGCGTATCCTCGTTATTGGTTCGGGCCCCATCGTTATTGGCCAGGCCTGCGAGTTCGACTACTCCGGCGCCCAGGCCTGCAAGGTGCTCAAGGAGGATGGCTTTGAGGTCATCCTGGTCAATTCCAACCCGGCGACCATCATGACCGACCCGGGCTTGGCCGACCGCACCTATGTTGAGCCTATCACCGCCGAGTTTATCGAGCGCGTAATCAAGAAAGAGCGCCCGGACGCGCTGCTGCCCACGCTGGGCGGCCAGACCGGTCTGAACGCCGCCGTCGAGCTGGCGAAAGACGGTACGCTCGACAAGTACGGCGTCGAGATGATCGGCTGTGACCTTGCCGCCATCGAGCGCGGCGAGGACCGCAAGCTCTTTAACGAGGCCATGGCCGAGATCGGCCTGGAGGTCGCGCGCTCGGGCTATGCCTACAGCGTGGCCGACGCCGAGGCCATCGCCGAGCGCGTGGGATATCCCTGCGTGCTGCGTCCGAGCTTTACCCTCGGCGGCGCCGGCGGCGGCATCGCTCACACTCACGAGGAGCTCGTCTCCATCGTGAGCCAGGGCCTCGAGCTCTCGCCCGCCCACGAGGTGCTGGTCGAGGAGTCCATCGAGGGCTGGAAAGAGTATGAGATGGAGGTCATGCGTGACCACGCCGGCAACGGCATCATCGTGTGCTCCATCGAGAATCTCGACCCCATGGGCGTACACACCGGCGACTCCATCACTGTGGCGCCGGCGCAGACGCTCTCCGACCTTGAGTATCAGCGCATGCGCGTGGCCTCGCTCGCCATTCTGGAGAAGATCGGCGTCGAGACCGGTGGCTCCAACGTGCAGTTTGCCGTGAACCCCAACACCGGCCGCTTGATCGTCATCGAGATGAACCCGCGCGTGAGCCGTTCGTCCGCGCTGGCCTCCAAGGCCACGGGTTTCCCCATCGCCAAGGCCGCCGCGCGCCTGGCCGTGGGCTACACGCTCGACGAAATCGTCAACGACATCACCAAGGCCACGCCTGCCTGCTTTGAGCCCACGATCGACTACTGCGTCGTTAAGGTGCCGCGCTTTGCCTTCGAGAAGTTCAAGGGTACTGACCCCACGCTCACCACGCGCATGAAGGCCGTGGGCGAGATCATGGCGATTGGCCGCACCTTTGAGGAGGCCTTCGGCAAAGCCATGCGCTCGCTGGAGGACGGTCACCAGGGCATCTGCGCCGGTGGCAAGGAGGGTGCCGACAAGCTGAGCGACGACGAGCTCGCTCAGGCCGTGGCAACCCCGACCGAGCACCGCATCTTCTTTGTGGTCGAGGCCCTGCGCCGCGGCTGGGACATCGCGCGTATCCATGCCATCTGCGGTATCGATCCGTGGTACCTCAACCGTATCAACGACATGGTGCAGGTCCAGGAGAGCATCCGCGGCCTGCGTGTGGAGGATATCGATGCCGACGCGATGCGCCTGCTCAAGCAGTACGGCACGAGCGACGCCGAGATCGCTGCGCTGACCGGCTCGGACGAGCGCTTTGTGCGCGCCTATCGCAAGGGCCTGGGCGTGGGTCCCAGCATGAAGACGGTCGATACCTGCGCTGCGGAGTTCTCGAGCGCCACGGAGTACCACTACAAGACGTACGAGAACATCTACCGCACGAGTCCGGATGCCAAGAAGTGCGTGGCTCCCGACGAGACCACGCCGGCGGACAAGCCCAAGGCGATGATCCTGGGCGCCGGCCCCAACCGTATCGGCCAGGGTATCGAGTTCGACTACTGCTGTGTGCATGCGAGCTATGCGCTGGCGGCCCGCGGCTTTGAGACCATCATGGTCAACTGCAATCCCGAGACCGTTTCGACCGACTACGACACGTCCGACCGCCTTTACTTTGAGCCGCTTACCTACGAGGACGTCATGGACGTTATCGATGTTGAGCGCCCCGACGGCGTCGTGGTGACGCTTGGCGGCCAGACCCCGCTTAAGCTGGCGCGCATGCTCGAGGAGAGTGGCGTCAACATCATGGGCACCAAGCCCGATGCCATCGACTTTGCCGAGGACCGCGAGCGCTTTGCCGCCCTGCTCGACAAGCTGGGCATCATGTACCCGCCGGCGGGTCAGGCCACCTCGTTTGAGGAGGCCGAGGCCGTTGCCGCACACATTGGCTACCCGCTGCTGGTACGTCCGAGCTACGTGCTGGGCGGCCGCGGCATGATGATCGCCTACGATGCCGAGCACCTGCGCGATTACATGGCCGAGGCTGCGCGCATTAGCCCCGACTACCCGGTGTACCTGGACCGCTTCCTGGAGGGTGCGATCGAGTCCGATGTCGACGCCCTGTGCGATGGCGAAGAGGTCTATATCGGCGGTATCCTGGAGCATATCGAGGAGGCCGGTATCCACTCTGGCGACTCCGCGACCTGCATCCCGCCGTTCAGCTTTAGCGAGAGCCTGCAGGCAAAGCTTCGCGAGACCACGCGCCGCATCGCGATGGCGCTGGGCGTACGCGGCCTGGTCAACGTGCAGTACGCCATCAAGGGCGAGACCGTCTACGTGATCGAGGCCAACCCGCGTGCCAGCCGCACCGTGCCGTTTATCTCCAAGGCCACCGGTGTGCCGCTCGCCAAGTGTGCCGCACGTATCATGGCGGGCGATTCCATCGCCAGCCTGGGCCTGCCGAGCGACGAGCGTCAGCTCGATTGGTTCTGCATGAAGGAAGCCGTTATGCCCTGGGGTCGTTTCCCCGGTGCCGACGTTATCTTGGGGCCCGAGATGAAGTCGACGGGCGAGGTCATGGGTATCGCCAAGAGCTATCCCGAGGCATACGCCAAGACGCAGCTGGCGATCGACTACAAGCTGCCTGACCCGAGCAGCGGCAAGGTGTTCATCAGCGTGTGCGACCGAGACAAGCGCCATATCCTTTCGGTCGCCCGTATCCTGCGCTACCTGGGCTTTGACATCTGCTCTACCGAGGGTACGGCACGCGTGCTGCGCGGCGGCAACGTGACGTGCGAGGTCGTGGAGAAGATTAGCGGCCCGCACGACGGCGAGCGTCCCAACATCGGCGACCTCATCGCCGATGGCAAGATCGCGGTAATCATCAACACGCCGTATGGTCCGGGTTCGCGTGGCGACGGCTATCTGTTGCGTACCGAGGCGGTGCGCCGCGGCGTGACCTGTGTGACCGCGATGTCTGCGGCCAACACATACGTGAGCGCCATCGAGGCGGTGCGCGAGGACCAGCAGGGTCACGGCAGTGCCAACGACATGGGCATGGACGTCATCGCCCTGCAGGACCTGCCGCAGCACACGGTGTAGTGTGACCTGTCCGGCCGGGGCGGGAGACGAACACTTTCTCTCGGAAACTGGGCTTCGCGAAGTTTTCCGAGAGAAAGGTCCGCCTCCCGCCCCGGCCTGCGGTGACTCGGTTGCACCGTGTGCTGCCAAAGGGGCTTTGCGCGATGACTAGGGCTGAATAAAAAGTGAGTGTGGGATCCGCCGTTCGTTCGAACGGCGGATCCCACGTTAATATTTCAGCCAACGTATGTCATGGCAATTCCCGGTAGGTCCCCGGGTGCCCCGCGGCGGGCTGGGTTTATTGTCTGAGCGACTTTGCGAAGCAAGTGGAGCGAAGATAAAAACCCAGCCCGCCCGCGAAGCGCCACAAAGACCGCAGGGACGGGAGCAGCTATACTACTCTCAGTAGTTAAGGGTCGCGGATTGGCCGCGTCGCCGCTCTCAACAGGAGGTCTTTGTTTATGGCAGATCAAAAGCCGGTTGTCGGGATCATCATGGGCTCCAAGTCCGATCTGGGTGTTATGGAAGGCTGCACCGTCGAGCTCGAGGCGCTGGGCGTGCCCTATGAGCTTGTCATTGCGAGCGCACACCGCACACCGGCGAAGGTCCACGAGTGGGCTTCGACTGCTGCCGATCGCGGCATCAAAGTGATTATCGCTGCCGCCGGCAAGGCCGCTCACCTGGGTGGTGTCGTGGCTGCCTTTACGCCGCTGCCGGTCATCGGCGTGCCTATGAAGACGAGTGACCTGGGCGGCATGGATTCGCTGCTGTCGATGGTGCAGATGCCTTCGGGCGTGCCCGTGGCCTGCGTTGCCATCAACGGCGCCAAGAACGCCGCCATCTACGCCACGCAGATTCTGGGCGCTTGCGACCCCGAGTACCGCAAGGTTATCGAGAAGATGAAGCAGGAGATGGCCGACGCCTAGGCGTTCCGCCGTTTCACCGCAGTATAAGGAGAGCCATGTCCGACTATCAGGGAAAACGATTCAAGGCTTCTCAGATTCCCGATCCGTCGAAGCCGGGTGCTGCCCATGCGGCACAGCAGGGTCGGACATCCTCTCCTCAGCAGCCGCGCGCGCCGCGCCCCGTGACGCCGGCGACGCATCGTCGACAGGACGCGCCAGCCGCATATCGACCTTCATCTTATAGCAACGCTAAGAAGCCGCCCCGGTCTTCATCGCATGCCGCGCCGTCGGATTACACCGAGCCGCCGCGCAAAAAGCGCCGCTCCATTATTCCCATTCTGCTCATCATCATCGGCATCGGCCTGATTGTCGCCGCCGCTGCCATCTTTATCAACGCGCAGATTGGCTATAAGCAGGCAAGCGATTCGTACCAGAAAATCGAGAAGCAATATGTAAGCGATAAGGACGCCAGCGGCGTGCCGATTATTGACTTCGATGCACTTGCTCAGACAAACTCCGAGATTGTGGGTTGGATTTACGCGCCGGGAACCAACATCAACTATCCCGTGGTGCAGACCAACAACAACTCCAAATACCTCAACACGCTGTTCGACGGTACGGCCAATGCATCCGGGGCCATTTTCCTGGATAGCAATGACACCGCGCCGGGCATGGTGGATCAGCAGACCACGATCTACGGCCACCACATGAATGACGGGTCGATGTGCAACGTGATTTCGGACACCACTGATCAGGCAACGTTCGATAGCATCGAGTTCGTGTATTACATCACACGGGATGCTACGTATAAACTGCGACCACTGGCGACCAAAGTTGTCGAGGACGCGTATGCCAAGGCGCGCACGACCAATTTTGAGGGCGACGACGGGCTCAAGAACTACCTGTCCGAGATGCTCGACGGTGCCTCTGCCGTGGCGAGCGATGCCATCGATCGTGCCGCTTCGGCAACCAAGGTCGTAACGCTTGTGACCTGTCGTTCGTTATCGCTGAGCAACACACGTGCCGTCATGGTGCTCACGCCGGTCGAGGAATAGATTATGGGCTACTCAATGACGGTGAAAGGAGAAATGATGCTTGAGAACGGCAAATCGATGCCTTCGGTTGATGCTTGGCTGCGCGAAGCCAAGGCCGATGTTTCGGCGGCTGATTGTGGGATGTACCTGACACACAACGGCGTGGTGCGCGCGACGCCCAAGGCCGAAGTGCGCGGAGTCGAGACCGATGGCGTGGCGCCAGGCCACAAGGTGGGCGGCATGGTGTTTGGCTTCGATGCCGAAAAGGTGCAGGCCGCTATCGAGGCGACGCGCACGATGCCGGGTATCGGCTATGTGCGCGTGTGGCTGGCGAGCGGCGAGCTTACCGTGGGCGACGACATCATGCTCGTGCTCATTGGCGGAGACATTCGCCCGCATGTGGTCGATGCGCTGCAGTCGCTCGTCGGCACCATCAAGAACGAGTGCGTGAGCGAGGTCGAGCGCGAGGCGTAAGGCCTCGTCGGCAATCCGAGTCTGTCTATAGCGAAAGCCCGCCGGCAGTTCATGTAGATCTGCCAGCGGGCTTTGATGTGTTGGAGCTATTTTGCTCTGGCGTTTGCTACACGCGTGTGGCGTCCTTGGGGCTCATGGTCATACTCTGAAAACGGTTCTCCATATATTCGTTATCGAAATGCTTGTCATAGAACTGTGCGACGGGAATATTTCGAACGGTTCCGTTGACGCGCTGATACCAATAGTCGAGCGATTGCAACGTCATGACGCCGTCGATCAACATGACGGCGGTCAGGATGACGGTAGCAGAGTAGCGGCGTTTCCATGGAATCATATTGATGAGCTTAAGCAGGCGCGGCAGCAAGACCTTGATCCAGATGAGGCCACCCAGGCCCCACATGCAGGCAAACGGCGTGCATGTGCGTCCCCCGGTCAATACCGCGATGGGATCGGGCATGCCGAATAGCCTAATGTGTGAATAGCTCCACGACACCACGCCAAATGAGGTCTGCATAAACCAGCCTACAAACACCTCGAAAGCGCCGCCGATCAGGGCACTTACCAGGAAAATGATCAGAGGATTCTTTTTATAGAAGCGGTTGAGCGCCATGGTCATGAGCACCGCGCCAAAT
>DBFDVR010000044.1:0-21738 GCA_048321375.1 Collinsella sp.
CCGAAGAGGCGTCAGCAGGTCAGTGGGTCATCGTCCCGGCATTCAGCATCAGGGTAGCGCTGCGACGCGGAAATCGCGCGCCGTTGCCGCGCCCCGCAGTGCCCGCTTCCCCCGAGAACAATTATCAGTGCAGGTCACAGACTTGTGCTCTGTTGGTGTGGTCGGGGATTCGGTAAAAGTCTACTCACTTAGTTTTGCGTGATGAATATTGTCCGCAACGAGACCCCAGACGGGGTGATTCCATCGCAAATTCCGGTGACCGGGCAGCTAATTAGGCGCCGTATGGGTTGCGGTCGCGTTCGATGCGTTGGCGGATGCGGCGGTACTCGATTATCAGCAGCACCAGGAGTAGGGCCATGATGGCTAGGTAGCTCACTACAGCGCCCATCAGACCCAGCAGCTTAATCAGGATCACCGGCAGCACCACGCTTACGGCGAAGCAGATCAGGTAGATCTTGGTGACGTCTCTAGCGTGGCGTAGCACCGTGATGATGGCGTAGATAAAGTCGATGGCCGCGGTGACGCCGCCGGCGACGACCATCAGCAGCGCCAGCGTACGGTAGCGCTCAAAGCTGAGGCCGTACATAAAGCTCATGAGGGGAATACCGGGACCTGCCATAAATGCGGCGCACATGCCGGTGATGACCACGATCAGCGCCATAACGGCAACAATAATCAGGTCAAAGCGACGACGCTTGCGAGGATTAGCCCAAATGTTCGACAAGCGCAGGAGCTGCGGTTTATAGATAAATCAAATGCTCAGCAAAATAGCCTGCGCAGGAAAGAACAGGGCATTAAAGTACAGCTGATATTTGTATGCCAGCGTGCCTTCCATCACAAACTTGGGCATGCTCTCGATAAGGTTGAACAGGAACAGTGCACCAAAGAGCGGGGCGCACTGGACAAACAGGTGGCCGACCTCGCGCAGGCTCACGCGGCGCGATTTTTCGGTCTCGAGCAGGGCGAGCGGCGCGGTGACCAGCACGAGCGAGGCGATCGCGGTGACACCCATGTCCATGGCCGCGATGGGCATGCTGCGCGTGAGGAACAGCGCCACGCTGAAGACCGCGATGACGCCGACGGAGCGTAGCGTTTGGCTCATTCCAGCCAAGTAGAGTTTGTCGGCCTGCTGCAGGCGGCCTTCGTACACGTCGGCGACGCCGTCGATGACCTTATACAGGTAGACGCCCAGGCCGATCGTCGCCATCTGCGCGTCATAGCCGCGGGCGCTGCTATACATGAGGCCGCAGCCTAGGGCGAGCGCTCCGCAGATCCAACGATTGAGCTGGTAGGAGGCGAAGGACGTCTTTTCGTCGATGTCCGAGACCTGGAAATTGCGCACGCCGTAGTTGCACGCGATCATGATGAGCGTGCCGGTGACAAAGGCGATGGAGAACTTGCCGGCTTCTTCGGCGCCCACGAGCTGTGTGGACACGATGGTGAGCAGCGGAAACGCCAAGCCCCACACGGCGGTGCCGAGAGCGTTCCAAAGGTAATCGCGGCGGGTGGCGTGCTCCTCGTATTCCGCTTCCTGCATGGAGAACCCGCCGCCGTAGACGGCGCCGAGCAGACGGTTCCACCAAGCGTTGACCATGCGGCGGACGGGGCCGGGCTCCCGATCGCGTTCGCGCCGGCGACGTGTGGCTTGGCTGCTATCGGGCCCGCCGGCGTTGCGCTGACTCAGCTCTTGGATGCGTGCGAGTTCCTCGGCAGTGTGCGAGGCAGGGAAGAGGCCGTTCTCGATGCGGCCGCCCTGGGCCTTCGCGGCGCCGTCCTTCGATGCAGCGGGGTTGGAGGTGCCGTTGCGGCGGGCGATGGCGCGGCGAATGCTATCGAGGGGCGTGATGCTCAAAGCGGGGTCCTTTCTATTGCTGCGCTCTAGTATAGTCGCGGTGGTATCCATTCGTGTTTTTGAACAGGTTGTTCAATAATTTCGGCGGCGCCATTCAGTAGTCGGCACTTAGGGACGTTCCTTATGTGCCGGCACTTTGGGAACGTCCCTAAGTGCCGGCATCCGGGGACGCTCCTTGAATGTTGCCTGTTCAAGAGTGTCCCCAATGACTAGTCGTTTAAGAACGTCCCCAATGACTGGGCCGCTTGCCTGCGATTTTTGACCGTTGGGCGGGCTTGCCGCCCTTGCCGCAAAAACGTTTTTGCATATCGGGTACAACGGGCTTTACGTGAGTAAAGTGCGCGCCGCGTCCACGTGCCGCGTTTTTAAAGGAGGCCCCATGCCTGGTGTTACCCCTGCAGAAGTTCTGTCCAATTTTGGCATTACGCTGGTCGAAGACCCCGCTGAGAACCAGCCCCGCCTGCTGGTTGACCTGCCGGCAGCCGAGCTCGTCGAGCATGCCATCCGCCGCAACGAAGGCCGCATGGCATCCAACGGCGCGCTGGTGATCGAGACGGGGGAGCGTACCGGACGTTCGCCCAACGACCGCTTTATCGTTGACACCCCCGATGTCCACGACAAGATTGCCTGGGGCGCCGTCAACCGCCCGCTGTCCGTCGAAAGCTACGAGGTCATCAAAGCCGGCATCGTCGACTATCTCAACGAGCGCGATGTGTTCGTCACCCGCGGCATGGCCGGCGCCGACCGCAACCACACGCGCCGCCTGCTCGTCGCCTGCGAGCGTGCCAGCCAGGCGCTCTTCATTAAGCAGATGCTCGCCCGCCCGCTCGCCCGCGAAATCGCGCGCACCGGCGAGCCGGACTTCTGCGTGCTCGCCGCGCCGGGCTACCAATGCGACCCTGCCATCAAGGGCCTCAACTCCAGCGCCGCCGTGGTCATCAACTTCCAGGAGCGCGTGATTTTGGTCGCGGGTACCGGCTACTCCGGCGAGATCAAAAAGTCCATCTTCAGCGTTATGAATTACCTGCTGCCCGTCGAGGACGACGTGCTGCCCATGCACTGCTCGGCCAGCATGGATCCCGTCACGCACGAGACCGCCGTGTTCTTTGGCCTGTCCGGCACCGGCAAGACCACGCTTTCGGCCAATCCCATGCGCCTGCTGATCGGCGACGACGAGCACGGTTGGTCCGACATGGGTATCTTCAACATTGAGGGTGGCTGCTACGCAAAATGCGAGGGCCTGGACGCCTTCCACGAGCCCGAGATCTTCAACGCCGTCCGTTTTGGCGCCATTTGCGAAAACGTGGTGCTCGACGAGAACCGCAAGCCCAACTATGACGACATCTCGATCACGCACAACACGCGCGTGGCCTATCCCGTGGAGCACATTCCTAACGCGTGGACTAAGGGCATGGGCACCACTCCGAGTGTCGTGCTGTTCCTGACTTGCGACGCTTTTGGCGTGCTGCCGCCCATCTCACGCCTGACGGCCGATGCCGCCATGTACCACTTTGTGACGGGCTTTACGGCTAAGATTCCCGGCACCGAGGTCGGCGTCACCGAGCCCACGCCCACGTTCTCTTCGCTGTTCGGCGAGCCGTTTATGCCGCTCGACCCCATGGTTTACGCCAAGATGCTTGGCGAGCGCATTGCCGACGGCCGCACGCGCGTGTACCTGGTCAACACCGGCTGGATTGGCGGCGGCTACGGCGTGGGCCATCGCATCGAGCTGGCCTACACGCGCTCGCTGGTCGCGCGCGCCCTCGACGGCACCATCGAGGACAGCGAGTTCGTGCACGACGACATCTTTAACGTCGACATTCCCACGACGTGCCACGGCGTGCCCGATGGCATCCTGGTGCCGCGCCAATACTGGCAGAGCACCGCGCGCTATGACGAGGCCGCGCACAACCTGGCGGTGATGTTCGAGGAGAACTTCGAGAAGAAGTACTCGCACCTGCCCGAGTCCGTCAAAGCCGCCGGCCCGCACGCTCAAGTACACGCCGACGCCCGTCATCGCGGCCGCGGGCTGCTGGGACTTCGCCACTAGCTTCGCCGTGAGTCCATATCCACCACAAAGGGGACAGGCGCCTTTATGGTGGTTTTGCTCGCGTGGATGACTCGGGTTACAATACGCCTGACATATCGTCCCCTTCTCCGGATGGGGACAGCGCAAGCGTTCTTGTGACGGCACCGTAGGACTTTGAAGGTGGCCGTTGTAAGGGCGCTTTTTGTTTAGGCGCCCTCACGACGGCGCGCACAATGAAGGGAGAGCGTATGAAGAGCTTTATTGCCGAGGATTCATTCTGGGAGCTGTTTCCGCAGGCAGCGGTCGGTGTTGTGGTCGTGGAGGGCATGAAGCCCACGGCTCAGATTCCTCAAGAGGACGTGGATGCGATTGCGGCGTTGCTCGACCGCGCCAATATCGATGCGGAGCGTCATCTGACCAGCGACACTATCAGCGAGAACGCACCGGTCAAGGCATGGCGCGAGGCCTATCGTCTGTTCAAGACCAAGAAAGGCGCGCGCTGCTTGATCGAGAACTTGCTCAAACGCGTGCTCAAAGGCAAGCCGGTGGGCCACATTACGCCCGCGGTGGATATTTACAACACGGTGTCGCTGACCTACGCGCTGCCCGTGGGAGGCGAGGATCTACATGCGATCGAGGGAGACCTTCGCTTGAAGGTGACCGACGGTGGCGATGCGTTCTTGCCGCTTGGCGAGGAGGCGGACGATCCGACGCTGCCCGGCGAGCTCGCCTACATCGACGATGCGGGCGCCGTGTGCCGCTGCTGGAACTGGCGCGACGGCGTTCGTACGGCGCTGTCCGACGATTCAGCCGACGCGTTCCTGGCGATTGAGTGTGTTGAGCCCGAACGGATGGGGGAATGCCAGGCCGCGATCGATCGCCTCGCTGAGTTGCTCGAGCGTTATCTGGGAGCGACGGTTGTCGTTAAGACGCTTGTGACTCGCGACAATCCCTGCGTGGAGCTGTAGCGAAGTCTGCGGATCAAACTCGACGGTCAAAACCACCACAATGGTGCCTGTCCCCTTTGTGGTGGTTTTTATGTTGATGAGTTAACAAATGAGGCGTGCAGGGCTGGCGGCCGCTGGGTACGGTTAAGATGTTTACCCGTTAGCATTATGCAAGCGAAAGGCGGTCGTCTCCCATGCAGCAGAACGACGAGACACGTTTCGAGGACTTTGTCGGACTGATCAGCGGGCTCTACAAGGAGATCCAGCGCATTAAGACATCCGAGGGCGCAAGGCTAGGCCTCAAGGGCTCCGACGTTATGTGCCTTTACTATCTTGAGCGCAGCAAGGACGGCCTGACTGGCGCCGACCTCGCTCGCATGGCAGGCGTGACCCGCGCCGCCGTCTCGCGTACGCTCGCGCATCTGGAGGAGGGCGGCTACGTCGAGGTCGATGATTCGGGCGATGCCGCCGTTAAGTATCGTGCTCCGGTGCGCCTGACCGCTCTGGGCGGCGAGAGCATGAGCGAGGCGGACCGCATCATTCGCGAGGTGCTCGATACCACCGGTAAGGCTATGGGTGTGGAGCAGCGCGAGCAGATGTATGCGTCGCTACGCACGATTCTCAACACCCTGCGCGAGCTGTAGGGCCGCCAAGGCATTTGCTTCCAATTAACAACTGCATAGTCCTGTTTGAGCGCGTATACCGTGCCGGGGCCTTGCTGTCAAAATTCCCTGCGCGGGACCTGCGCAAGAAAGGATTCGCTATGTCCGTCCGCATTATTACCGATTCCGCAAGCGATATGTCGCCGGCCGAGCACCCAGCACTGGCCGTTTTGCCGCTGTCCGTCACCTTTGGCACCGATGTGTACATGGATGGCATCGACATCGATCACCAGCGCTTTTACGAGATGCTCGTGGAGCGCGATGAGCTGCCCAAGACCGGCCAGGTCAACCCGTACGCGTTTTCGCAGGCGATTGCCAAGGTTCGTGAAGCCGGCGATGAGGCTGTGATTATTACCGTGGGCGCTAAGCTATCAGGCACCAACCAGAGTGCCCGTACCGCACTTGCCGAGGCGCCAGGTGGCGACGTGTTCGTGGTAGACAGCAACAACGTCACCCTGGGCGAGCGCGTCTTGGTCGAGTATGCGCTGCGCTTGGTGGACGAGGGCCGCAGTGCATCTCAGATCGCGGCGGCTGTCGAGGCCGTGCGCGACCGTGTGGTGGTTATCGGCCTGCTCGAGACGCTGGAGTACCTGGTGCGCGGCGGTCGTCTGTCTGCTGCGGCCGGCGCCGTGGGCACGCTGCTCAACGTAAAGCCTGTGGTGGCTGTCGAGGACGGTCTGATCGTGCAGCTGGGCAAGGCGCGCGGTTCCAAGAACGGCCGCAACCTGCTGAACCAAAAGGTCGAAAAGGCGGGCGGCATCGACTTTTCCATGCCGCTGGCGCTCGGCTATACGGGTCTTTCGGATGCGGTGCTCAAGAAGTATATCGAGGACAGTGCCGCGTTGTGGGCCGGCCATGCCGAGGGTGAGCTGCCCATCCACACTATCGGCGCCACCATCGGCACCCACGTGGGCCCCGGCGCTGTAGCCGTAGCCTTCTTCCGCCCCGCCAACTAGCTTTCCGGTCAAAACCACCACAAAGGGGACAGGTACCTTTGTGGTGGTTTATGCTGGGTTCGGTTGAAAGGAGCACGCGATGGCGTCTGAGGGCTTTTTTGAACGGGTGTACGAGGTGGTCGAGCAGATCCCCGAGGGGATGGTCGCCACGTATGGTCAGGTGGCGCTGCTTGCCGGTCGACCACGAAGTGCGCGGTATGTGGGGTATGCCCTGCATAGCAATCCGCGCCCCGGCGAGATTCCCTGTCACCGCGTGGTGTTTGCCGACGGGCGCATATGCGAGGGTTTTGCTTTTGGCGGTCCCGATGCTCAACGTGAGCTTTTGCTAGGGGAGGGTGTGGCGTTTAAGGACGACATGCACGTCGACCTGGCCGTCTGTCGTTGGCCTGCCGGACTCTAACAGCTCTGCCGTGGCCAGAACCACCACAAAGGTGCCTGTCCCCTTTGTGGTGGTTTTCTGTTGCAGGTTTACCGGGGCTAACTTATGGAGAAGCTATGGCGGCGAATATTGATGCTGCAAAGTAAACCACGGTGAACTATATTGTATTCAGCAACGGAGCAGGCAATAGGCGATGAAAAAGCCTGCCCTGTTGAGTTTGATTCGCATTCCTCCCCTCTGTGCGATTCAACGGTGTACTTCGGGAACGGGCCCGCCGGCAACTGACTGCCGGCGGGCCCGTTCCTGTTTATCGGGGGAGTGCAATGGGCGGAGCCGAAGCAGTCCGGCTCCGAAAAAGGCGGACGCCGTAGCGCCCGCCCTAAAGCAATCGAAAGCTCAAGCCAGCAAATCGGTCTAGTACACCATGCCCATGGCGTCCTGAACCTCTGCCAGGGTCTGATCGGCGATCTCGTTGGCGCGACGGTTGCCCTCGTGAAGGACGTCCTTCACATAGTCCAGATCGTTCTCGTAGCGCTGGCGACGCTCGCGGATCGGTGCGAAGTACTCGTTGACGGCCTCGGTCACGTACTTCTTGAGCTGGCCGGAGCCGCCCATGCCAATCTCCTCGGCAATCTCGACCTCGGAACGGCCGGTGCAGATGGCGGCCGTCGAAAGCAGGCCGGACACGCCGGGGCGGTTCTCGGGATCGAACGTGATCATGCGCTCGGAGTCGGTCTGGCTCTTCTTGATGCGCTTGGCCGTCTCCTCGGCGGTCATCGAGATGTTGATGGCGTTGCCGTAGCTCTTGCTCATCTTGCGACCGTCCAGGCCGGGCAGCAGCGGGGTCTCGGACAGCAGCGCGTCGACCTCGGGGAACACCTTGCCGTAGCGGTTGTTAAAGCGGCGGGCGATGGTGCGGGTGAGCTCGATGTGCGGCAGCTGGTCGCGGCCGACGGGCACCACATTGCCCTTGCAGAACAGGATGTCGCAGGCCTGGTGCACCGGGTAGGTGAGCAGAAGGCCGGTGAGCTCGTGCCCCGAGGCCTCCATCTCGGCCTTGACCGTGGGGTTGCGCGCCAGCTCGGCCTCGGACACCAGCGACAGGAACGGCAGCATGAGCTGGTTGGCGGCGGGCACGGCGGAGTGCGCGTAGATCATGGTCTTGTCGGGGTCGATGCCGCAGGCAAGGTAGTCCATGACCATGTTGTACACGTTGTCCTGGATGTGCTCGGTGGTGTCGCGGTCGGTGATGACCTGGTAGTCGGCGATGAGTACGTTGGTCCTGGCGCCCATGTTCTGCAGCTCCACGCGGCCCTTGAGGGTGCCAAAGTAGTGACCCAGGTGCAGACGGCCGGTGGGGCGGTCGCCGGTAAGCATGGTGAACTTCTCGGGCGTCTTGGCCAGGCCCTCGCGAATGGCGTTGCTCTTTTGCAGCGCGACTTCGTAGCTGTTCTCGTTTGGCATGATTGCTCCTAACGTTCGTTCGCAGGTTTTGATGATAGCGTGTTTATTGAGAGGGGTGGGCGTGAGTGGGTGAGGGACTGCCAGGGGCCGGCTTTCAAGTCCGCCGCGGCGTTCGCGCGAACGGCTGCCAACGCCTTGGTACATCCTCGGCAGCTTGCCCTAGAGCTTGTGGTGGCGCTCTTCTTTGCGCTCCTCGGCTGCCTGCTCCTCCTGCTTAAAAGCGGGGTCGTCGGGGGTGACCAGCTCGTCCTCGTGCGTGCGCTTGTTGTAATGGTGGCGCAGCACGGGTTCAAACAGGTGCAGGTGCTTGGCGAAGGCAGCCGAGCCAATGGCGAGCACGGTAAAGATGAGCACACGCATGGGCACCTCGACCTGGTTAATCGCGGCGGCGCCGGCCGAAAGCATGATGCACCAGGCATAGATGAGCAGCACGGCCTGTTTTTGGTTGTAGCCTTCTTGGATCAGGCGGTGGTGGATGTGGCCCTTGTCGGCCTGCCCGATGCTAATGTGGGCGCGCTTGCGGCGCACAATGGCGCTAAACGTGTCGATGATGGGCACGCCGGCAACGATGAGCGGGATGATAAGCGAGGTGAGTGCGGCGGTGCGGCTCACGTTGAGCAGCGAGATGGAGCCCAGCGCAAAGCCCAGAAGCAGCGACCCCGAGTCGCCCAAGAAGATGCTTGCGGGGTTGAAGTTGTAGCGCAAAAAGGCCAGACAGGCGCCAAAGAGCGCAATGGAGAGCGCGGCGGCGTCGATGCGGCCCGAGAGAACGGCCATCGAAAACATGGTGAACGACGCGATGCCGCAGATGCCCGTGGCCAAGCCGTCGAGGCCGTCGATGAGGTTAATGATGTTGGTGAATGCCACCAGATAGATCACGGTAATGGGGTAGGCGAGCCATCCGAGCATGATCTCGCCGGGAGCAAACGGGTTGACGATGACGCCGATCCGCAGGCCGCCCATGCAGGCGATAAGCGCGGCGAGGACCTGTCCGGCCAGCTTTTGCTTGGGCGTGAGCTGGAAGACGTCGTCGATAGCGCCGGTCGCAAAGATAACGGTAAAAGAAAGCGCAAGTATGGGGTAGCTGATGTGCAGACGGGGGTGGGGCACCAAAACGGGCGGCCAACCCAGGTACCAGGTGCCTAGGATTTGCACAGTGCAGGCGACGACCAGGCCCAAAAACACCGCCGTTCCGCCCAAACGCGGGATGGGCTTGGTGTTGATGCGGCGCTTAGAAGGATAGTCGACGGCGTCGAGCTTGATTGCCAAGCGCTTGACCAGGGGCACCGCGAGGAGGGTCGTGATAAAGGCCGCCGCTGCCACGCATAGGTACGGTATGTAGCTCGGGGATGAAGCCATGAATCTAAAAACCGCCAAGCGTCGAAGGAAAAGGTCAGAAGAACGCCATGCGCAAAGGGCATAGCCGAACCATAATACTCGACCAAGGGGGGTGCATGGAATTGCACGCAGCGATAATCACGCGCTTACCAGATATTGGGATGTTGTCGATGGCTTGTCGGGATGCCGGCGGTGATCCATATGGACTGTAATGGTGATTTTCGGCAAAAGAAAACCACCCCCCACGTTACGAAAATGAACCCACCTAAAACAGGTGGGTGCCCTCATCGACTGTTCCAGCGTCCTTAACAACGAAGGATACCTGTACTAGGTACGACTGTGTGGGCTCCCTAAATAAACGCGACGGTTCACCCAGTTGCTCCGCGGGGGGCGGAATACCTACATCATAAAGCGGCACTTTATCGATTCCAGTCTTGACATTACAAAAATCGTGTCGGACGATTACGGCGCCTTGGGCTCGAGCCGTCTGTGGGGTTGATCCCTTTACGTTTGAGCTGCTGAATCGTTGTTTTGGAGCATGGTTTTATGCCGACGTCGTTGACCGAACTTTTTTCGCCCGCCTGCCATTTGTGTCCGCGCCGTTGCGGTGCGGCGCGCGATGAGGGCGCGCACGGCGTCTGCGGTGCTAACGACACGCTCAAGGTGGCCCGCGCCGCGCTTCATATGTGGGAGGAGCCGCCTATCTCGGGCGAGGCCGGTTCGGGCACGATCTTCTTTAGCGGCTGCTCGCTCAAATGTATCTACTGCCAGAACCACGAGATCTCGACCGGCAATTTTGGCCTTGAGATTTCGCCTGAGCGCCTGGTCGAGATTATGCTGGAACTGCAGGACCAGGGTGCCAACAACATCAATTTGGTGACGGCGACGCACTATGCGCACCTGTTGCCGGCTGCGATTGCCGCGGCACGGGCGCGCGGACTGGTTATCCCAATCGTCTACAACACGAGTGGTTACGAGCGCGCGAGTGCCGTGGCGGCGCTGGGCGACCTGGTCGATGTGTGGCTCACCGACTTTAAATATGCCGATGCCGGGTTTGCGCAGTCGCTCTCCCATATAAAGGATTACCCGCGTGTGGCCGTGTCGGGTCTGGCCCAGATGGCGCGCGAGATCGAGCGCCGCGGGGGAGAGTTGGTGGACGAGGACGGGCTTATGAAGCGTGGCATGATCGTGCGTCACCTGGTGCTTCCGGGGCATTCAGACGATTCGTGTCGCGTGCTGGACCTGGTGTGGCAGACGGTGGGCGACGTGCCGATCTCAGTTATGAACCAGTACACGCCCAATGCGCTCATGCGCGAGCAGGGCGGCGAGTTGGCGCGCGCTGTGACGCGTGAGGAGTACGAGCAGGTGCTCGACCATGCCGACGACCTGGGTTTTACGACGATGTTCTGGCAAGAGGGCGGCGCGGTAGACGAGAGCTTCACCCCGGCCTTCGACACCACCGGTGTTCTTACCAGCGCAAAGTAGTGCGTTCGTCGATGATTTTTCTGGGACGGGGATAAAAAATCATCGAGAGGATCGCCTGTTCGAAAAGTTGCCAAAATAGCCGCGCCCCAAAAAGACTGGTTATTGGGCGTTGACAGTTGGCGAGCCGTAGGTAAAATATCGACTTGTCCTGGGGACGTAGCTCAGTTGGGAGAGCGCTGCCGTCGCATGGCAGAGGCCGAGGGTTCGACTCCCTTCGTCTCCACCCTTGGATTTGATAAGCCGCTGACATTGTGTCGGCGGCTTTTTTTAAAAGAAAGGGCTATACCATGGCCGAGCTTGAGTCCCAACCATTGTCCGACGAGGAGCGCGCTGAGTTGGAAGAGCTCCGCGCTGAGAAGGCCCGCCGCGAGGCTCGGGAAGAGGCCCGTCGCGAGCGTGAGGAGCTGGCTGCCCTGCGCGCCGAGCGTGCGAAGGCCGAGGAGGTCGCCGCGAACGCCGCATCCGCACCGGCGCCCGCGCCCAAGCCCACTGCTGCGAAGCCTGCACCTGCCGCGCCCAAACCTCAGCCTAAAAAGGCCGCTCGTCCCAAGTCCGTCGAGCCCAAGCCGAGCCGTGACGAGATGACCTTTGCCCAGCGCATGGTTACCTCCAAGGAACCTACGGGCGAGAACGAGATTCCTGGCATGGCGCCGGCTCAAAAAATCATCATTGTCCTTGCCCTCATCGCGTTTGTCATCTTTATGGGCTACACGATCCTGACCAGCATGGGCCTGCTCTAACCGATTTGCATCGGGCTCCATGCCCGCACGTCCGCCTCGCCCAACCCTCAACCTCTGCACAACACATCCGAAAGGTCGCCCCATGGCTTTGACCGATATCTCTCATCCCACCGACATCGCAATGCTCACCGATCTGTACGAACTCACTATGACCCAGGGCCTGTGGGAGAGCGGCAAGGCCAATGAGCAGGGTTGTTTTACCGCGTTTTACCGCGACCATCCCTTTGGCAGCGCCTATGCCGTCATGTGCGGCACCGCCGAGCTGCCCGAGCTAGTCGAGAATCTGCGCTTTACGCCCGAGGATATCGACTACCTCGCATCGCTTGAGGCCCCGGCCGGCGGCGCGATGTTCAAGTCCGCATTCCTCGACTACCTGCGCGATTTTCGTGCGCATGTAAATATCGACGCCGTCCCCGAGGGCGAGCTCGTCTTTCCACGCGAGCCCATGGTGCGCGTCACCGGTCCTGCGCTCGAGTGCCAGCTGCTCGAGACGGCGCTGCTCAACATCGTCGGGTTCCAGACACTTGTCGCCACCAAGACGGCGCGCGTGGTGCTGGCGGCGGACGGCCGTCCCGTGGCCGAGTTTGGCCTGCGCCGAGCCCAGGGTCCCGATGGCGGCCTGGCCGTTGCGCGCGCGAGCTACGTCGCCGGCTGCTCCTCTACGTCCAATGTGCTCGCCGGCCGCCGCTACGGTATTCCCGTCTTTGGCACGCATGCGCACAGCTGGGTGATGAGCTTCGATTCCGAGCTCGAGGCCTTCCGCGCCTTTGCCAAGTCGAGCCCCAAGAACTGCACGCTGCTCATCGACACCTACGATGTGCGCGAGGGCTGCGAGCATGCCATTACGGTTGCCAAGGAGATGGAGGCGGCGGGCGAGCGCCTGTCGGCTATTCGCATTGACTCGGGCGACCTCGCCAAGCTCTCCAAGTATGTCCGCGGTCGTTTCGATGCCGAGGGCCTGCCCTATGTGGGGATCTCGGTTTCTAACGATCTGGATGAGTACACGATTCAGTCGCTGCTCGACCAGGGCGCGCCCATCGACAGCTTTGGCGTGGGTACCAAGCTTGCGACCTGCTATGACCAGCCGGCGCTGGGCGGCGTGTACAAGCTTTCCGCCCGCCGTGCGAGCGAGGCCGACCCGTGGACGCCGGTGGTCAAGCTCTCCGAGCAGCCCTACAAGCGCACGATTCCGGGCGTGCAGCGTGTGCGCCGCTATTACGACGGCTTTGGCGGCCCGGTCTGCGACATGATCTACGACGAGGACCATCTGGCGGGGGAGGGCGCCGCGCGCGGCAATACCCTCGTGGCCGTGAACGATGCCGCTCTGGTGACCGATGTGTCGGAGCTTGAGTATCGCGAGCTGCTGGTGCCGATCGTGCGCGATGGCAGTGCAGTGGCTCCGCGTGAGAGCATCCAGGACGCGCGCGAGCGCTGTGTTTGGGCGCTCGATCATCTGGACGCAGCTTTCAAGCGCTTCCTGTACCCGCAGACCTATGTGGTGGGCATGGAGCAGGGCCTGGCTCAGGTGCGCGACGAGCTCGTGCGCAAGAACATGGCCGCGGCCTCGGCTTTCCCCTGGGCAAAATGATTCCTTGGGCGGTAGGGGCGAGTCACGCTCCCTTGGCCGCCAGCTCGGCCGTTCGCTGAACAGTTGATTGGTTTGACGTATGACGACTTCTTATAAAACGATGGTGGTAAAGATCGGTTCGTCCACGGTGGTGGGCGCCGATGGCAAGGTCAACCGCGCCTTTATCGGCGGACTTGCCGATCAAGCCGCAGCGCTGCGCAAGCTCGGCTGGCGTCTGGTCGTGGTGAGCTCGGGCGCTATTGCCTGTGGCTATCCCGTGTTGGGCTTCGACCGCAAGCCGGTCGGCGACCTTCCGAGCCTGCAGGCCTGCGCCTCGGCTGGTCAGTGCATCATCTCGTCGGCCTACGACGAGGAGTTCCATGCGCGCGACCTGCTCACCTCGCTCGTGCTGCTCACGCGTCACGACACGGCGCGTCGCACGTCCTACCTGCACGCGCGCGACGCCCTGCTGCGTCTGGTGGAGCTGGGCGTGGTGCCGGTCGTCAACGAAAACGACACCGTTACCGTCGACGAGATCAAGTTTGGCGACAACGACACACTGGCGGCGCTCGTGAGCTGCCTGGTATCTGCCGATCTGTGCGTGACGCTCTCGGACATCGATGGTCTCTATACTGCCAATCCGCATGAGGACCCCACGGCCGAGTTTGTTCCTGTCGTGCATAAGATCGATGCCAAGATTATTGCCTCGGCGGGCGATTCTTCCACATCGGTGGGCACGGGCGGCAT
Organism: Collinsella sp.; assembly: GCA_048321375.1. Taxonomy (GTDB): domain Bacteria; phylum Actinomycetota; class Coriobacteriia; order Coriobacteriales; family Coriobacteriaceae; genus Collinsella. Next base: position 14,167 of record DBFDVR010000044.1, read on the forward strand.
GATTACCAAGATCCGCGCGAGCCGCATCCTGATGACGGCGGGCATTCAGAGCGTGATTTGCTCGGGCGAGGAGCCCGATGCGCTCGTGCGCCTCGCCCGCGGCGAGAGCGTGGGCACGCTGTTCGATCCGCCGGCGGAGCGTCTGGACATCGCACCCCGCAAACTGTGGATCGCGCTGGGCGACAAGGCCCACGGCTCGGTGACGGTTGATGACGGTGCTGCGAAGGCGCTGGTCAGCCGTGGCTCTTCCCTGCTTGCGGTGGGTATTCGCGAGGTCGATGGCCAGTTTGCCGAGGGCGATGTGCTCGATGTGTGCGATCCGAGCGGTATGGTCGTCGCCCGCGGTATCGCCGAGGCCGATTCGGACGTGCTGGAGCTTGCAGCCGGCCGCCGCCAGGACCAGATCGCCAGCAACCGCCTGCTCGCTAACCTGGCCGAGAAGCCGGCGATACACAGGGATAACCTAATCGTCTTCGCCTAACGGGTCGACGCTGCGCGCCGCCCAGAGCGACAATTTGTCATTCAAAAGGCGAGGCATGACCATCAGGTCTATGCCTCGCCTTTTTCATGCCAACTTGTTCGCTCTGGGCGGCGCTCGCTTCTTTTGTTCGACCTACGATTTAAAGCCACTCGCTTAGGGGCGTTTTCGCTTTCCGTTCTCTACCTGCGGCATTGTCGTTGCCGGCACTTGTTGGCACTTGGGGACGTTCTTTTTGTGCCGGCAGGTGGGGACACTCCTTTGCTAGAAGATCTGACGCAGGTCTCCGCGGTTGAGTGCTTCGTCGAAGAGGTGCTTGAACACCACGCTGCCGTGCAGGCCGTCGTGCTCGAACTCGTTGGTCACCCAGGCATGCGAGTTGCCCACGCGGCTGAGCGTATCGAGCTGCATGCCCGAATCGACGTACATATCGTCGAAATACACCGCGGCCTGGAGCGGAACTTCGTTGCAGGCTAGGCGCTGCGGGTCGTAGATCTTGTCCCAGCTGGTGTCTTCCATCAGCAGGTCCATGGCGGGCTTAAACGGCATAAGCTCGGGCATCTGCTCAAACATCCACGGGAACATGGCCTCGCCGGTAAACATGAGCGGGCGCGCGAGGGTGTCGAACTCGGCACGATGGGCCTTCTCCTCTGCTGCGGCCCAGCGAATGGGCATGGTGTCGCCGTCGGCGTAGATAAACTCCTGCAGCGTCCAGTACAGCGGGTTTGTACGCGTGTTGGTGCGCTCGAAGGCGCGCATCAAAAAGCTGTCGGATACCGAGGAGCCGCAGCTAAGCGTACCGTCGCCAGTAACAAACGCGTGATCGATAATCCAATGCATGCGCTCAAAGCTCGGCTTCATGCCAAAGTCGCTGCCCATGAGCTGGAGGCGCTCGACCGTCATCGGCGAGCCGTCGGGCAGCACGGGCTTCTGGGCCTCGAGCGCATCGGCCAGGGCTGCCACGCGGTCGACGTCAGCGGGGTAGCGGTCGTAATACTGCTGCGTCTTGGCGGCCATGCGCGGGAAGGTGTGCGCGTAGACCTCGCTTGCGCTCGCCGGCACGTGGGGGATGCCGCCGCAGGTAAAGCTTGCCGCTATGCCCTCGGGGAAGAGCGACAGATAGCTCAACGTCAAAAAGCCGCCGTAGCTCTGCCCGAGTGTGACCCAGGGCTTGCCGCCAAAGCCCACCAGGCGCAGGTACTCAAAATCGCGCACGATGGAGCTGGCGAGGTGGCGCTTGAGGAAATCCGCCTGCGAGCGTGCGGCATCGGAGCCGGCCGCCGTCGCGCGCTCACCCAGTGCCTTGATCGTGCGTCCGTCCACGCAGCTACTGCGTCCGGTGCCGCGCTGGTCGGGAAGGACCACGCGGAAGTGCTTGACGGCCTCCTCGATCCAGCCGTCGCTTGTGGGCGACAGCGGACGTGGGCTCTCGCCGCCGGGGCCGCCCTGCAAAAACAGGAGCAGCGGCAGATCGTCGTTGATGCGGTCGGGCGCGCAAACCACGCGGTAGAAGAGCTTGATGCTCTCGGGCGCGTCGGCGATGGGTGCCGGCATAGCGCCGCGGCGCATGGTACTGCCGACGGCCAGGAGCATCGGCTCCAGGCCGCGCCAGTCAAGGGGGACGTCGATGCTGTGGTCCTCGACGTAAAGGCCGGGGACGTGGTACGAAGTGATGAGGGCCATGTGAGTCTTCCGTTCGTTGCGGTGTTTCGGGTTGACCAATTCTACCGCCGCGGGCGAGGCCATGCGCAAATCGGCTACCATGGTTGCAAACTTCTAGGAGAAAGGGCCGCCCATGTCGGTCGATATAGCCACGTATGTCCACGATCTTGCCGTTGCCGCCAAGGCAGCGTCGGCCTCGCTTGCCACGGCGAGCGATGAGCAGCGCCAGGAGGCCGTGCGCGCCATGGCCGCAGCACTGCGCAACGGTGTCGACTCCATCGTCGCCGCCAACGAGCTCGATATGTCCGCCGCGCGCGATGCGGGCACTTCGGCCGGTCTGCTCGACCGTCTGCTGCTGACGCCTGAGCGCGTCGAGGGCATGGCCGCCGGTTTGGAGAAGCTCGCCGAGCTGCCCGATCCCGTCGGCCGCGTGCTCGACCACCGCGTGCTTGCGAGCGGTGTGGACCTGACCCGCGTGAGCGTGCCGTTGGGCCTGGTCGCCATGGTCTACGAGGCGCGCCCCAACGTGACGGCCGACGCCGCAGGCATCTGCATCCGTACCGGCAACGCCTGCATTCTACGCGGCGGCTCGCTGGCCTATCACTCGTGTGCCATGATCGCCGAGCTGCTGGCCGATGCGCTCGAGGCCAAGGGCTTCCCGCGCGAGGCCGTGTCGATGATCGAGTCCACCGACCGCGAGGCCACCGGCGAGCTCATGAAGCTCCGCGGTATTGTCGACGTACTCATTCCGCGCGGAGGTGCAGGCCTGATCCAGCGCTGCGTGCGCGAGTCGCTTGTGCCGGTGATCGAGACGGGCACGGGCAACTGCCACATCTACGTGCATGAATCCGCCGACTTTGATAAGGCGCTCAACATTATCGTTAATGCCAAGACCCAGCGCGTAGGCGTGTGCAATGCCGCCGAGTCGCTGCTGGTCGACCGTGCTGTGGCCGATGCGTTTTTGCCCGCGGTCGTGACCGTGCTGCATGACCACGGCGTGCTCATGCACGGCGACGAGGCAACCTGCGCCGCATGCGCCGATGCCGGGCTTGTGGAGGGCGATGACTACGTCGCCGCGACTGAGGAGGACTGGGGTCGCGAGTACCTGGCGCTCGAGATGAGCGTGAAGGTCGTGGCAAACGAGGGCGAGGCCATCGCACACATCAACCGCTACGGCACGATGCACTCCGAGGCCATCGTTGCCGAGGATACGGATGCTTGCGAGCGCTTCCTCGATGCTGTCGATGCCTCGGCCGTGTACTCCAACGCCAGCACTCGCTTCACTGACGGCGGCGAGTTTGGCCTGGGTGCCGAGATCGGCATCTCGACCCAAAAACTCCACGCCCGTGGCCCCTTTGCCGCCGAGGCCCTCACCACCTACAAATACAAGCTCCGCGGCACCGGCCAGGTCCGCCCCTAACGCCCGCGCAAACAAAAACCACCACAAAGGTGCCTGTCCCCTTTGTGGTGGTTTTAGGTGGCGTGGGCGGTTAGGCCTGGAAGGTATCGCGGTCGGGGGCGAAGGACTGCATGGCCGCGATGGTGCGGTCAAAGAGCTCGGGGAGCTCCCAGCCCAACATCTCGGCACCCTGCGAAATCACGTCGCGCGAGCAGCCGGCGGCAAAGCGCTTGTCCTTGAACTTCTTCTTGAGCGACTTGGTCGTAAAGTCCATAACGCTCTTGCTCGGGCGCATGATGACTGCAGCGCCGATCAGGCCGGTGAGCTCATCGCAGGCAAACAGGATCTTTTCCATCTGCAGCTCGGGTTTGGGCAGCGAGGTATTGAAGTCCGACGTGTGCGTCTGGATGGCGCGAATGAGCTCGGGAGACGCACCTTCGCCCTTAAGAATCTCGGCAGCATAGATGGTGTGGTTCATGGGGTCGTCCTCATGCTCCTCCCAATCCAGGTCGTGCAGCAGACCGACGATGCCCCAAAACTCCTCGTTCTCGGGGTCGAACTCGCGCGCAAAGTAGCGCATAGTGCCCTCGACCGTCTCGCCATGGGTGATATGGAACGGGTCCTTGTTGTGCTCATTGAGCAGTTCGAACGCGCGGTCGCGGGTGATTCCGGCGGTAAGCGGCTCTGCCATAAGAGACTCCTTGTGCTCGTGGGTATCGATGAGAATGAATACTACTAGAACAAGAAAACCACCACAAAGGTGCCTGTCCCCTTTGTGGTGGTTTTTGGCGCGGATGGGTTAGTTGAGGGCGGCTTGGGCTAGGCGGGCTTCGGCGTCCTCCTCGGTGACGCCCAAGGCCACGGCGAACTCCTCGATGGAGCGGCGCTTGGCCTCCTTGAGTACGCGCATGTAGTAGGAGCTGGGTTTTTTATCAGCTTCCTCGGCCTGGCGAATGCGGTGCATCATGGTCTTTGCCACGCGGACCGTCTCGGGTGCGCCCAGCTTGAGCTGCTGCTTAAAGTGCGTCTCCTCAAGCGAGCTGTTGCGCTCGGTAAAGGTGTCGCACTCCAGCTCGTCATAGTGGCTCAGCAGGTGCTCGGCATCTTGCTGCGAGATGGCTGCGTGCAAACGGTCGGCCTGCGCCACGGGGTACATGAGGATCGTCTGCGCATGTCCCTGCTTGGTCTCGAGCAGCAGCATGGGCTGCGGTGTGTCGTCCCTAAAACCGACGACGGTGCAGACTCCCTGGCCCGGATGAATGACGTGTTGACCGATTGAGAACATGCTACCTCCAACTTATACGAATTTACGTATGTCTAGAATAACACGCTGACGTGCGCAAACCCTTACTTTATGCAGGAAAAGCACACAACTCTGATAGGTAAGAGTATTCGATAACAGACGCAGTTCATTCACACCTTTATGCATTTTCAACGCCTGCATAATCTGCAGGCAGACCGGCATCTTTGAGTGACTCCATACAAGCTGTAGTCATTTTTGTGCATATGCAATATCTATTAGCTTTACCCTGCGACAGTGCCCGTCGCTTGTGATAGAGTGCTACAAACTCTGGCTTTTGCCCTACGAGTGACCAAGAGCTCGGGGGCTTTAACACAAGGAGGATCTATGCCCGAGAAGATTGAAGAGCTGGTACGCGCTGCGCTTGCTGCGGCCCAGGAGGCCGGCGACCTTTCCGCATTTGAACTTGACGATTGCGCTATCGAGCGACCGGCTGACACTTCTCATGGCGAGTGGACCTCTACCATGGCCCTGAAGTCCGCCAAGCTGGCCCACTGCGCCCCGCGCAAGATCGCCGAGGCCATCGTTGCCCATATGCCCGAGGACCCCGCGATCGAGAAGGTCGAGATCGCAGGCCCCGGCTTCATCAACTTCTACCTCTCCGTTGCCGTCAAGAATGCCATCTTCGGCGAGGCCCGCGAGAAGGGCATGGACTTCGCTAAGTCCAACGTCGGTGGTGGCCTGAAGACCCAGGTTGAGTTCGTTTCCGCCAACCCAGTCGGCCCCATGCACATCGGCCACGGCCGCTGGGCCGCGCTGGGCGACTCGCTCTGCCGCGTTATGGACCACGCCGGTTACGACATCCAGCGTGAGTTCTACATCAACGACCACGGCTCTCAGATGAACACCTTCGGCAACTCCATCAGCACGCGCTATATGCAGCTTGCCGACATCATCGCCAAGCAGGGTGTGGATATCGACGAGGCTCACAAGCTGCTGATCGCAGACCGCGACGCCTTTGTTGCCGACGAGAACGACGAGCACCCCGAGACCCATCCGTACCAGGACAACTTTGCCGAGACCCTGGGCAAGGACTCCTACGGCGGCGACTACATCATCGACGAGGCCGCCGAGTTCTGGCGCACCGACGGCGATAAGTGGGTCAACGCCGATCCGCAGGAGCGCATGGAGAGCTTCCGCGAGCGCGGCTATGTAAAGATGGTCGACAACATGCGCGACCTTTGCCATGCCGTTAACTGCGACTTCGATCGTTGGTTCTCCGAGCGCTCGCTGTATGTGAAGGACACCGAGGGCGAGACCGCCGGCACCTCCGCCGTCGACCGCGCTTTTGAGAAGCTCGACAAGATGGGCTATCTCTACACCAAGGACGGCGCCCTGTGGTTCCGCTCCACCGACCTGGGCGATGACAAGGACCGCGTTCTGATCAAGTCCGACGGCGAGTACACCTACTTCGCCTCCGACGTCGCCTATCACTGGGATAAGTTCCAGCGCGTCGACCACGTCATCGACATCTGGGGCGCCGACCACCACGGCTACATCGAGCGCGTCCGCTGCGTCTGCGACGCTCTTGGCTATCCCGGCAAGTTTGAGGTTCTGCTGGGCCAGCTCGTCAACCTGCTGCGTAACGGCAAGCCCGTCCGTATGTCCAAGCGCAAGGGCACCATGGTGACCCTGCAGGAGCTTGTCGACGAGGTCGGCTCCGATGCCGCTCGCTACACGCTCATCTCCAAGAGCTCCAACCAGATGGTCGACTTCGATATTGAGGCCGTTAAGAAGCGCGATAACTCCAACCCGGTCTATTACGTGCAGTATGCTCACGCCCGCGTGTGCTCCATCCTGCGCCGTGCCGCCGACGTTACGCCCGAGCAGGCTGACGAGATGGGCATGAAGGCCGTCGCCGCCAAGGCCATCGGTGAGAACGTCGATTACTCGCTGCTGACCGACCCGACCGAGCTCGCCCTTTCGCGTAAGCTCAACGAGCTCACCGACCTGATTGCCAGCTGCGCTCGCGACCGCGCCCCGTTCCGTCTGACGCACTTTGCTGAGGAACTCGCCGGCGACTTCCACAGCTTCTACGCTGCCTGCCAGGTTCTGCCGAGCGAGGGCCGTCCCGTCGACCCCGAGCTTTCGCGCGCCCGTCTGGCCGCTTGCGACGCCGTTCGCGTGACGCTCGCCCTGGTGCTCACCCTCGTTGGCGTTTCCGCGCCCGAGCAGATGTAAGCTACGGATCATTTGACCGTGTAGGTTCGGCTTTGCTGAGCCCTATAAGCCCGATCTCCATGCGGAGGTCGGGTTTTTTGCGTTTGGTGAGACTATTTGGTTTGCTGGGAAATGCTACCAAATTGCAACTATACCGGTTTACGGGGCTGAATCGCCAACTGGCGACCATGGTGCCAATAGTGAAATTAAACCCGCAGGTAGATGGCTTATTGTTTCTTGATAATGCAGGGTATGGTTGGCTTGCAGCATCCTGGCCCCGTAATCCGGCGTAGTTTTGAAAATTGTCCCTTGGGGACGGAGGAAAACGGATCATTTTTGTCTCGAAGAGGGGTGGCGGGATACCGTCCGTCACGAATTGGGCTCATCTCCTACGTTTGGACGCATATCCCGAACCATGCCGAAAAGTACGATATTAAAACCGACGCTCCTATAAGTTGTCAAGAGGCAGTTTGCGGGAGCGTTCTCTCCAATTCGCACAGGAGCTCGTAATACCTCCTCTCCAGTTTCGTCGACCGCCGTTTCCCCCGTTCCAAGTGCCCGAGTGTGGCTGCG
>DBFDVR010000045.1:0-34006 GCA_048321375.1 Collinsella sp.
GGATATTAAACTGCAAAGACGAGCGTCGGTAAGACACGCCGAGGTCGCCGCGGACGGGCTGATATAGGGAGAGGGCCTGACCCCATATCGTTGGGGCCAGGCCCGATTTTGCCTCTTGACAATGTCCTGCTCATATTAAAAGGAACGTCCCCATCTGCCGGATTAAGCGAGACTCTCCAGCACGCGACGGAGCTCCTGCTGGACGGCGTGGTCGCGATTACAACCCACCACGCGATCGGCCACTGCCTTGAGCGCGGGGCGCGCGTTTTCCATCGCGCAGCCCGTACCGACAAAGCGAATGATCTCGTAGTCGTTCATCGAGTCGCCAAACGCCATAACCTCGTCGCGTTCGACTCCATAGTGCTCCATGAGCTGTGCGATGCCCGAGGCCTTCGACACGCCGGGCTGCATGGCATCGATCCACGCGTTGCCCGAAGGCGCAAAAGTAAAGAGCTGACCGAGTTCGCGCTGTAGTACGTAAGCGCTGTCCATAACGGCACCGTCATCGCAAAAGATACTCGCCTTGATGATATTTACGCTGGGATCGGGCAGCTCCCAAATGCGCTCGGCATTGGGAAGGTCCTTATCGACCTCACGCACGAACTTGCACTCGTCATCGAGCAAGAAGGACTTGGTTCGGTCAAAAAGTGCAAGATGCAGATTGGGAAACGTCGCGACGGCCTGGGCGAGCCTTCGAATCGCCAGGTGCGAATACACCTCGCGGTCTACCATCTTACCGTCGGCGTAGACCTGGGCGCCGTTAGCGGCGACAAAGTCCATCTTGTCGCGAACAGGTGCAAAGAACTCGCACAGGCGGTCGTAACGACGGCCTGACGATGCGGCGAAATGCACGCCATGCTCGTGTAGCGCCAGAATCAGTTCGTAGGTCTCGGGAGGCACCTGGCCGTTTTCGTCAAGCAACGTGCCGTCCATATCGGATGCAATCAGTTTAAACATAGAAAAGCTCCCTTCGGGCTTGATGGAATCGGACGTATATCCAATTCCAACGTACCCAAAGGGAGCTCAAATAAGACTCTGCGGGCGTAAACGTTACAAGGACCTAGCAAATAGCTCACACATGCCAGAGGTCTCACGGTCGCGGCGTCAGGTGACACGCCACCCCGACGACTAGTCGTTTAAGAACGTCCCCGATGACTAGTCGGCGTAGGTGAAGGTCGTGACGTCGAACATGCCCTCGGGGCGGATGCGGAGCGTCGGGATCACCGGCAGGGGCAGGAAAATGATGCCCATGATGGGGTCGAGCGGCGGCTCGATGCCCATGGCACGCGCCTTGACCATAAAGTCGTCGTGCTGCGCGGCGACATCCTCGGCCGTGCCCTCGCTCATCAGGCCACCGAGCGCCAGCGGAATGCGCGCCACGACCTCGCCGTTGCGCACCAGCACGTGACCGCCCTGGCCCACGGCATCAACGGCGGCCATCATATCGGCGGCGTTGTCGCCCACGACGCACACGTTGTGCGAGTCGTGTCCGATCGTCGAGGCGATGGCACCACCCGTGATGGTAAAGCCGCGCACCCAGCCGCGGCCGATATGCTTGCCAACGAGTCCCAGGCCAGCGGGGCCGTCACCGTCGGCGCCCTCGGCCTGCAGCGACACGCCGCGGCCGTGACGCTCGATCAGCATAATACGGCGCAGGCCCTCGGCGCTCTCGGGACGAACCATGCCCGTGATGGCCTTGCCCGGCACCACGTCAATCACGGCCTCGCCCGGCTTAAAGGCATAGTCGAATACGTCGAGCGAAAGCTTCGGCAGCTTAACGGAGGCGCGCAGCTCATCGGCAAGGGCCGCAACCTCGGCCATCTCGGGTGCGATCTCGCCCACAAAGGTGCCGTCCTGCGCCACCAGAGCACCAGCGGCATACACGCGATGCGGAGCCGTGACAAACGTCAGGTCGTTGAGCACCAGCAGGTCGGCACGCTTGCCCGGGGCGATGGCGCCACGCAGCTCGTGCGGGTCGCGGCAACCGTGGTCCAGGCCAAACGCCTCGGCCGTGGACAGGGACGCCATAGAGATGGCAACCACGGGGTCAATACCGGCCTCGATAGCCACGCGGCAGGCATTGTCGATCATGCCGGTTGCAAGCGCATCGGAAGGAGCGCGGTCGTCAGTCGCAAAGCAGCAGCGGCGGGCGCGCGCGGGATTCTCCAGCAGCATCGGCGACAGGTTGGCCAGATCATGGCTGCACGTACCCTCGCGCAGCATCACGTACATGCCGCGAGACAGCTTGTCGAGCGCCTCCTCGGGAATCGTCGACTCGTGGTCGGCAATAATACCCGCCGCGGCATAGGCATTGAGGTCCTTGCCGGCAACGAGCGGCGCATGGCCGTCGACCTGCTTGGACGGCGTCTGGTTGGCAGCATCGATGCGAGCGCAGGTCTCGGGATCGGCCATAAAGACGCCCGGCAGGTTCATCATCTCGCCCAGGCCAAAAACGTCGCCCGGATGCTCGGCAAAAAACGCCTGCATGTCAGCAGCGGTAATCACAGCGCCCGCTTGCTCATCGGGCAGCGCGGGCACGCATGAGGGCATCATGTACTTGATGGAAATGGGCGCGCGGCGACCGTCCTCGATCATAAAGCGCAGGCCGTCGAGCCCCGCCACGTTGGCGATCTCGTGGCTGTCGGCAATGGCGGTGGTGGTACCGCGCGTCGCCGCCATGCGCGCATACTCGGCGGGACGGATGTTCGAGGACTCAATGTGCAGATGTCCGTCGATAAAGCCGGGGGCGAGATAGCGGCCCTGGCAGTCAATGACCTCGGCAGCCTCGTAGGTGCCGGCGGCATCGTCGCGACCATCGTAGAGCACGCCGACGATCACACCGTCCTTGACGGCAACGCTGCCGGGCGCCACACGCTGGCCATACACGTCGACAATCTGCGCATTGATAAACAGCGTGTCGACGGGCACGCGGCCCTCGGCGGCCTCGATCACAGACCTCATGACCTCAACGGACATACATACTCCTTTAACCGTAGAAAAAAGCTGCGGAGCGGACAGACCTTCACCGCAGCAGACCAATAGCCATTGTATGCCCAAACGATGGGTCAACAATACGCCTCTCCGCTTAACGGCACACGCCACTTGGTGCAATGAGGAGAGGTTGCTTTGCACCAATGACAAGGAGTGTCCCAAAGTGCCGGCACAAAAGGAACGTCCCTAAGTGCCAACAACGGAAGCGCCGATGTTTTGGCAACGACAGCGAAAACCCGTCAGAGCGAGCAAGGTGCCTTGAAACGAGGCGGCATTGACCTTTTGGTCATGCCGCCGAAGTTGAAAGGCAGATTGCCGCTCTGGCGGGTTTGCAGCGTCGAGCCGTTACGCGGTTTGGTAAAACCGCGTAACTAAAAGGCCGCAGTCGGGATTCCCGGCTGCGGCCTTATTGCACTTGTGAGGTCAACTCGCTCGTTAGACCAACTTAAAGCCCTTGCGCTTGCCTACGGAGAGGGTGTCGCCCAGCTTGAGGGCGCTGGGATCGATGTTATAGCTCTTGGGAGCCACCGCCTTGCCGTTGATCTTGACGCCGCCACCGTCAATGTCGCGACGGGCCTGGCCGGCGCTCGCCGAAAGGCCCAGGTCCCTAAGCAGGCCTGCGAGGTAGATCTGGCCCTCGTCGTTGACGGTCAGCTCAACGTGCTTCTCGGGGAAGTCGGCAAGCTGGCCCTCCTTGAACACGCGGTCGAACTCGGCCTGAGCCTCGTCGCCGGCACCGACGCCGTGGTAGGTGTCGCACAGGTCGCGACCCAGAGCGCGCTTGAGCTCGTAGGGGTCGGCAGAACCATCGGCCAGGGCAGCGTCGATCTTGTCGACCTCGGCCGGGGTGAGCGAGCTCGCCAGGCGGTAGTACTTGCCGATCATCTCATCGGGGATGGACATGGTCTTGCCGAACATATCCTTGGGAGCGTCGGTCAGGCCGATGTAGTTGCCGTATGACTTGGACATCTTGCGCACGCCGTCGGTACCCTCGAGCAGCGGCATGGTGAGCGCGATCTGCGGCTCCATGCCCATCTTCTCCATGAGCTCACGGCCAGCGAGCAGGTTGAAGAGCTGATCGGTGCCGCCCATCTCCACGTCGGCCTTGATCTGCACGGAGTCGAAAGCCTGCATCACGGGATACAGGAACTCATGCAGGGCGATCGGCGTCTGAGACTGGTAGCGCTTGGTAAAGTCGTCGCGCTCAAGAATGCGGGCGACGGTGAACTTGGAGCACACCTGCAGCAGGCCGGCCAGGTCCATCGAAAGGATCCAGTCGCCGTTGTGCACGATGGTGGTCTTCTCGGGATCCAGGATCTTCATGGCCTGGCTCACGTAGGTCTCGGCATTGGCCTCAATCTGCTCCTGCGAAAGCTGCGGACGGGTGGAATTCTTGCCCGAAGGGTCGCCGATCAGCGCGGTGCCGTTGCCGATGATGAGGGTGACGTTGTGGCCCAGGTCCTGGAACTGACGCATCTTGCGCAGGGGCACGGCGTGGCCCAGGTGCAGGTCGGGGCTGGTGGGATCGACGCCGAGCTTGATGTTGAGGGGCTCGCCCTTCTCAAGCTTCTTGCGAAGGTCGGCCTCGGGAACGATCTGCGCGGCGCCCGAGGTGATGATACGCATTTGCTCGTCAACAGACAGCATTGGGTATCCTCCTTTTTCTATAGCACCCTCGCCGAAAACGGCGGTGCTGGAAGTCCATAAACTCTCTTATGATAACAAACTGACGCGACGCGGCACCTACGACAGGAAAATCCTCGTCCTGCCGCATGCGTCAATGGCAACTGGCAGACGTGTACCGTCACGCTCGACCAGATAGCGTACCTGCCGACGACGCAAGCAGTCGCGGCAACGAACCTGTCCCGTCGCATCGGTGGCGCAGACGCCCTCGGCGGTCAGCAGGCAGTGCTCGCACACCATAAGCTCGGGACGGTCGGCGTCGACCGGACCCAAGACGCCGGGTTCAGCAGCCAGCTCGGCAATACGCTCCGCATCATTGCCGAGCAACTCGGCCGGCAAGTACACCCGCCCCGCACCGAATCCGCGCAGCCAGGTAAGCGTGGCCCGATTCGCGCAGAACACCGGCGCCGCCACGTCAAACGTCACGCCCAGCTCGCGAGCGATCGCCACCTGCCCCAGGTTGCGGCAGACGATGCGCCCGGCACGCTGCATCAGTGAGCGGGTCCGGTCAGCGTCACTCGCGCGGCACACCTCGTCAAGCACCACAACGGCGTCGGACAAATCGAGTTCTCCGCGCGGGTCGGCATCCATCAGCTGCCAAGCAAAAACCATGCGAGTGGGAACCGCGCACTCCACCAACTCCGTCGATGCACCGCCATCCACCGCAACGCCCTCAAAGGGCAGCACTTCAACGGCACGCTCAACGGGCGCAATCGCATCCGCCTCGGCCCGCATGCGCTCCAACACCGCCGCCGTCTGATCCAACACGCCGGCGCTGCGAATCAGGTACACCTCGCAGCCCGCGTCCACCTTACGCTTGCAATGCACGACGATGCGCTTCCCCGCTGCTGCATCCACCGGGCAGGGCACCTGCGGCCAGCGCTTGGGCGCATCGGGACGCGCGTCGACACCCGGATAGAACCGAATCTCGAGCGTGTCACCCGCCGCCACGGCGGCGTCGAGCTCAACGGTCACCTCTTCGTGGCCCACAGCGACCAAACGCCCCACGCGCACGCCCTGGTTAATTGCGCGTTCAAAACTCATAAGCTCCGCACCCGAGCGGCCTCGCAAATACGCGTCGGTAAACCCGCGGTTAAACGACCTTCCCAGCTCGCGCTCAAGCTCTTCCACGGCATCGGGGTCCCACGCGCCGTCGCACAGCATATCGAGTGCCCGGCGCCACACCCGCACCACGTTGAATACGTAATCGGGGTTCTTCATGCGCCCCTCGATCTTGAGCGACGCCACGCCGGCATCTACAAGCTCGGGCAGATGCGCAATACCCAGATAGTCGCGCGGACACAGCAGGCGATCTCCCTCGACGGCGGCAACACTCTGCCCAGCCTCGTCCACCAAGTCATAGGATAGACGGCACGGCTGCGTGCAATCACCGCGCATCGCAGAGCGGCCACGTCGAAGGGCAGAGAACTCGCACGCCCCCGAATAGCCGATGCAAATCGCACCGTGGCAGAATACCTCGATGGGCACACCCGTGGCACATAGCGCCGCAATCTCGTCGACCGTCAGCTCGCGTGCCGTCGTCACGCGCTCGACCCCCAGCTCATCGGCGGCAAGCCGCACGGCGCCTTCGCTATGAACGCCCGCCTGCGTAGACAGGTGAATCTCGACCCCGGGAATCGCCGCGCGCAGCGCGCAGGCCAACCCGGCATCGGCGACAATCAGAGCATCGGCGCCCAGCTCCAGTGCATGAGCTCCCAACACCACCGCGTCGGACAACTCATCGTCAAACACGAACACGTTGAGCGTTACGTACACACGCACGCCATGGGCATGCGCCACGGCGCAGCCGCGCGCAAACTCGTTATCCGTAAAGCCATGGGCGCTCACACGGGCGTTAAAGCCGCCCAACCCCGCATAGATGGCATCGGCACCCGCGGCGATGGCCGCAAGCATCTGGTCGAGCCCGCCCGCCGGCGCCAGCAACTCGGGCAGCGCCGCACCAGCAGCATCCAATCCAGTCTCGTATTGTCCGCTCGGCCCCATCGTCCGAATCGCCATCGACAAACTCCTTACCAAGGTATGCATTCACTCTGAAAAATGCCGTCTTCCAGCATACACGAGGCATCGCGCGCCCCGTTTGGTTTATCGTGTAATACCTTATGTCCATCCTGCCCCGACGGCACATCCACCGTCCGGCACGACATACCTGGAGGTCAATATATGGGTCCTCGCCAACGACAGGGACGCAGCCGTTCAAAGACGCATGCCCTGCCCATAATCTTGCTCTCGTTTTTGGGCTTTCTGCTGATTGCGGGCGTGGCATTTGGCATCGGCATGGTCGGCAACGTCAACCGCTGGCTGTCCGATCTGCCCGACTACACCGACGCCAACGCGTATCTGGTGAGCGAGCCCACCGAGATCGTCGACTGCAACGGCAACAAGATCGCGAGCTTCTACACGCAAAACCGCAAGTCCATCACCAAGGACGAGGTCTCCCCCTACGTGCTGCAGGGCACCGTTGACGTCGAGGACGAGCGCTTCTACGAGCACGGCGGTATCGACCTGTGGGGTATCGCGCGTGCTGCGGTGGCAACCCTCGGCGGCGGACACGAAGGCGCCTCGACTATCACCCAGCAGCTGGTGCGCAACACCATCCTGCAGGAGGAGCAGTTCGACTCGACCATCGAGCGTAAAGTGCGCGAGGCCTACATCGCCGTCAAGATGGAGGACATGTACTCCAAAGACGAGATCCTCATGATGTACCTCAACACCATCTATTACGGTCACGGCGCCTACGGTATTGAGGCCGCCGCCGAGACCTACCTGTCCAAGAGCGCCGCCGACCTCACCCTGAGCGAGGCCGCGCTGCTCATCGGCCTTCCCAACTCGCCCTCGCAGTACGACCCCACGGTCAACCCCGACCTGGCGCTGTCCCGTCGCAACAAGGTCCTTGACAACATGTTGCGCCTGGGCCACATCACGCAGGAGGAGCACGATGCCGCACAGGCCGAGCCCATCACCCTCAACGTGACCGAAATCTCGGGCAGCGGCGTCGACGTATACTCGCAGCCCTACTTTGTCGCCTATGTTAAGCAGCTGCTGGAGCAGGAGTTCTCGACCGACGTGCTCTTTAAGGGCGGCTTGACCGTCAAGACCACCATCGACCCCACGATGCAGCAGGTGGCAGAGAATGCCGTCCGCGAGCAGCTCGACACGCTCTCGCTCGACGGCCTGGACATGGGCATGGTCGTCGTCGACCCCAAGACCGGCTACATCAAGTGCATGGTGGGCGGCTATGACTACAACGCCGACGAGAACCACGTAAACCATGCCACGGCCAAGCGTCCCGTCGGCTCCACCTTTAAGGCCTTTACGCTGGCAACTGCCATCCAAAACGGCATGAACCCCAACGTCACCCTCAACTGCAACTCGCCGCTCAAGGCCAAGGGCACCACGACCGAGGTCCAAAACTACGCCAACCATAGCTATGGCAACATCACGCTTAAGCAGGCGACGGCATACTCCTCCAACACCGGCTACATCCAGGTGGCGGAAGCCGTCGGCAACAGCAAGATCATCTCACTCGTCAAAAAGCTCGGCATCGATCCCGCCAAGGACAACATCGAGGACGTTCCCGTCATGACGCTCGGCACCGGCTCGATCTCGCCGCTCGAGATGGCCGCCGCCTACGCGACGTTTGCCAACGGCGGCTACTATCGCCAGCCGATCGCCATCACCGAGATTGACTCTCGTACCGGTTCGGTGCTGTACCAGCACACGGACAATCCCTCACAGGTGCTTACCGAGGGCGAGGCCGCCGCGGTCACCGATGTTCTGTCCGGCGTCATGCAGGGCAGCGGTACGGGTGCTGCCGGCGCCTTGAGCGTCAACCAGCCCTATGCCGGCAAAACGGGCACCACCGACAACACCACCAACCTGTGGTTCTGCGGCTATACCCCGCAGCTGGCGTGCGCCCTGTGGACCGGCTATTCCGCAGGTGAGATCCCCATCCAAAAATACGGCACGGACCTGCTGGGCGACAGCACCAACCTGCCTGTCTTTAAGCGGTTTATGAACACCGTTCTGACCGGTACCGAGCGCGAGGAGTTTGCGACCGGAACGGCGCCCACCTACAAGAACAACAGCGTCTGGAAGTTCTACGGCACCAACAACGCCAAGAAGACGGAGAACGACGACAAGGACGAGAACGAGGACGAAGAGGAAACTACCACAACGACTACCACGACGACCACGACCACCGAGACCACGGGTGGCGACACCACCGGCGGCACCGGTACGACCGGTGGCTCGACGGGCGGCTCAACTGGTGGTTCGACCGGCGGCGATGGCGGCACGCCTACGCCTACGCCTACGCCTACGCCCACTCCCGACCCCTCGCCCACGCCTGACGATACGGTCGGCTAGAAATCATCCGGCCATAAGCAACAAGGCCCCCGAGCAGCTTATTAAACTGCTCGGGGGCCTTTTAGTTTAAAGCGACCTGGTGGGCGGTCTTTATACCGGCAAACAAAAAAGGGGGTACCGACCAACGTCGATACCCCTTACAAGCCACTATGTCACGCACACAGTGCCGAGCGCACGACCCGCACGCCTACTTGCGAGAATTGCTCAGCTTATTGATCAGCGCCTCAAGACGCTCGCCGTCCTCGGCCGTCTGGGCAATAACCAAAATCGTATCGTTGCCGGCAAGCGAGCCAAGCACATCGGGCAGCTCTGCCGCATCAACGGCGGCGGCGATGCCGGAAGCCGTGCCAGGCTGAGCCTTGATCATAACCAGATTATCGGTGCGCAGAACGCCCGTTACGAGCTCGGAAACCATACGCTGCAGGTGCAGGTCCTCTGCCAGAACATAGATGCCCTCAGGGAGCTTACGCAGCCCCATATCGGCAATATCGCGAGAGACAGTCGCCTGCGTGCAATCAAAGCCCATAGCGCGGAGCTCATCGACCAGCACGCGCTGCGTGCGGACGTCCTTATTGCGCACAATATCTCTAATGGCATCCTGGCGCCCATTGCGTTTTTTAGCCATACAAACCCTCTCTCCAAAAGATGGCGGAGACAATCAATCAGTGATTGAATAGTTTAACGCTATTTGAAGGCTTTTGTGTATAAGAACGCATTTCGAAACAATTCTATGCAAATTTGTTTCGAGATGAGCCGTTTAGGCGGTTTTTGCGCCCGTCCGGTTAAGAAAAGCCGCCAGATGCGTACACATCACGCAGCGCGCGGGCTTGGCGCTGGCGATCGGCCCAAACAACAGACCGAGCCCCCGATGGTTATCCTTGAGCGCGGCGACCATCTGACGGGTTCGAGGCGCCTCGAGCATATCACGCATACGGGCGGAACGCTCGATTGACGACACCCCATGCGGGCTCAGACACAAATTCTCGATGCAGGCGACCAGTCCGGCAAAGTAGAACTTTTGGGTTGCCAGCTTGAGCCGACCACCGCTATCTGCTTCCGAGAGTGAGTCCGTAAGCTCGTCGAGCGCCCGGGTGTCATCGGATACCTTGGCATACATGGTGGGATCAAAGGCATCTGTAAGCTTAGGTGCCGCCGCGTGGAAACAAGCGTCGCCGCATCCGGAGACGCGCTGCGCCCGCGAGAGCGAGCACGCCATAAACCCAACTGTGCGAAACGCCTTGTCGTACAAAAGGCATGCCTCAAACAGCGGACGGCTATACATCACGCCAGAGGTCTGAACGACTAGGCCGCCTAAAATCAACTGGGACAGCCCGGTCACCATCGAAGATTTGCTATCAATGGAAATATGAGCAGCATCCAAGACGCGCGAATGGCGCTCTCGATGTGCATCATAGCGGTCGAGCGACACCGTGGGGAGCACTATGTCTGCCGTAGTATCGCACGCGATATCGACCATCTTGGAAAGAGACTGCGGAGCAAACCACTCATCGGCGTTCATGGCGATGATTTGAGAGCCGCGCGAGGCAGCAAAACCGGCACGAAGACAAGCGCCGCGCTTCGCGTCCTCGACGTCAATCAAATCAATATGGATGTCCCTGTCGGCAGCAACTTGAAGCGAATGGCGCACACCGGGCGCAGCATCGCGGCAGACAACGACAATCTGCAAATCGTAGAGGTCTTGGTTCTGGATACTCTCGAGCGCACGCATCGCATAGCTGGGCGAACCTTCTACCACAAGGATCACCGAAAGTCGCGGATGCGAGCCACGTCGAACCAAGTTATCCGTCCTCTCGACAGCAGTGAATCAAACTGTCGTTCATGGTACACCCCGGCAATAAAAGCAATGAGACACCGGTTGTATTGCACGCCAAGAACAGATGTTGCACACGCGCAGCCCACAGATGACAGGTGCCGACGCACGACGCGCCGAGCCCTCCCCTAGTCGAGCACGACAAGCTCGGCGGGATCGTAATCCACGCCCATAAACGTAAGGCCGCAGGCAGGAGCCGTGGGGCCCGCAGCGGTACGGTCGCAAGCATCGATGACCTCGCGCATCCACTCGGGTTCACGGCGATGCATGCCAATCTCGACAAGCGTGCCCACGATCGTGCGGACCATCGAATGCAGAAACGCATTGCCCTCGATGGTAAACGTCAGGATGTCCTCGCCAAACGCAACCTCATGGCCAAACTCGGCACGCATCACGCAGCGGTGCGTGGGCTTGCCCACGGCAGACGCCACCTTGCAAAAGCTCTTGAAGTCCTGCTCGCCCAGCAGCGCGGGACAGGCCGCAGACATCGCCTCAACATCCAATGGGTAGCGATGCCACCACACCGCACCGCGCGAAAGCACAGGGCGCGCGTCGCGATCGGCAATACGGTACGTATACGTACGGGAACGCGCATCAAAGCGTGCAGAAAAGCCTTTACGGGCCTTGTAGACCTCGTTTATGGCGATATCTTTGGGCAGGAGGGCATCCATAGCCCTCAGCCACCTACGGCGCGTCAAAGCCAACTCAGCGTCCGTTACGGGCACGCTGATAAACTGTGCCACCGCATGCACGCCGGCATCGGTACGTCCCGCACACGTCAGGTCGATCGGACGGCGCAGGAGCGTCTCAATAGCTCGACGTAGCTCACCCGCAACCGTCGTCTGTCCCGGCTGCACGGCAAATCCGCTATACGACGAGCCATCATAGGCCACGCGAAATACGAGCGTGGCGTCAAGCTCGGAAATCGAATTGAAATCAGACGGCGCAGTCATGGGCGCTCCCAACAAACAAGCAACGGTATCGCGACAAAAAAAGAGGGGTACGCGAACGTACCCCTCGAATATAGCCTATGCAGACGGATTGTCTACTCAGCGGTCTCCTCAGCAGGAGCCTCCTCGGCAGCCTCGACCTTCTTGGGAGCAGCGGCCTTCTTGGGGGCCGGAGCAGCCTTCTTAGCCTTAGGCGTGCAAGGCTCGGTGACGAGCTCCATGATAACGATGGGAGCGTTGTCGCCCTTGCGGTTACCGAGCTTCATGATGCGGGTGTAACCGCCGTTGCGGTCCTGCCACATGCCCTGAGCAGCCTTGTCGAAGATCTCGGCAACGAGCTGCTTATCGCCGAGCTTGGCGATAGCCAGACGACGAGAGTGCAGGTCGCCCTTCTTGGCCCAGGTGATGATCGGGTCGACGACCGAACGCAGCGCCTTAGCGCGGGTCTCGGTGGTCTTGATGCGGTCGTTCTCGAAGAGGGCCTTAGCAAGGCTCTTCTTCATGGCCTTGGTGTGGCTCGCATCGGTGCCGAGCTTCAGGCCCTTCTTAACGTTGTGACGCATGGTCTAGTTTCTCCTCAAATATGCGAAGCATTAAGCCTTCAGGCTCAGGCCCATGGACTCAAGCTTGTCCTTCACTTCCTCGATCGACTTAACACCGAAGTTACGGATGTTGAGCAGATCGTTCTCCGAGAACTCAACGAGCTGACGGACCGAGTGAATGCTGGCGCGCTTAAGGCAGTTGTAGGAACGGACGGAAAGGTCCAGATCCTCGATCTGCTTGTCCAGTTCGGCGTTGTCGTTGGTGACCTCGGGAGCGAAGATCGAAGCCTCCTCCTCGACCTCGGGGGTCTCGGCAAGGTTCATAAAGGCGGCCATATGCTGGTTGATGATATTGGCAGCCTGGACCACGGCGTCGCGCGGGGCGATGGAGCCGTTGGTCTCGATCTCGAGGACAAGGCGGTCGTAGTCGGTGTGCTGACCGACACGGCAAGCCTCAACGAGCTTGGCGCAACGGGAAACCGGCGAGTACAGCGAGTCGACGTGGATCACACCGATGGGATCGTTGTCGCGCTTGTTGGCCTCGCCAGAAACATAGCCGCGGCCATAGCCGATGCGCATGCTCATGGTGAGATGGCCACCCTCGGTGAGCGTAGCGATGTGCTGCTCGGGGTTGACCAGCTCAAACTCGGACGGAATAAAGAAGTCCGCACCGGTGACCTCGCAGGGGCCGTCAACCGAGATGGTGGCGGTCGCCTCGTCGGTCGTGCCGAGAGCCCTGAAGACAAGACCCTTGACATTCAGGACGATGTCGGTGACATCCTCGACCATGTTAGGGATGGTCATGAACTCGTGCTGCGCACCATCGATCTGAATAGCCTCGACGGCGGCACCCTCGAGCGAGGACAGAAGTACGCGACGGAGGGAGTTACCCAGCGTATCGCCGTAGCCACGCTCGAGCGGCTCGACGGAGACACGAGCAGACGTCTCGTTGATCTCTTCGACCTGAACCTGAGGCCTAATGAATTCTGACATGTATTACCTCCAGCCTCAGCAGCCCGGATGGACTACTTAGAGTAGAGCTCGACGATGAGCTGCTCGTTGATATCACCGCTGATCTGCTCACGCGTCGGCAGAGCGAGCACGTTACCAGACAGCTTCTCGATATCGACCTCGAGCCAGCCAGGAACCTCAAAGCGCTCGGAGGAAATCAGGGCCTCCTTGATGGGGAGGAGGTCACGGAACTTCTCGCCGACAGCGACGACGTCGCCGGCCTTGACGCGGTAGGACGGGATGTCCACGCGCTTGCCGTTCACGGTGAAGTGACCGTGACGGACGGACTGACGAGCCTCTTTGCGGGTGCGGGCGAAGCCAAGACGGAAGACGACGTTGTCGAGGCGAGACTCAAGAATGATCATGAGGTTCTCACCGGTGACGCCGTTCATCTTACGGGCCTTGTTGAAGTAGCCGTGGAACTGCTTCTCCAGAACGCCATAGATGAACTTGACCTTCTGCTTCTCGCGCAGCTGCATGCCGTACTCAGATTCCTTGCGACGGCGCTTGGGCTGACGGATAGATTCCTTCTTGCTGCTGTAACCGAGCTCAGCGGGATCGATCCCGAGCTGACGGCAGCGCTTAAGAACAGGAGTCCTGTCGATTGCCATATTGATACGATCCTTTCAGTTACACGCGGCGACGCTTCTTGGGGCGGCAGCCGTTGTGCGGAATGGGGGTCTTGTCCTGGATGCTCGAGACCTCGAGGCCAGCAGCCTGGAGAGAGCGGATGGCGGTCTCACGACCGGAGCCGGGGCCCTTGACGAAGACGGAAACCTTCTTCATACCGTGCTCCATGGCCTGCTTGGCAGCAGCCTCGGCAGCCATCTGGGCAGCGAACGGCGTGGACTTACGGGAGCCCTTGAAGCCCACCTGGCCAGCCGACTTCCAGGAAATGACGTTGCCCTGGGGATCGGTGATCGAAACGATCGTGTTGTTGAACGTAGAACGAATGTGAGCCTGGCCCACGGAAATGTTCTTACGGTCCGCGCGCTTCAGACGGGCAGCGCGAACGTTCTTCTTAGCAGTAGCCATCTATCTAGCGCTCCTTATTTCTTCTTCTTAGCACCGATCTGACGCTTCGGGCCCTTGCGGGTACGAGCGTTAGTGTGGGTGCGCTGGCCGCGGACAGGGAGGCCCTTGCGGTGACGAAGGCCGCGGTTGCAGCCGATGTCCATAAGGCGCTTGACGTTCTGGTTGCGCTCACGGCGGAGGTCGCCCTCAACCATGATCTGGTTCTTATCGATATAATCGCGGATGGCGTTAACCTCATCCTCGGTGAGGTCCTTAACGCGCGTATCCACGTTAACGTTGCACTCGACGCAAATCTTCGTCGCAGTGGTGCGGCCGATGCCGTAAATGTAGGTCAGACCGATCTCAACGCGCTTCTCACGCGGGAGGTCGACACCATTAATACGGGCCAACGTAGTCTCCTCTCTTAACCCTGACGCTGCTTATGACGGGGGTTCTCGCAAATGACGAGGACCTTGCCATGGCGCCTAATGATTTTGCACTTATCGCACATCTTCTTGACCGAAGGACGTACCTTCATCGTTCTTCCTTTCGGTAGCGCTCAAACTACTTCCCTACTATCTACTCGCCCAGCCGCAGGCGTTTAAAACTATGGCTGGTCTTCACACACAATCCGACCGTAGGTTGAGCTAAGCCTGCAGTCGGAAATGGAGTGCGTGTATGCGTGCCGCTATTTGTAGCGATAGGTGATGCGGCCGCGGGTCAGGTCGTACGGGGAAAGCTCCACGACAACCCTGTCACCGGGGAGAATACGGATGTAATTCATTCGGATCTTGCCAGAAATGTTGCACAGAACCGAATGACCGTTCTCGAGCTCGACCTTAAACATGGCATTGGGCAGCGGTTCCTTTACCGTACCCTCGAGCTCAATTGCGTCTTCCTTCTTCACAAGCAATCATCTTTCTCTAGAAAACGACAGCGATTGAGTATTCTACAACACGTATGCACGCATCGTAATAACTTCGTAATGGCTCCACAACTAAGTGGAACTTGTTACATTTCTCCGCCTTGGAGCGAACACCAAGCACCTTGCGCATCCGTGGTGAGAATCACCGGACCGTCATTGGTAATGGCGACGGTGTTCTCGTAGTGCGCAGCGGGCAGGTGGTCGTTGGTCGTGACGATCCAACCGTCGGAGCCCGTGCTCACATGGTTGGAACCCATCGTAACCATCGGCTCGATGGCAATGACCATGCCGGCCTGGAGGCGAACGCCCCTCCCCTTCTTTCCATAGTTAGGAACGTTGGGGTCCTCGTGCATCACGCGGCCAATGCCATGGCCCACATAATCACGAAGCACGCCGTATCCGTGAGACTCGGCGAGGGACTGAACGGCATAGCCGACGTCCCCGATATGGTTACCGGGAACAGCCTGCTCGATAGCAGCCTTAAGGCAATCGCGCGTGACCTCACACAAAGCCTTGGCTTCGGGCGTGGGGGTGCCGACGAAAAACGTCCATGCGTTATCGCCGACCCAACCGTCGACAACGGCTCCCGTATCGATGGAGATGATATCGCCATCGCGCAGGATCATGTCGGGGTTGGGAATACCGTGGACCACGGCATCGTTGATCGATGCGCAGATGGTCCCCGGGAACCCGCCGTAACCCTTAAAGGCCGGGGTGCCGCCATGCATGCGGATAATCTGCTCCGCGAGCTGATCGAGCTCAAAAGTCGAAACGCCAGGGCGCACCATGGCTCCAACGTGGCGGAGCGCCATCTTAGATAGCGCTCCTGCCTTCTTCATCTGCTCGATTTGCGTTGCAGACTTAATCTTGATCATAGACCGAGAGCCTCTTTGACATCCCCGTACACGGTCTCGCGAGCCTGGTCACCGTTGACCGACTTGAGCAGACCCTGGCCACGATAGTAGTCGACGAGCGGGCTCGTGGACTTCTCGTAGACGTCGAGACGGTTCTTGATGGTCTCGGGCTTGTCGTCGTCGCGCTGATACATCTCGCCTGCGCACTTGGGGCAGGTAGCATCGGCAGCGGTGCCGGTGTAACCGCAGGCACGGCAGGTGCGACGCGAAGACAGACGATCGATGATGACCTCGGGGGCCACATCGACCAGAAGGGCGCAGTCGATCTCGCGACCCATGGCGGAAAGCTCGGAATCGAGCGTCACGGCCTGGGCGGTGTTGCGCGGGAAGCCGTCGAGGATGAAGCCCTGCTGGGCGTCATCGGCGGCAAGGCGCTCCTTGACAAGGTCGATCACGAGCTGGTCGGGAACGAGCTCGCCAGCGTCCATGTACTTCTTAGCCTGAATACCAAGCTCGGTGCCACCCTTGACGGCAGCACGCAGCAGGTCGCCCGTGGAAATGTGAGCGACGCCAAACTCGGCGACGAGCTCCTGTGCGACGGTGCCCTTACCGGCACCCGGAGCTCCGAGCAATACGAGGTTCATGAGCAATCCTCCTCTAGCCTATTTAAAGAATCCATCGTAATCATACATCTTGATCTGGCCTTCGAGCTTATCGACCGTGTCGAGCACGACGCCGACCATGATGAGGATGGACGTGCCGCCAAATGCCTGGATCAGATGGTTACCCGTGAAGGAGAAGATGATCGAAGGCACGATGGCGATGAGCGCCAAAAAGACAGCGCTGGGAAGCGTGATCTTGTTGAGCGCGTTCTTGATGTAGGCCGCGGTAGCCCTACCCGGACGGACGCCCGGAATAAAGCCGCCCTGCTTCTTAAGGTTATCGGCCGTGTCATCGGGGTTGAACACCATGGAGGTGTAGAAGTACGCGAAGAACACGATGAGGACAACGTTAAGCACCCAGTTGAGCCAACCGGTCGAAAGCGCGGAGGCAACTGCCTGAATCCAGCCGATGCCGGGGAAGAACACGGCAATCTGAGCCGGGAAGTACAGCAGCGCCGAAGCGAAGATGATCGGCACGACACCCGCGGTGTTGACCTTGATGGGCAGGTAGGTGGTCTGGCCACCCATCATGCGACGGCCCACGACGCGCTTAGCGTAGGAGACCGGGATGCGGCGCTGGCCGCGCTCAAGGAAAACAATCAGCGGGATAACCAGCAGGATGATGGCGCAGATGATCACCATGGTGATGATGCCACCGGCGTTGCCCTCGGTGCTGGAGAAGATAGCCTGCGGCAGACCGGCCATGATGTTCGCGAAGATGATCAGCGACATGCCATTGCCGATACCGCGCTGGGTGATGAGCTCACCAATCCACATGATCAGCATAGCGCCCGCGGTGAGCGTACCGACGATCATGAGGTCGAAGATGATCTCGGGAGCGCCGGCGCCATTAAAGCTGATGCCGAAGCTCTTAAAGAGGAAGAGGTAACCCACGGAGTTGAGGATTGCCAGAGCCAGGGTGAGGTAACGCGAATACTGCGTAATCTTGGTCTGACCGACCTCGCCCTCGCGGGCAAGCTCATGCAGGGAAGGCACGACGGCCTGGAGCATCTGGAGGATGATCGAGCTGGTGATGTAAGGCATGATGCCCAGCGAAAACACCGACACATAGCTCAACGCGCCGCCAGAGAAAAGATTCAGGAGGGCCATAGCACCTGCGGCGACCGAATTGTTATCGGTCGAGAAAAGGCCCAGCATCCCCTGGAAGGGAATGCCGGGCACAGGAACGTGCGCACCAATGCGGTACACGACGAGCATAGCTATGGTAAAAAGAATCTTTTCGCGCAATTCTTTGATGCGGAAAGCATTCTTAAGACCATTTAGCACGGCAGCTCGACCTTTCCGCCGGCGGCCTCGATCTTGGCCTGCGCAGAAGCGCTGACCTTGTCGACCTTGACCGTGAACTTCTTGGTGAGCTCACCATTGCCGAGCACCTTGACGGGCTCGAACTCGCTCTTGGTGATGCGAGCGGCCTTAAGAGCGGCACCGTCGATCACAGCGCCGTCCTCGAACTTGCGCTCGAGACGCTCAACGTTAACAGCGGTGTACTCGATACGACGGGGGTTGCGGAAGCCCGGAAGCTTGGGCAGGCGCATGGCCAGCGGAGTCTGGCCACCCTCGAAGCCGGCACCCTTGGTGCCGCCAGAGCGGGAACCCTGGCCCTTCTGGCCGCGGCCAGAAGTGGTGCCGTGACCCGAAGAATTGCCACGGCCGACGCGCTTGCGGTTCTTGGTGGAACCGGGCGCGGGAGTAAGATCGTGAAGCTGCATTTGCTACTCCTCTACAATCTCGACAAGGTGCTTGACCTTGAAGATCATGCCGCGGACGGACTCGTTGTCAGCAATCTCGCGAACCTCGCGGATCCTGTGGAGACCGAGGGCACGGACAGTACGGACCTGGTCCTGCTTGCAACCGTTGGTGCTGCGGACCTGCTTGATCTTGATGGTGTCAGCCATGCTTAGTTCTCCTTACCGACGAACATCTCGGAGACCGTCAGGCCACGGCGAGCCGCGACGTCCTCAGGGCTGGAGAGCTCCTTGAGGCCCTCGACGGCAGCCTTGATGATGTTGAGGCCGTTGTCGGTACCGAGGGACTTGGACAGGACGTTCTTGATGCCAGCAAGCTCAAAGAGGGGACGCACAGCGCCGCCGGCGATAACGCCGGTACCCTCGACAGCGGGCTTGATGATGATGCGGCCGGCACCAAAGTGGCCGAGAACCTCGTGCGGGATGGTGCCCTGCTCGGTCACCGGCACGTGGAACATGTTCTTCTTGGCATCGAGAGATGCCTTGGAGATGGCCATGGGCACCTCAGCGGACTTGCCCATGCCAACGCCGACGTTGCCCTTGCCGTCGCCAACGACGACGAGAGCGACGAGGCTCATGCGACGACCACCCTTGACGGTCTTCGACACGCGGTTGATGTAAACGACGCGCTCCTCGAACTCGGAGGCCTCGCGCTGCTGCTTCTGATTACGAGCCATGTGCTACATACCTCCTAGAACTCGAGACCGGCGGCACGAGCACCGTCGGCGAGGGCCTTGACGCGGCCATGGTAGATACGGCCACCGCGATCGAAGGCGACCTTGGTGATGCCGGCCTCGATGGCGCGCTTGCCAACGAGCTGACCGACCTTCTCCGCAGCCTCCTTGTTCGAGGTGTGGGTGCCCTTGAACTCGGCCTCGAGGGTCGAGGCAGAGACGAGCGTCAGGCTGGAGCCCTTGCTGTCGTCGATGATCTGGGCATAGATGTTGGCGTTAGTACGGGTCACGCGAAGACGCGGACGCTCGGAGGTACCCGAGACCTTGCCGCGAACACGACGCTGACGACGCTTGAGGCCTTCCAGCTTCGCCTTATGCTTGTTCATACGTAAACTCCTAAAAAGGTTGATCTTGCCAGCACCTGACGGGGTGCTGGTCTTATGCGAGTGAGTCGGTTACGACTACTTGGCGGCCTTACCCAGCTTGCGGCGGATGTGCTCGCCAACGTAGTGGATACCCTTGCCCTTGTAAGGCTCGGGAGGACGATGGCCGCGGATCTCAGCGGCGATCTGACCGACCTGCTGCTTGTTGATACCCTTGACGTTCACGTGGGTGTTGTCGGGAACCTCGAAGGTGATGCCCTCGGGAGCCTCGACGATCACGGGGTGCGAGAAGCCCAGGGAGAACTCGAGGTTCTTGCCCTTCTGCTGCACGCGGTAACCGACGCCGGCGAGCTCGAGCTTCTTCTCGAAGCCCTCGGAAACGCCAACAACCATGTTGTGGATGAGGGCGCGGGTGAGGCCGTGGCGGGCACGGGTCTCACGCTCGTCGTCGGGACGGGAAACGGTGAGGACGTTGTCCTCGACGTTGATAGCGAGCTTCTCAAAGACATCGAGCTCGAGCTGGCCCTTGGGGCCCTTGACGACAACGTTGTTGCCGTTGACTGCCACTTCGACTCCGGCGGGAATCTGGACAGGCTTATTACCGATACGAGACACGGTGATCTCCTTTCCTTCTACCTACCGAGCGAATTACCAGACGTAAGCGATGATCTCGCCGCCGACGTTGTGCTTGCGAGCATCGCGGTCGGTCATGACGCCATGGCTGGTGGAAATAATGGCGGTACCAAGGCCACCGCGGACGCGGGGCATGTCGGCAACGCCGGTGTACTTACGCAGGCCCGGCTTGGAAATGCGGCGGATGCCGTTGATGACCTTAGCCTTCTTGGGACCATACTTAAGCGTGATGTGCAGAGTCTTCTGGGGAACGGTGTCCTCGACATCGTAGCCCTCGATGTAGCCCTCCTCGTGCAGAACACGAGCGATCTCGACGAGCTTCTTGCTGCTCGGCATGGAGACCGTGGCCTTGTTCACAGAGTTAGCGTTACGGATGCGCGTAAGCATATCTGCGATCGGGTCTGTAAGGTTCATACAGATTCTCCTTCGTTCTTGATGAACACGTGCTCTTGGTTCTTCGCCGCCCTTAACGGCAAAGCCTAACTAGCGCGTTTTCCCTGTTCCAAACGGATGCTTGAAACGCTGGTAGTGACTTACCAGCTGGCCTTCTTAACGCCGGGAAGCTCGCCCTTGAGTGCAAGCTCACGGAAGCAGACACGGCACAGGCCGAACTTGCGGTACACAGAGTGCGGACGGCCGCAGCGCTGGCAGCGCGTGTACTCACGAGTAGAGAACTTCTGCTTGCGATTGCACTTGACGATCATCGATGTCTTAGCCACTTATATCCTCCTCACATAGAGTATTGTTCGCCCCAAGCGCCGCTCCCTTGTGGAAACGGCGCTTTTAGGGCAGGTGAACCTATTTCTTGAACGGGAAACCGAAGGCGTCCAGAAGGGCCTTGGCCTCCTCATCGGTGTTGGCGGTGGTCACGAAAGTGATGTCCATACCACGCTGGTGATCGACGGAATCGAAGTCGATCTCGGGGAAGATGAGCTGCTCGGTGACGCCCATGGAGAAGTTACCACGGCCGTCGAAGCTCTTGGCGGAGATGCCGCGGAAGTCGCGGATACGGGGGATCGCGACGGAGGTCAGACGATCGAAGAACTCCCACATACGGTCGCCACGCAGGGTAACCTTGCAGCCGATCGGCATACCAGCGCGCAGGCGGAAGGTAGCGATGGACTTACGGGCACGGGTGATCATCGGCTGCTGGCCGGTGATGGCGCGCAGGTCGCGCACGGCACCGTCGATGGCCTTGGAATCGGTAGCGGCCTCGCCGACACCCATGTTCACGACGATCTTCTCAAACTTGGGGATCATCATGACGTTCTCGTACTGGAACTTGTCCTGAAGCTGCTGCTTGACCTCGTTGTTGTACTTGGTCTTCAGACGCGGCACATACTTCTCTTCTGCCATTGTTCACTCCTTCTTGGGGTTTTAAGCACGGGGCGTGGCCACGGTGGGTTGTCCTCGTGCCTCCTGACTGCATCCGCACCGCTCATGGCATTTTGCGGTTTGGACTCGACGCAGCAGGAGCCGACAAAACAATCGGTACTATACGCGCATCGGGAGCGTATTTCCAGAAAAACCTCGTCTGCCTGCACAACTCCACAACTCCCCCGCACAAATGGATCCCAAAAAGCAGTTGCGGTGAAATAGGGACTGTTTGGCGGCCTAACAGGCTTAAACAGTCCGTATTTCACCGCAACTTATTGGTGGGGATGCGATTAGCGCTTGCGGGGGACGAGTTTGGTGCGCCGCAGGTGGATCATCTCGGCGGCGATGGAGATGGCGATCTCCTCGGGGTCCTCGGCCTCGATGGCAACGCCGATCGGAAGGTGCAGCTCGTCGATCTGGTCCTGCGTAAAGCCTTCCTGCTCCAGGCGGGCACGCACAAAGGCCGTCTTGCGGCGCGAGCCCAGACAGCCCAGGTAGGCAGGCTTGGCGCGCATGGCCTGAATCACCACGTCGATATCGGACTTGTGACCCGCCGTGGCGACGACCACCAGGTCGCGCGGGCCGATGGGGCACAGCTCGCTCAGGTTCTTGTAATCGACCAAGCGACGATCGTAGACACCGGGCACCCAATCGGGGGTCAGCGTGCCGGGGCGGTCGTCGCACGCCACGACGGCAAAGCCCGCCGCCGTGAGCACCCGCGCCGTCGCGGCGCCCACGTGGCCGCAGCCAAAGATATAGGTCAGGCCCTCGGGGCAGAGCGTCTCGATGTGCGCGGGAGGAATCTCGGAGGCGGCGTTTGTATAGGTAACCTTACTCCCCTCCTCCACCAGCGAAAGCCCGGGGCAACCCGCAATGGTGCGGCGCGATTCCTCGCCATGGTATTCAGTAGCGTCGCTTTCGAGCGCGCTTGCGATAAACGGCTCAAAGTCGATGACGAAGTCGCCGATACGTCGATACGTCAAGACGTCGGCAATTTCCTGGAACAACTGTGCCTGGATCGCATCCAGATGCAGATAGCACAGGCAGATGGCTCCGCCGCAGATCATACCGGTATCGGAGTTCTCGCCGCCCATGGTGTAGCGGACCAGACGCGATTGCCCCGCGGCCAGCAGCTCTCGCGCCTCGTCCAGCGCAAAAAGCTCGATCTTGCCGCCGCCGATGGTGCCCGCCTGGCTACCGTCGGCAAAGACGGCCATCCAGGCGCCCACGCCGCGCGGCGACGACCCCGCCGTGCCGGCCACGACCACGAGCTCGCACGTCTCGCCAGCACGCAGGGCGACAAGCGCCGCATTCACAACATCGAGCTTTTCCATTGCCGCCTTCTATCCTCTAAAGATATCGGTGAGCATAGCGAGTGCCTCGAGCACGCCGCCGCCGACCGACGTCGCCTTGTCCGAAATGTAGTTGATATAGCTGGCATCGCCGCGCGGATCGACATCGGCGCATTTAAAGCCCTCAGTCACCTGCACGCCGTTCGCCAAAAGCCCGCGCAGACAGCCATCGATCTGCGTGCACATGGGCGAATCGCCCGCATACCCGATCACATCGCCGGCACTCACGATGTCGCCGATCACATGGTCGGACCTAAACACGCCGGCGGCGGGGCTGTGGATAACACGCTCTTTGCCATATCCGGCGATGACGCCCGGCACGCCCGTGTTGGGCTGGGGCGAACCTTGGGTAATGACACGGCCCAGGAAATGCCCACGCATGGTTTCGATCACGGCGTCGCAGTCAACCGGCGCGGTGAAGCCCGGCCCCACGGCGATGACGGCAGGAGCCATGTCGCGCGTGGTACCCAGATTGCGCTTGGCCAGAATTGCGTCGACCACAGCCGCGGGCTTCAGTTCGTCGAGCATCTGTGCCTGGGGGTCCACCAACACGGCGACATCCCCCGCCTCGGTAATCTCAAGCGCCTCGGCCGACGTCTGCGCCAGGCGAGCGCGAATGCCCTCGACCTGGACCTCGCCCAGGCGAATGGCCTCGCAAAAACTGATTGTGCGACGGATGCACGTGGGAACCGCGATATCGGCCATGACAACTGACACGCCGGCGCGCACCAAGCGAGCGGCGACGCCCGTGGCGATATCGCCGGCGCCGCGAACATAAACGAGCATTCCCGGGGCACCTCCCTGTGCTACGGTTTGAGCAGAGCAAAAGCGGTTCGACCGCTACTCTGATGATTATTTATTATCACAGTATTATACGGCGGTGAACAGATGGAAACGGTTAGCGGCAATCTTGCCTCGGCGCTCAGGATCGAGCCGGGCATTACCGCGATTATCGGCAGCGGCGGCAAGTCGACGTTGCTGAAAACGCTGGGTCTCGAGCTCATGCGCGCCGGCGGCGGGGTGCTCCTCTGCACCACCACGCACATGTTTCCCGTCGCCGGCGTCCCGTGGGACGGGTCGAATCGTCGCCTGGGTGCCGCACCTTGGAAGCCGGGTGCCGCGCATGTTCCCGGCTGCACCTGTGAGGCGTGCGCGGGACTTGCCCGCGGGAGTATTTGCCAGGCGGGTGTCTTAGACCCGGAAACAGGCAAGCTCTCCGCACCCGCCGAGCCACTCAACGAGCTGGCACAGCGCTTTGACTACGTGTTGGCCGAGGCGGACGGCAGCAAGCGGCTCCCGCTCAAGGCGCACGCCGCCTGGGAGCCGGTGATTCCCTCTGGCACGGCAAACGTTGTCTGGGTCGTCGGCGCCTCGGGACTGGGCAAACCCGTCGCCGAGGTTGCCCACCGCCCCGAGCTCTTTTGCGAGCGTTGCGGCTGCGAGCTCACCGACATCGCCACGCCCGAGCGCGTCGCCCAGGTGCTCAATGCCGAGCTGCGGATGCTGAACCTCAACAATGCCCGTATCATGCTCAACCAAGTCGACACGCTCAGCGACCCCACGATGGCAGATCGCTTCGAGGCAGCCCTCAACCGCCCCCTCATCGCCACCAGCCTCAAGTAGCCGGCCCCATCTCGTCAGTTGCGGTGAAATACGGACTGTTTGGCCGCCTAACGGCCGCAAACAGTCCGTATTTCACCGCAACTGCGGAGGGGACACGGCATCTTTGCTGCTAGCGGGGGACGTAGCGGCCGGGTTGGGCTCCGGTGGGCTCGCCGTCGCGTGCCGCCAGCACGCCGTTCACAAACACGGCTTTGGCGCGGCCATGTGCCTCAAAACCCTCGAGCGGCGTGTAGTCCACGGCCTGATGCTGCGTCGCCGCGCGAATGGTCCAGCGCGCCTGGGGATCCCACACGCACACGTCGGCATCGGCACCCTCGGCAAGACAGCCCTTGCGCGGGTACATGCCAAACACGCGCGCCGGGTTCTCGCTCATCAGGCGGCAGAGGTCCTCGGGGCCCAGTTGCCCCTCAAAGCTCGTGGCGATCGCGACGGGACGATGCTCCACGCCGGGCCCGCCGTTGGGAATCGCGCGGAAATCGTCGCGCCCGCGGTCCTTTTGCCCGTGCAGGTTAAAGCTGCAATGATCGGTTGCAATAGTATCGATCTCGCCAGCCACAAGCGCCTCGCGCAACGCGGCACGGTCACCGGCATGGCGCAGCGGCGGGCTCATCACGTACTTGGCGCCCGCAAAGCCGTCCTCGCCCTGTTCCAGATAGCAGGTGTCGTCGAGCATCAGATACTGGGGGCAGGTCTCGACATAGATATTCTTCTGCCCGCGCGCTTTGGCAGCACGGATGGCCTCGAGCCCCAGCTTGGTCGAAAGGTGCACCACGTTGACCGGAGCGTCCCCGGCCAGGTGCGCCAGATACAGCAGGCGGCTCACGGCCTCACCCTCGCACACGTCCGGACGGCTGAGCGCATGGCCCTCGGGCCCGTGGATGCCCTGCTCAAACACGCGCTTCTGCAGCGCATTCACCAGCGTGCCGTTCTCGCAATGCACGCACAGGATACCGCCCACGCGCTTGAGCTCCTCCAACACCTCGAGCGTCTCGGCATCGTCCAAGCGC
Organism: Collinsella sp.; assembly: GCA_048321375.1. Lineage (GTDB taxonomy): Bacteria > Actinomycetota > Coriobacteriia > Coriobacteriales > Coriobacteriaceae > Collinsella. The sequence goes on from DBFDVR010000045.1 coordinate 25,665, forward strand.
AGGTGGTCATAGGCAAAGTAGGTCTTAAACGACGACACGCCCGCCTCGCGCATGGCCGAAAGATCGGCGCGGTTGCGCTCATTCCACTCGGCGAGCGCCATATGAAAGGCGTAGTTGGCGGTGCAGGTGCCGTCGGCGCGATGATGCCACTCGACCAAGGCATCGGGCATGGTCACGCCGCGATCGGCCGTCGCGTAGTCGACGATGGTCGTGGTACCGCCGCAGGCAGCCGCACGTGTGCCGGTCTCAAAGCTATCGGCCGTCCAGTCCATGCCGGTCCAGCACTGCATGTGCGTGTGCCCATCGATAAAGCCCGGGAACACCCAACAGTCCGTGGCGTCCTGGACGGTATCGTCCTCGCCCGGCTCAATCGCCGCGGCAATCCGCACAATCTTATCGCCCTCCATGGCAAGGTCGGCGCGGCGAAGCCCCTGGGGCGTCACGAGCGCGCCGTTTTTGATGATGATCATAATTGCTCCTTATTGATTGATGCAGTTGGCCACGCGATCAAAATACGAGCAGGCGGCAATATGCTCTGTTATGCAGCGCTGTCCCTTGACGGTATCGACGTCCCACAGCTCGTAGGCACGCGCCTCGACCAGCACCACGTCGGTACGGTCCTTGAGGATCGAGCCCCCGCCGTCCTTGCCCTCAAGACGTATGAGCGCATCGAACAGTTCCGCCGGAAAGAGCACCGGACTCGAAGGCTCACCGTTGCACGCAAGACGTACCGGATGCTTGCGGCCACGCTCATCAAACGTGCGAACCATGGCCTCAAAAGAATCCGAACTCACGAGCGGCTGGTCGCCCGGCAAAAAGAGGCAACCTTTCCAGTTGCGTTCGACTCCCCATGAAAGGCCCGCACGGACGCTTTCGCTGCGCAGCTCGCCATCGTGCAGCACGCACGGGCAATGCTTGTCCTCGCAAATCTGGGCGACCTCGGGCCAACGCGTCGAAACCACGACGTCAAAGCCCCGGGGAACCGAATCGATGGTCCGGGCAATCAGCGGCTCGCCATAGATATCGGCAAGCATCTTGTTAGAGCCAAACCGCTTGCCCTCGCCCGAAGCCATAATGACGCATCCAAGTTTCATGGTGATACCTCCCCTGAAACCATCGTACCCATAACTCGCGCCGCGGGCATCCACATCGAAAGCGCTTATCCCGCACGCCCGCGATGCAAAAAGGGGGCACCCCGCCGGTTGGCAGAGCGCCCCCTTTACATAGCTTACCTCAGCCCGGCTTTAGGCCTGGAGCCAACGGGCGGTGTTGCGCTCGTCGAGGGCCTTGAGGGTAGCGGCGGGATCGGCAACCTTCTGCAGGAACATCATGGCAGCGATGGCGTACGGCTTGTAGCTGGCCTCCTTGTACATGCCCACGCGGTGCATGTCGAAGACGTCGGCGTTAACCTCGCCGTGCTCGCAGGAGACACCGGAGATGTCGGCGGGCAGCGGGTGCATAAAGATGGTGTCCTGGCCGTTGGCAGTCTTCTCCATGAGCTCGGTCGTGGAGCACCAGTCCTGGTGGGTGGCGTTCTGGGCGAGCAGCTCCTTCTCGAGCGCAGCGATGCCGGCGTCGTCGCCCTCGGCGTACAGATTGGTACGCTTCTCCATGGCGGCAAACGGAGCCCAGCTCTTGGGGATCACGATGTCGGCGCCCTCGAAGGCCTCGGCCATGGTGTTGACCTGCTTAAAGGTGGTGCCGGACTCGGCGGCATAGCCCTTGGCGCGCTCGACGGCCTCGGGCATGAGGTCGTAGCCCTCGGGGTGAGCCAGGGTGACGTCCATGCCAAAGCGGGGCAGCAGGCTGATCAGCGACTGCGGGCAGGACAGCGGCTTGCCGTAAGAGGGCGAATAGGCCCAGGTGACGGCAACCTTCTTGCCCTTGAGGTTCTCGAGGCCACCAAACTCGTTGATGAGGTAGAGCATGTCGGCAGAGGACTGCGTGGGGTGGTCGGAATCGGACTGCAGGGAGATGAGCGTGGGACGGTGATCCAGAACGCCGTCCTCGTAAGCCTGCTGCACGGACTCGGAGACCTCGGCCATGTAGGCGTCGCCCTTGCCGATGTACATGTCGTCGCGGATGCCGATGACGTCGGCCATGAAGGAGATCATGGTAGCGGTCTCGCGGACGGTCTCGCCGTGAGCGATCTGGGACTTCTTCTCGTCCAGGTCCTGCAGCTCAAGGCCGAGCAGGTTGGCGGCCTTAGAGAAGGAGAAACGCGTACGGGTGGAGTTGTCGCGGAACAGGGAGACGGCCAGACCCGAGTCGAAGATCTTGGACGAGACGTTGTTCTCGCGCAGCTCGCGCAGGGCGTCGGCAACGATGTAGAGAGCCTTGAGCTCATCGGTGGTCTTGTCCCAGGTGTGCAGGAAGTCGCTGCCGTACATACCCTTAAAATCGAGGCCGTTCAGCTGCTCGACGAGCTCGGTAAACTTAGCGTCCATGGAAATGTCCTTTCTAAAGATGAAACGATCGCAGTGAGTAGATGTGCTCCGGCATGCGCGTGTGGCTAGAACATGCAGAGCACCATGACGAGGACCCGCCACCGTTGAGGAAGCATGGGAGATAACGACCGCGGGCCCCAAGTCAACAGGAGGCGCCGGGGGCATAAACTGTCCCCGGCTCAACAAAATCGAGGAATGGGACTAGTCGATCTTGTTGTTGGTCAGACCGGCGCGGAACACGGTGGCGTCGCCATCGGCCTGGCTCGGATCGTAGAGGTTCAGGGCAGCCACATACATAGCGGCGGCGGTGACCAGGTCGTCCTTGTAGGTGACCTCGTTGGGAGCATGAGCCTGAGACTCGGCACCCGGGCCAAAGCCCACGCAGGGGATGCCGTAGCGGCCCTGGATGGAAACGCAGTTCGTGGAGAAGGTCCACTTGTCGCACAGCGGGCGACCGGTGCGCTTGTCCATGCTGGGCTCGCAGCCGATGCGCTCGTCACCGAACATGGCCTTGTGGGCGTCGACGAGGGCCTTGACGTGCGGAGCGGTCTCCTTGTTGATCCACGTGGGGAAGTAAGCCTCGGTCTCGTAGACCTCGCCGGTCCAGGACGGACGGTCGTACATGTACATGGAGACCTTCACGTCGTCGCCGTACTTCTTGGCGGCCGGCAGGTTGCGGATCTCGTCCAGGCAGGACTCCCAGGTCTCACCGGCGGTCATACGACGGTCGATGGAGATGGCGCAGGAGTCAGCGACAGCGCAACGGCTGGGGCTGGTGTAGAAGATCTGGCTGACGGTGCAGGTGCCGCGGCCCAGGAAGCGGGCATCCTCGAAGTGCTCGGGGTTGTACTTGGGGTCGAGCATCTTGACGAGACCCTTGATGTCGGTCGACTCGTCGCAGCCGTTGTTGTTGAGGGCGCGGACGTCGGCGATGATGTCGGCCATCTTGTAGATGGCGTTGTCGCCGCGGTCGGGAGCGGAGCCGTGGCAGGAGGTGCCGTGAACGTCGACACGGATCTCCATGCGGCCGCGGTGACCGCGATAGATGCCGCCGTCGGTGGGCTCGGTGGAAATGACGAACTCGGGCTTAATGCCGTCCTTGTTGTAGATGTACTGCCAGCACATGCCGTCGCAGTCCTCTTCCTGGACGGTGCCGACGACCATGATCTTGTAGCCCTCGGGGATGAGGCCCATGTCCTTCATCATCTTGGCAGCGTAGGTAGCGGAAGCCATGCCACCCTCCTGGTCGGAGCCGCCGCGGCCGTAGATGATCTCGTCGGTCTCGTAGCCCTCGTAGGGATCGGCATCCCAGTTCTCGATGTTGCCGATGCCGACGGTGTCGATGGGGGAGTCGATGGCGATGATCTTGTCGCCCGAGCCCATCCAGCCGATGACGTTGCCGAGCGCGTCGAACTCGACCTTATCGTAACCGAGCTTCTTCATCTCCTCGGCGATGCGGTGGGCGACGCCCTTTTCCTCGCAGCTCTCGCTGGGGATGGCGATCATATCACGCAGGAAGCGGGTCATATCGGGGCCGTAGGCCTGTGCGGCTTTCTTGATGGCTTCGAAATCCATGGTAAAACCTCCGTTAAAAGTAATAGTATTTTCTGTCGATCGGGGTCAATTTTCTGTTACACTGTCTTTATCATAGCATAAGAACGGCAGTTGTCAAACAAAAAATTTGCATTTCAAAAATTTTTTAAGAAAGTGATTGCAATTCGATCAATTTATGGTATTATAGGGATGAAAGAACATGCCCGTTCCGATGGAAAGCTGTGCAATTTGCACAGCAAAATAGGGCGGACGGGCGATCAGAGGAGGGATAGACCATAGAAGCCGCAACGCTGAAGACTCTGGAGCAGGTCGCAAAGGGCATCGCCGCGACCTTTGGCAGCCATTGCGAGGTGGTGATCCACGATGTGGGCGCCAAGCACCCCGAGCATTCCATCGTTGCCATCGAGAACGGCCACGTCACAGGCCGCAAGGTGGGCGACGGCGCGTCGCACGTTGTTTTAGAGCAGGTGCGTCAGGCCGACGCGCAGCCGAGCGACCACTTGAGCTACCTCACCAAAACGCCGGACGGGAAGATCCTCAAGTCCTCTACCATGTATATCCGCGGCAGGAACGGCAAGGTCGCCGCAATCCTTGGCATCAATTACGACATTTCCTCGCTCCTGATGGTCGAGGATGCGGTGCACGAGTTGATCGACACAAAGGATAAGACGCAGAGCGAGCCGGAAAAGATCGTGAACGTCAACGACCTTTTGGATGAGCTCATCGCCCAGTCTGTCGCGCTCGTTGGCAAGCCCGTCGCCCTGATGAATAAGGAGGACAAGATGCGTGCCATCGGCTTTTTGAGCCAGAGCGGGGCATTCCTCGTCACAAAGTCCGGAGACAAGATCGCAAAATACTTCGGCATATCCAAATACACACTATATTCTTATATTGACAAACAACAGGAGGAGAAGTGAACCATGGGCAAGATCGATTTGACCATCAACAAGACCGGCCTGCAGCACAACATTGAGAAGGCCAAGGAAAACAACGTCATTATTCCGACCATCGCGCAGATGCAGCATCCTGAGACCATCCCTGAGAAAATTCAGGAAAAGCTCAAGACTGTCGGCCTTTGGGACGTCAACCCGCTGAACCTCTTCCGCATCACGTGGAAGAACGAAGCCAAGGAGACCGGCGGCCTCTATCAGGCCGTGCCGAATTATGTTGAAATTCCGTCCGAGCTCTCTGGCGTTCCCTGCCGCATCCTCGCCATGGCGGGCAAGTGGTTCCCCACGGGCTGCCACAAGGTCGGCGCTTCGTTCGGCTGCCTCGCCCCGCGCCTCGTCACCGGCCAGTTCGACGCGACGTATCATCACGCCGTGTGGCCCTCCACCGGTAACTACTGCCGCGGCGGCGCGTTCAACTCGAAGCTCCTCGCCGTCGACTCCGTCGCCATTCTCCCCGCGGAGATGAGCAAGGAGCGCTTTGAGTGGCTCTCCAAGATCGCCGGTCAGGTCATTGCGACGCCAGGCTGCGAGTCCAACGTCAAGGAGATTTTCGACAAGACCTGGGAGCTCAAGCAGGACCCCAGCATGATGATCTTCAACCAGTTTGAAGAGATGGGCAACCCGCTGTGGCACTACAATGTCACGGGCTACGCCCTTGCAGACCTCTTCGAGGCCGTGAAGAAGCCCGGCCAGCGTCTCGCGGGCGCGTGCTTCACATCCGGTTCCGCCGGTACGATGAGCGCGGGCGACCTCATCAAGGAGCGTTATCCAGGCATGAAACTCGGCGTGGGCGAAGCGCTCCAGTGCCCGACGATCCTGAATAACGGCTTCGGCGGCCACCGCATTGAGGGCATCGGCGACAAGCACATCCCCTGGATCCACAACGTGAAGAACACCGACATGGCCATCGCCATCGACGATGAGGATTCCCAGCGTTTGCTGCGCCTTTTCAACACGGCAGAGGGTAAGAAGTACCTCAAAGAAGAGCTCAAGCTCTCCGACGAGCTCATCGAAAAGCTCACCTGGCTCGGCATCTCCGGCATCGCAAACGTCCTGTGCTGCATCAAGATGGCCAAGTACTATGAGCTGACCGAGGACGATGTCGTCTGCACCGTTCTGACCGACTCCGCTGTGATGTACGGCAGCCGCATTGATGAGCTCAACGAGAAGCACGGCGCCTACAGCGAAGAGGAAGCCCGCCTCGACCACAACCTGCACATGCTCGGCCTGAAGACCGACAGCATGATGGAGCTGACGTACGAGGACCGCAAGCGCATCCACAACCTCAAGTACTACACCTGGGTCGAGCAGCAGGCGCGCGACGTCAAGGACCTCAACGCCCTCTGGTACGACACCAAGGGCACGTGGGACGCTGTCCACGCGCAGGCGAAGGAGCTCGACGAGCTCATCAACGAGTTCAACGAGGCCACCGGCCTTCTCAAAGCGCTCTAAGAGCGCGAAAGGGGAGCAGGAACCCCTTGCTCCAAACCCTGTTAGGATGATAAAAGGGGGTATCTCGAAGAGATGCCCCCTTTTTATACCCCTCAAAGGGGGGACGCGCCCTGCGGGCGCGGGGAAAGCAGCGCCGCAGGCGCTGCACGAATGCGACCCCCATTTTCTTTCCCGAGAAAGAAAACGGGCGTCGCCCGTCCAAAAGAAAGGCGTTTAGATTGGCAGTCTCAGGCTTGAATGACCTTTGTGCCTCCGGAATGCGACTTCCTGCGCGCGGCGTTGCCGCGTTAGCATTGCGATACGACTTGCCTCTGCTCCTATCATCCGCTGTTGCGCAGCCGTTGGCGGCTCTGCTGCCTTACGGATGCGGCACACCCCTTGCGGGTGCCGCTCTGCCCATCTTGTAGAAGTGCGCAGTAATTCCCGTCTACTGCCAGTCTCCACAATGCGGCGAGCGCAGCAATGCCGCTATTTCGCAAGCAGTCTGCCGCCAAGCAAACGTCACTCGCGCCTCACGATAGTAAGGCGCGGTTGAGAGTTGTCACGAAACGCAGGGATTCATGGCGAAGCCATGTACACCGCACCTGATTGCGCAGCGCGTGCAGCTCTTCAAGATAAAAACTGCCAATGTGCGGGGTCAAGGGGTAAGACCCCTTGCCTTTCTCTGGGGGTTCCAAAGGGGGTATTCTCTTTGGAAAGAGAATACCCCCTTTGTCTCGCGTCCCCCTGCGAATAGGGGGACAAAAAGCAGCAGCGCTTTCACGCTGCAAAAACCCACCGCGCAGTGCGCGGACAATAAGGAGTTATTATGTTAAATAACGTCAAATGCGCCCGCTGCGTCAAGTGCGGGAAAGAATACGAGGCCACGGCGAACCTCACGAACTGCTCGTGCGGCGGCATTCTCGACATCATCTATGACTACGACTACATCAAAGAGAATCTGACAAAGGAAAAGCTCAAGTCCCGCCCGAACACGATGTGGCGCTACCGCGAGCTGCTGCCGGTGGAGGAAACAACGCCCGACACGCCGCTGCGCGTGGGCTGGAGCCCGCTCTACGAAGAGCCGCGCCTTGCAAAGCAGCTCGGCCTCAAAAAGCTTTGGGTCAAGGACGACGGACAGAACCCGACGGCGTCGCTCAAGGACCGCGCGTCCGCCATGGCGGTCGCCAAGGCGGGGGAGGCGGGCGCGAAGATCATCGCCTGCTCGTCCACGGGCAACGCCGCGAGCTCTCTTGCGGGCAACGCCGCGGCCGCGGGCCTCAAGACCTTCATCTTTGTTCCAGAGCGCGCGCCCAAGGGTAAGGTCGCGCAGCTGATGACCTTCGGCGCAAACGTGATCTCCGTCAAAGGCAACTATGAAGAGACGTTCGAGCTGTCGAAAAAGGCCATCGACAAGTGGGGCTGGTACAACCGCAACGCGGCCATCAACCCGTACCTCTCCGAGGGCAAGAAGACCGTTTCGATCGAGATCGCCGAGCAGCTCGACTGGAAGATGCCGGATTATCTCGCCATCTCCGTCGGCGACGGCTGCACCATCGCAGGCGTGTGGAAGGGCCTCAAGGACCTGTACGCCATCGGCTTTATCGACAAGCTCCCGCGCCTCATTTCCGCGCAGGCCGAGGGCTGCCACCCCATCAACCGCGCCATCGCGGAGAACAAGCCCTGGGAGCCGATGGAGGAGAACACCCTCGCTGACTCCATCGCCGTCGGTGTGCCGCGCAACGCGGACAAGGCGCTCATGGCGATCCGCGAGTCGAACGGCATCGTCGTGAACGTGACGGACGAGGAGATCATGGCGGCGCAAAAGCTGCTCGGCACGACCTGCGGCGTCTTCGGCGAGCCCGCGGGCGTCACCGGCACGGCGGCAGTCAAGAAGCTCTGCGAGCAGGGCGTGCTCGGTGAGAACGACACGGTCGTCTCCGTCGTGACGGGCAATGGC
>DBFDVR010000046.1:0-13363 GCA_048321375.1 Collinsella sp.
TACGCCGAAAGGGGTTCGTTCATGGAACCTATTACAACGGGCATGCAAGGAGCAGCCGTCGAGGACGTGCAGTCTCGTCTCCTGCAGCTCGGCTACACGATTGATGCCGCCGAAGTCACCGACAAGTACTTTGGAGCCACCACTGAGCAGGCCGTCAGCACCTTCAGGCTCGACAGCGGCCTTGCTGCCGGTCATGCCGTCGATATCCCCTGTTGGAGCGCCCTTGTAGACGCTTCGTATAAGCTGGGCGACCGCACCCTCTATCTGCGCATGCCCAATTTCCATGGCGCCGATGTGCAGGCCCTGCAGCGCGCTCTCAACGTTTTGGGCTTTGCCTGTGGCGAAGACGACGGCTACTTTGGTCCGCATACCGAGGCCGCCCTGCAGCAGTTCCAGGAAAATGTCGGCCTGTTTGCCGACGGCATGGCCTTCCAGGACACCTACGCCTACATCAACCGCCTGCACCATGTGTGGGAGGGCAAGCCCTCGGTCACCGAAGCCGAGTCCCGCATCGGTTTTGCTCGCGCCGCCAACGTGCTCGAGCGCTTCCAGATTGCCGTTATCGGCGAGGACCCCATCGCACGCAGCGTTGCGTCGCGCATGTGGAATATCGCCACGGCAACGACCGACAACAGCGGCATGATGCTCTGTGACTCCGAGGTCCCAACCGACGTTGACCTGGTGCTCGAAATCGCAAGCGACGAGCTGCCCGCCGACGCCGCACCGCGCGCCACGATTGCCCTCGCCGAGTGCCACAACCTGGCCCAGCGCATCCGCACCGCCAATGTCGCCGCGCAGCAGAAGCCGGCTCGCATTCGCATTGAGCTCACGGGCATGACGCGCTACAACGGCACCTTCACGGCCAGCGACGCGCAGACACTCGCCGTACGCCTGCTCGATGGCGTTTGCGATGCCCTCGCAGATTAGGTAAACTAAACGAGTTGCTTTTGGGCAACACCACACATTGGGACGTAGTTCAACGGTAGAACTCCGGTTTTTGGTGCCGGCTGTTGGGGGTTCGAATCCCTCCGTCCCAGCCATTAAAATTGCGCGCCCTGAGCCCATAACGGCCCAGGGCGCTTTCTTGTGGGCAAGCGGAGGGATTCGAACCCGCCAGACAACACAACTTGTCGTGCAGGACGAGAAGTTAAGATAGATTTCAAGGCATGTCCCAAAAATCCACCCTCAAAAGACAGGCGCCCCAAGCCCATTAGGACCAAGAGCGCCTTACATCTTGAAATATCAGCCCAGTTCCGAAAAGCGAGCCGCCTTCTACAACGTGCCGTGTGGCCCCGACGGGCCGGGCATTAAGTTTGTCACGAGTTCCGCACGCAAAGAAGGCCACATGACCTCGATGTTTTGGACGTGACAGCGAGAGGGGTTCTGGTATGGCAAGGTGACGTGAAACAAGGCGGCGCTGACCTTCTGGTCGCGCCGCCGAAGTTGAACGCCAGATTGCCGTGCCAGGGCCCCTCGCAGCGTCAAGGAGACCGCCGTTCGGTAGAACGGCGGAATCTAATTGTTCAGCATGCGGTCGAAGCTTCCCGAGTCGCCATCCCGATAGTCTGCGGTCATCAGAATCTCCTGCGGAATGCGCCCGCCCTCGCGCAGCACGTTGCGGAACTGCACGCGCGTAACCATGGGCAGATCCTTGATCGTCGCTGCCAGGTTCTGCGGCACACCCTGGTTGGCAGCCGCGGGCTCGCACTCTCCGCCGGCCTTCACGCGACGCTTATGCTCGGCGAGCATGGCGCGGTACATGCCGGCATGCAGGCGAATCTCAACCACATTGGCATTGCGAGCCTGCTCGACGATGCGCGCGCCCTCGCGATCGATATCGCCCACGTAGTAGACGTAGTTAAAGCGATAGCCAATCTCGGCCAGATAATCATCCAGTGCGTGCGAGACGCTCGCTTTGCAGCCGCCGCCAAAAATCACGCCGCCCACCTTGATGCCAAAGAGCTTGGCGTGCTTGCGGCCACGCAGCAGCTTGACGATCTCGTCGTAGGTGTCCAGGTTCTCGACCATAATGAACGGCTTGTCGGCTCCCAGCGTAAAGAAGCCCGTAAAGTGCACGGGGCGATTGGGGGCGACCTTGATCGCCTGCATGCTGATGCCCTTTTCGGTCATACGCCTGATCAGGCGCTCACCGTGCTTGCCGTCAAAAGCCTTCTCGTCGTTAAAGATCTGGTAGGCACGCTGGCGGCGCGAGGCAACCGGCGTATCGGCACCTCGGTTCTGCTCGATCCAAGCCTGGATGATTGCGATTTCCTCGGCAATCTTGCGGTTGGACATCTCGTTGTGCTGAGTGCGCTGCGGAGCCTTTTTGCCGTCCTTGCCCTCGACCTTTACGATCTGTGTCTGCTGCTCCTTGATCTTGGAGAGCGCCATAGGCGTGGGGACAACCTTGAGCAGCTGCCTGCCTAAAACGCGGGCAAGGGCAAACGCCGAGACCTCGCCGTGGGCGGCCGACTCGGGCTGCTGGGCAGCAGTATCTACTGCGGCAGACTCCGGCTTCTTCTGAGACTTGCGCTTAGAATCGCCTTGGGAATTGCGCTCGCGCTTCGGCATAGACGCCTGCTTCTGCGGACGATCGGACTTGCTCTCCTTCGCTGACTGGCGCTTAGGCTGCCCCGAAGAAACCTCGGCCTTCGCATCCTCGTTCTGCGGCGTGGTCTTCTCGGTTGCAGTCTCGGCATGGGAACTGCGGCCTCCACGATGGCGACGGCGGCGAGGCTTGCTCGACGCGCTCTGCTCCGTCTGCTCATCAGTAGGCTGCTGGCCCTTGGCCTCGGCATCAACCTCAAGCTGCGGCTCAACAGGCTTTTGCTCGCGAGCCACCGGCTCAACGGCCTTCTCGTCCTGGGTGGTCGAAACCGACTCGCCCTTCTCCTGACGCTTTACGGGATACGCACGTCCCGCAAAACCGCGGCCGGGACGACACGAACCCGGAGCCTTCTTGGCAGACTCCTCAACATCGTCTGCAACCTCAGAAGACTCTTCAACCTCACGCGCGGCATCCTGCGCTGCAGCCTTAAAGTGAGCACCGCGACGACGCTTGGGCTCTTGGGCCTCCACGGGCTTTTGCTCCTTCGTGGGCTTCTGCGACTCGGCAGCAACCTCGGTCTCAACAGCCTCGGCATCCGTCTCGCCCTTTCGAGCAACGGCGCGACGGAAGCGCTCCTGCTGGGCGCGGCGCTGTGCATCGCGCTTGCCGCCCCCGCCAAAACCGCCGCGTCCTGCCTTGGCCGTAAAGGCACGCACGACGTTCTCATCGAGCAACTCATCGGTATCGACATGCTCGCGCGGAGCAACTTCTTCCACAGCAGGCACGTCAGCAGAATCCTCGACGACAAAGTCTTCGACGGACTCGGTAGGTTGTTCCTGGACATCGCTGATCTCGGCATTGATGGTATAGAACGCCGGGCGCCCGTTAATGCCGCTACCCTCGATCTTTGTCACGATTTTTGCCGCGATAAGCTCATCGCGCATCGCCTTGGTGTCACATTCCTTATCGACGGAGCGGAAAATCTGCGCCAGCGCACTCGACTTAATCTTGAGCGCCTTGCGGCAGAGCAGGTCGTAGGCAACCAGCTTGGCACGCTCGGCAGAAAGCGACGTCTGGCTGCTCAGACGTTCAGCCAGGGCATCGACATTATTTTGGTTATCGGAATATACCGTCTTGGCCACGGGGCCCCTTTCATATGTACACATATACGTCTATATGGTACAACGCACGCCCTTATCCACGCAAAACATCTGCGAGAACACTCGAGCGTCACCAGCTTTTGCATGAAAAAAAGACCGAGCCCGCGAAGTCGCGGATCCGGTCTTTCCGAGTCATATAGATGTGACGTTCAACGCGTCAGGTCGACTAAGCCTTGGCGGCCTCGGCGTCGACAGGAGCCTCGGCAGCAGCAGCGCGGCCATACTCGGCCTTGCCCATCTCGGACCACTCGGGCTCCTCGTCGGGCATGGAACCGGCCTCCTTGCCGAAGAACTCCTTGAGGCAGTTAACGGCAACGATGAGGCCCAGGACCATCAGCAGGACGGCGAAGACAAGCTGCAGGCCCTTGGTGGCGGCGACGGAGACGGCGGCCGTGGTGGCGGTAGCCGGGATGGTGCCGAAGAAGCCGTAAGCCTGGACAGCGGCCATGCAGCCCATGGCGCTCTGGACCAGCGAGGTGAAGGTGCAGCAGAGCAGGAAGGCGACGGGCACATAGAGCATCCAGCCCTTGCGGCCGGTGCACTTGCAGAACACGGCGAGGGTGATCATGGTCATGCCGCCGAGCAGCTGGTTGGAAGCACCAAAGAGCGGCCAGATGTTGGCATAGCCACCAAAAGCGAGGGCGAGACCGGGAAGCAGGGTAACGACCGTGGCGAACCAGGGGTTGCCGAGGACCTTCATGTAGCCGGCCTTGGACTCGATGGCCAGGGCATCGTTGGTCTGGGCAAAGAACTCGGAGAACGAAGTGCGGGCGATGCGGGCGACGGCGTCGAGCGAGGTCAGGGCCAGAGCGGAGACGTTCATGGTCATAAAGACGGTAGCGAGCGTGCCGTCAACACCGAAGGCCTGCATACCGCGGGAGATGCCAGCGGCGAAGATCTGGAACGGGGTGGAAGCGACACCGGCGTTGAGGGCGCCGGTACCGGCGGTGTTCATGTCGGAGAACATGATGCCGGCGACGATGATGGCAAGGATGCCGACGAAGGACTCGACGATCATGGCGCCGTAACCGACCTTGACGGCGTCCTGCTCCTTCTCGACCTGCTTAGAAGAGGTGCCGGAAGAAACGAGGCTGTGGAAACCGGAGAGAGCACCGCAAGCGACGGAGACGAACAGGACCGGGAACATCATGCCGGAGGCAGTGGAGAAGCCGGTGAAGACCGGAGCGGTGATAGTGGCCTGACCGTTGACGCCCAGGACGACGATGCCGAGGACAGCGCAGACGATCATGACGATCATCATGATGGAAGTGAGGTAGTCACGCGGGGTCTTGAGCATCTGGATGGGCATAGCGCCAGCGAAGACCAGGTAGACCATGACGACGGCGAACCACTGGAACTTATCCAGGTAGACCGGGAACTGCATACCGACGGCGAACATAAGAACCATGAGGACAACGCCGGTGACGAACTCGGCAGCGCCGGTGAGGTTGAACTTCTTCTGGGCCCAACCAAAGGCGATAGCGACGAAGGTGAACAGGATGGAGATGGTACCAGCGCAGCCGGCGGCATAGGACTTGGTGAAGTCGATGGCACCGGTAGCAGCACCAGAAGCGTCAACGGCCGGGGTGAACATGAACGTCTTGCAGACCATGTCGGTGAAGGCGGCGATGACGATGATGCAGAACAGCCAGCAGAACAGCAGGAACAGGCGACGGCCGGTCTTGCCGATGTACTTCTCGATGAGCTGAGCGAGCGACTTGCCGTTGTTCTTCATCGAAGCGTACAGGGCACCAAAGTCGTGGACGGCACCAAAGAAGATGCCGCCGATGAGGACCCAGAGCACGACAGGCAGCCAGCCAAAGGCCATGGCGACGATCGTACCCGTGACAGGGCCAGCACCGCAGATCGAGCTGAACTGGTGCGAGAACGCGGTGAAGGCGGAGACGGGCGAGAAGCTCTTGCCGTCCTTCATGCGCTTGGCCGGCGTGAGGGCCTCTTTGTCAACGCCCCACTTGTTGGCCAGCCATCGGCCATAGCCCAGATAGCCGCAGGCGAGCACCGCCGCGGCCACAACCATGAGCAAAACTCCGTTCATTGCATTTCCTCCTCTAAAAAGAACTTCCTAGACATAAAAAATGAGGGCCGTCGGTTGCGCTCGACGGCCCTCATCTTCATCAGCCGCCCGTTATCGTACGGGCTAGCTGTATGTGCTAACCCGCATCAGATAATTACTACGCTGATAATGTTTAGCTGATGCGTGAACATGTCTAAGAAATCCTCTTCAATCATGATGCGAACGATCCGTGCGCGTTCACATCCCCCAGTGGTTGAAAAGGAGTATGAAACTTTAGTTACCTAAAGTCAACGCAAATTTGTAATGAATTTTCAACTTTTTTTGAAATTCTCGGTATAAAACGCCACTGACCTCGGACTTTACCCAACGACAGTTTTTGCATGAGAGATGCCCCTGAGAGCCGCGGGAGCCGGGCGGAGGGGCCGGATATAAGGTTTATCGCGAGTTCCGCACGCAAAGAAGGCCACTTAATGTGGCCTTCTTCTTGCGCAGGACTGTAGAGCAGGAAACCTTATATCCGGCCCCTCCGTCCGGGGACCGCGCCGTACCAGCTACAGCGTCATGTTCGGATCGGCGTCGACGTCGAACGGCGAGATTTCACCTCGGTCGAATTTACGGCGAGCGACCTCCGCGATCATGGCTGCGTTATCGGTACAGGCAGACAAGGGCGGCACCGTTACGCGAATCCCCTGACGCCCAAGCTTCTTAATCATCATCTCGCGCAGATGCGGGTTGGCCGAGACGCCGCCACCGATGCAGTATTCCTTGCATCCGGTAGCGTGCAATGCGTTTTTGGCCTTCTTGTACTGCACGTCAAAGACAGCTGCCTCAAACGAAGCTGCCAGATCGGGCAGGTGAATCGTGCGCCCGGCCTTGGTCTCCTGTTCAATGTAGAGCGTCACCGCCGTCTTGAGGCCCGAAAGCGAGAAGCGATAGTCTCCCCTGCTGTTAAGCGCACGGGGGAAATCGATCGCGCGGGGATTGCCCGTCTCGGCCAGCTTGGAAATGATGGGGCCACCGGGATAGCCCAGACCCAACGCCTTGGCTACCTTGTCGAAGGCCTCGCCCACAGCGTCGTCGAGCGTCTCACCGAGCACCTCGTAGTCGCCCCACGCCTTCACGTGCACGAGCATGGTGTGCCCACCCGAGACAAGCGTGAAGATAAACGGCGGTTTGAGGTCGGGTTGCGCCAGCAGGTTGGCAAACAGGTGCCCCTCCAGATGGTTGACGCACACGAGCGGCTTGCCGGCAGCGTAGGCAAAGCCCTTGGCGAAGGCGACGCCAACCACGAGCGCGCCCACCAGGCCCGGGCCCTGTGTCACGCCCACGGCGGCAAGCTCGCTGGGGGCAATGGCTCCATCCTCAAGACCAAGCGATGCTGCGGCATCCTCGAGCGCCGCATCCACGACACTCACAATCACCTCGACGTGTTTGCGCGAGGCGATCTCGGGCACCACGCCGCCAAAGCGGGCGTGAAAATCAATCTGCGTCGACACCTGGTTGGCCAGCATATTGCCATCCGCATCGATAATCGCCACGGCCGTCTCGTCGCAGGAGCTCTCGATAGCGAGCACTAGGCGGCGGCGCTCAATTTCGGCACGCTCCCCCTCGGAGCGCCCAGGCGCAGGCAGCGGCCACACGCGCTGCTCTGCCGCCGTCGGCTCGGGCGAAGCATTGTCGACCGGAAGTACCAGGGGCAGCGGGGCCGTCATGACGATGGCGTCCTTGCCGGCACCATAGTAGCCGCGGCGACGGCCAGCCTCGGTAAAGCCCAGAGCGTTATAGAGCGCAATCGCTCCCTCGTTGCCGTCCTCGACCTCGAGCGAAGCCGTGGTGCAGCCGAGCATCTGGGCATCATAGCTCACGTGCGACAGCAGCTTGCGGGCAATGCCCTCACGGCGATGTGCCGGGTCGACGGCGACATCCAGAATCTGCACATCACCGTCCACGACCATACCGCCGGCAAGGCCCAGTAGCTTGCCGTCGTCGTGTGCCACCCACCAACTACGCGGCGCAGCGACGTCCTCGCCCAGTTCGGACAGGAACATGCCCGGCGTCCACGCCTCGTGTCCGGCACCTTCAAAGCAGGCAGCTTCCAACGCGCTCGCGCCCTCGGCATCCGCCGCGCCCATGGGACGGAACTGCAGATGACGACCGGCGAGCTCATCGGCAACGCCCGTAATTCCGCTCTGCGCACTCTCGGCAAGACCAAGACGCTTGCGCTCGTTTTCCTCGGCATCCGAAAGGCGCGTGTAAATCGGCAGGACGCGGGCCGGATCGCCGTCACCCGCAGCGTGCGCGAGCAGCAAGCCCTCGCCCGAAGGCCACCACAGGTCGCGCTCCACGCAGCGGGCGGTCTCGTCCTCACCCAGCAGCTTGCCATAGCGCACGAGACCGTCACCGGTCAGCTGAACCTGGTCCCAGTCCGCTGCTCGGCGCCACTCATCGAGCGCCACGGCGGCCTTGACCACGTGTTCGCGCTCAAATTGACGCTCGGGACCCTCATCGACCAGCATATACAGCGCCGGATATACCTCACCGCGCATAGCATCGGCCAAGATACCAAGCTTGCCGCGCACGCCAGCCTTCCACGCCGTCCAAGCGCAAGCGTCGAGCGTCGACACGCCCAGCAGCGGAACATTGGCACCACGCGCGAGGCCCTTGGCAGTGGAGATGCCGATGCGCACACCCGTAAAGGACCCCGGGCCGCGACCGACCACATAGCAACCAACATCGCTGCGATCCAGACCGGCTTGAGCCAGCACGCCATCAACGGTATTCACGAGCTCAACGTTGGCGTGACGGCGACACATGTGGTCGCCACTCACGAGCTTCGTCTCGCCCGTCTGCCCATCAATCCAGCTTGCCGCGCAGGCAAGCATGTCAGTCGAGGTATCGAGCGCCACCACCAGCGCGTTGTCGTTATGCAAGCTCATCTTGTACAGCCTTATCAATCAAATGGGAAAGCTCCATTGCGCGGTCACCGTGCGCCTCAAGCGTTATCGTTCGCACATCGCTGTCGCCCTCATCACGCTTGAGCGTCACCGAAAGATACTCATCCGTCAGCTCGTCCTGGAATTGTTCGCCCCATTCCAGCAGGCAAGCACCCTCATAGCCCAGCACATCGAAAATGCCCGTATCCTCGAGCTCGTAGGCATGCTCCAGGCGGTATAGATCAAAGTGAAACAGCGGAATACGACCTTGATCGTGAACGGCCATGAGCGCAAACGTAGGACTCGTAACCATATGCCCATCGCCCAGCCCGCGCGAGACGCCCTTGGTAAAGTGAGTTTTGCCCACTCCCAGGCCACCGGTCAGGATAAGCACATCGCCGTCCTCAAGGCACGGTGCAATTAGCTCGCCAAAGTACTCCGTATCGGCAGCGCAAGTCGTTTTGTAAGTACCTACCCCCAGGCGCTCCAGGGACATATATGCTCCTTATTATTCCGAGGCGTCCTCTGGTGCGGGATGTCGCTCCAGATAATCGCCCAGCATCTTAAAGTCTTCCTCCAGCAGCTCCTGCCACGCCGGATTGCGCAGCGCTGCTGCCGGATGAAAAGTGGGCATTACTACAAAATGCCCCGTCTGGTGGAACCTGCCGCGCAGCTTAGTAATGCCAATCTCGGTCTTAAGCACAAAGTGCGTCGCGGGGTTGCCGAGCGTCACGATAATATCAGGCCAGATGCTTCGAATCTGCTCACGCAAAAACGGCGAGCAAGCCAGCACTTCCTCGGGACGCGGATTGCGGTTTCCCGGCGGGCGGCACTTAAGCACGTTGGCAATGTAGACGTCTTCGCGTTTGAGCCCCGCCAGCGACAAAATGCCGTTGAGGTCCTCGCCTGCCGCCCCCACAAAAGGCTCGCCCTGCAAATCCTCATTGCGGCCCGGCGCCTCACCAATAAACATCACGCGAGCGCGGGGGTTTCCCACGCCAAACACGATATTGTGACGCGACTGGTAGAGCTGGCAGAGGTGACAATCGCCCAGAACGGCCTCAATTTCCTCGAGTGCGACCTCACGTGGTGCCTGATGGGTATGGCCGGGGATGTGCATGACGCCCATAGCGGCTCCTACACGTAGACCTTGTCGAGACGCATGCCAAAGCCGCAGGCGACCTCGTAGTTAATCGTTCCGCGCAGTCGGGCCATCTCGTCCATAGTGATCTCGGCATCGCCATCGCGGCCGACAATGATCATCTCGTCACCATACTCGGCCTCGGGAATCTCGTGTGCCGGGTTGGACTGAATGGCGACCATAAACTGGTCCATGCAGATATTGCCAACCTGATGCACGCGCTCGCCGCGATACAGCACATCCATACGATTGGAAAGCGTACGCGATAGGCCATCGGCATAACCGATCGGCAGCGTGCAGATCTGAACGCGCGTACGCGGTACGCGGTAGGTAAAACCGTAGCCCACGCCCTCACCCATCGCAGGGTGTGCCACGCGCGTCACACGCGCATGGACGCTCATAACGGGATCAAGCTGCATCACGCGGCCACTCAGCTCGCACGGCTGCATGCCATACAAGCCAACGCCGGCGCGGATCATATCAAAATGCATCGAGGGGTCGAGCATCGAGGACGGCGTGTTGGCGCAGTGCACGATACCGCACTCAAAACCCGCATCCTTAATGGCCTGAACGGCCTCGGTAAAGCGCTGACACTGCAGCTTGTAGTCCCAGCCCGAAGGTTCATCGGCCGTGGCGAAGTGCGTAAATACGCCGTCGCACTGAATACCGCGATGGAAATTTATACCGCGGACAAAGTCGAGCACCTGCGTGTAGTGAACGCCGATACGATTCATGCCCGTCTCGATGGCGAGATGATACTTGCCCACTTTGCCCGCCGCGACGGCACATTCGCCATACGCAAGAGCAAAGTCAGACGTATAGACCGAGGGCATGATATCAAACTCGAGCAACGTCGGAATGGCCTCGATAGGCGGCTCGCTTAGGATGAGGATGGGTTTCGTAATCCCGCCCTGTCGGAGCTCAACGCCCTCGTTAACCGTCGCCACGGCAAACATGTCGGCACCGACCGAATACATGATCTTGGCGCACTCAACAGCTCCATGACCATAAGCATCGGCCTTGACCACGCAGCACAGGCGCTGACGTGGATTCAGCAAGTTCTTATAGGCCCTCGTGTTGCGACGGAGCGCCCCGCGGTCGATCTCGACCCAGGACCAGCGCGTCAAATCGGCTTTGTTCATGATTAGTCATCCGACCCTTCGTCCATGATTCCCAGATCTTCGAGCGCATCCTTTGCCGCCAGTTCCATGGCAGGACCGATCAAGTCGATAAGATCGGTCGCGATGACGCTCTTCTCACCATACTCCGTCGCCGCGGCAAAACCGGCGTAGCTGTGAAGTGCGACGGCGTACGAATACAGCAACTCCCAACGATCCATCTCGTCGCGCATGGTGGCAAGCGTGCCGGCCAAAATACCCGCGAGAACATCACCCGAACCGGCAGTTGCCAGAGAAGCCGGACCCGAGAGCGGCAGCAGCACACGCTCAACGCCACAGATAGCCGTCGTCGGCCCCTTGGCAATGACCACCAGATTGTCGGAGCCTGCAGCCCAGACAACCTTCTGCGCGGCCGCAATCGCGGTACCAAGGTCGTTCACCTCGTCACCGGCAACCAGACGCGAAAGCTCACGATAGTGCGGCGTCATAACCAACGGCTGCTCGCGACGATACATCTCGGGATTACTATCAATACCGTCAATGGCAATCTTAGCAAGGCAGTTGAGTGCATCGGCGTCCAAAATAAGCGGCACATCAAGCTCGAGCAAGCCCGAAACCACCTGCATAGCGCCGGCAGATGTCGTCATACCGGGACCGCACAGTACACAGCTGTACTTCTTTGCAATCTCGCACACAGTCATGCGCGCAGCGGCGCCAAAGGAGCCGCGGGAATCAGACGGAATAGCAAAGACGGGAATCGAAGGAAGTGCCATGCGAATAAGATTGGCGCAGGCGTCAGGAGCCGCGACTGCCACGTAACCAGCACCCGCGCGAGCTGCAGACTTGGCCGCCATAATGGCAGCACCAGGATATTGCGCAGATCCGGCGACAATAAGCACAGAGCCACGGGAATACTTATCGATATTCGTAGGTAGTGGAGCAAAGTAATCAACTAAGTCACCGGGCTCGACAATCTCGGCGGCGTGGTCGACATCATCGATGACCTCGTCAAGACGGTCGTAAAGATTGCCGCAGATCAAATCGCCAGCATACTCAGGGCCATCAGCGCTATACAGACCAATCTTGGGCGCAATCATCGTCACCGTATGCTCGGCACGAATGCAGTCGTCATCAACAACGCCCGTCTCGGCATTCAGGCCCGAGGGGACATCAATGGATACGACACAATCGGCGCATTCATTGACCGTAGGAATCCAGATGGAGAACGGCGCACGCAGATTCCCGTGGAAACCGGTACCAAAAATGGCATCAACAACAACATCGGCCTTATCGATCAAAACCTCGAGTTCGTCACGCGAGGGGCCGACACAAACGTGCACATCGCGGCCGGCAGTACGACGAGCAACATGACGTGCCAGAGCAGCAGGAATCTCATCCGGCTCAACCGGAGAAACGATATCGACGTCCACACCCTTATGGCTCAGAATATCGGCGGCAACCCAACCGTCGCCGCCATTATTACCAAAACCGACCAGAACGAGAACCCGATCGGGATTGAGCTTCAAGACCTCGTTGGCGGCAAACTCACCCGCTAGCTCCATAAGCTCGGCCTTCGAAGTCCCTTCGCGTTCGATGATGTCCTCGAGACGAACGACTTCTTCGGTACTCAAAACCGGTTTCATCTATGCTCCTAGCGTATCTTGCGAAGCATCGCCCAGGTGCTCCGTCAATGCTGAATTCTGCAGCTGCTCAAGCTCATCTAAAACAGAGCGAGCCTCTTTAAATGTCTGCGCTACGCGTTCCTTGGTGCTCACCTTTTCTTCCTTAGGCTTAGGTCGAGCATCTTCGGTAATCGCGATGGCATTCGCAACGGCTAAGTCTCCTGTAAGCGTAATGGAAAGAGCGACCTCAACAACACCCAGCTCTTGAGCGATCTCGAGTGCACGGCCCGAAAGCAGCGCCTTCGGTTTGCCGAGTTTATCGCGCGTTACCGAAACATCCTTGCGACCCACGCCTTGACTAAAACCCGTGCCAAGAGCTTTAAGCACCGCCTCGCGCGAAGCAAAGCGGCTGGCATAGTGAGCAGCGGGACGCGATGATGCATCGCAATAAGCACGCTCTTCTTCGGTAAACACACGCCGAGCAAACGACGGCGTCTTTTCAAGAATTGATTTCATGCGGGAAATCTCGACGATATCAACGCCGATACCAGCTTCAGCCATGTTCACCTCCATATCGCACAGACTAAGTTATTGTAGCCCGTTCACAGAAGATGCGACAAACGAGGGTTATAAAACACAGCTACTATGTGAGACAAAAGCCCGCAAACGCAAAAAAGGGGGAGGCCGCGAGGCCTCCCCCTTCTCAGTTCAAGCGTACGGCTCGGTGCCGTCCACCGGTCAGCGGCGCCCTGGCCTCCCACGGGCTGACCCCGCAGTACTCTCGGCGCGATGGGGCTTAGCTTCCG
>DBFDVR010000047.1:0-3549 GCA_048321375.1 Collinsella sp.
CGCCATGGCCGAGGTCGGCTTTAGCGCCGAGGAGATTGCCGAGCGAACCGAGGAGCTGCGCAGCCCCGAAGCCCGCAAGCCTCGCGCAACGGCGCCCGCGCACGCGCAGGCCGGCAACGGCAAGTCGAACTTTGCCGGCAAACCCTCTCCTGCCGGCAAGCCCAAAAAGAAGAAGTTCTACGCCAGCAAGCCCAAGGGCAAATAAACAAAGTTGCGGTGGAATAGTTCCTAAAAAGCCTGGTAAAGGCCCAAACAGGAACTATTTCACCGCAACTCATATTGGGATGGTGGTTGGCGATCTAACCTTGGGTGACCAATCGGTAACCGATGCCCACGTGCGTTTGGATATAGCGCGGGTGCGCGGGGTCGGACTCGATCTTCTTACGCAACGTGCCCATAAAGACGCGCAGGCTCGCCAGGTCGCTCTTGGTTGCCGTGCCCCAAATCTCGTGCAGGATAGACTGGTGCGTCAGCACCTTGTCGGCGTTATGCGCCAGCAGGCATAGCAGTTTGTACTCGATCGGCGTCAGATGCAGCTCCTCGCCATCCATCGTGGCGATGCCGGCATCAAAATCGATATGCAGCTCACCGGTATCGAACGAGCCCTCGGACGCACCCATGCCAATCTGCGCATACGAAAGGCGCCTGAGTGTCGTGCGAATGCGCGCGAGTAGCTCTTCGACCGAAAACGGCTTGGTCAGGTAGTCGTCGGCACCGGCATCGAGCGCGCGGATCTTGTCCGCGTCCTCGCTGCGCGCCGAAACCACGATGATCGGCATGCCCGACCATGCGCGCACCGACTCCACCACCTTGACGCCGTCCATATCTGGTAGGCCCAAATCGAGCAGCACAATGCTCGGCGCCTGCGATGAGGCGGCGGCGATGGCGGCATGGGCGGTCTCCACAGCCATATGGCGCAAGCCGTGCGCCTCGAGCGCGGCAACGATAAGGTTGCGAACGGCGGGGTCGTCCTCAACGACTAAGATGAGCGGTTTTACGGCAGAGTTCGGCACAGCGCTACTCCTTATCAAACGAAACATCGGCGACGGGAAGCTCAATCGTAAAGACCGAGCCGTGCGGGTCCGCCGCGGCAACCTCTATGCTACCGCCATGCGCCAGCGCAATGGAGCGGCAGAGCGAAAGACCCAGGCCCACGCTGCGATGGCTGTCGGCAAGACCGTGGTTGGCGGTGTAGAACGACTCAAAGATTCGCTGGCGGTCCTCGGGCGCAATGCCCGGGCCGTCATCGGCCACCGAGCACGCCACGCGTCCATCGTCGACGCCAATCGAAATCACGATATGCGAGCCTGCGGGCGTATAGGTGATGGCATTGTTCACCAGATTGACCACCAGCTGCACCATCAGGCGCGCATCGACGTTAACGAGCGCCGGCTCGTCGCACGGCACCACCTTAAGGTCGTGCTCGCGCACGGCCGGACTTACGTGGCGCAGCGCCTCCTCGACGATATCGTCCATAAGCTCGAGCGTAGTCGACAGATGCATGCCGCCACCCTCGAGTTTGGTGATGGCGAGCAGATTCTCGACGGTGGCGTTGAGCCACAGCGCATCCGAGCGAATGGATAGAAGCAGGCCGCGGCGCGTCTGGGCATCGAGCACCGCGGTGCCGGTCGAGCCCTGATCGAGCAGCACGTCGGCATTTCCCGAAATACTGGTAAGCGGCGTGCGCAGATCGTGCGAGATGGAGCGCAGCAGGTTGGCGCGCAGCTGTTCGTTTTTGGCGAGCACCGCCGCTTCTTCGCGGGCCTCCATGGCGCGGGCGCGATCGAGCGCCAGCTCGCCTTCGCTCACGATGGCATCGGCAAGCGTCCGTTCCTCGTGTGTTAGCACGTCGGGCTCGGCAACGATAGCCAGCACGCCCACCACCGAGGCGGGGTCGCCCGAGCGCACGAAGCCGTCGCCCGTGCGAACCGTCAGGTAGATGCCATAGAACGCCGATCCGCCAAACGTGGCGTCAAGCGGCGTTCCCACGTAGGCGGACGCCGAGAGCCGCGGCGGCATCTGCGGCGCCAGCTCGTGCACCGGCGCGGCATCGCCCACGGCCGTGTATGTCGCACGCGGCAGCAGGTCATCGCCCTCGGCGTCGGCGCTGTACCACACGACCGGACAGCCCGAAAGACGCGCCAGCTGCGTGGCCATGGCGTGAACGATCTGATGCTGATCGGCGCACCGCTGCAGCATGCGGTTGGTCTCGAGCACCATATGCGTGCGGCGGTCGCTAGCGGCAGCCTGTGCCAAGGCGCGGCGCAGGGCCAACGCAATCGAGCTCGACACAAGCGAAACCACGAACATGATGAAGAACATGCCGGGATAGCCGCGGTCGATAAGCGACAGCGAGTAGCGCGGGTCGACAAACAAAAAGTTGTAGAGCGCCACGGCGGCAGCCGAGCTCAGCAAGCAATACAGGCGACTCCAAGTAAAGAATGCGCACAGCTGAACGGCGAACACATAGACGATCATGATGCTCGGCGCGAGACCCGGATGGTCGAGCAGCGCGCCCACAATCGTCGCCGAGACCAGCAGCCCCACCGATACGCAGGCGTCATACAGAGGAGTGCGGCGCGTCAGCGTTGTGCGCCGCCACCAAAAGCTATCGGCAATATCGCCGTCCGTACGGACGTCCATCAGCGTCCCGCCCCTCTCTCAAAAACAAAAACCACCACAAAGGGGACAGGCACCCTTGTGGTGGTTTCCCCTTGTGGTGGTTCCAAGTGTAAAGCCTTTGCAACCTGCGGTCGTTAGACAAACAGCACGTGCGCGAGCAGTGCGCACACGCACGCCGCGACAAGCACCGTCACCACGATCGAAATCACGCGGTCGGCCATGTCCATGTTGGCCCGATTCGTAAAGAACCGATCTTCGGCAGCATCGGCGCGTACCTCACGCACCAGCTCGGTCGCAAGATCGCAACCGTCAAGCACCTTTGCATCCATGGTTTCCTCCCAGGACTCAACCCCCGTCAATACAAACCCGCCCGTTCGCAGACAAACCTCGAGCGTCGACTACGGCCGCTCATTGGGGGCCAGGCGCTGCATCTTGTTCACGGCCTTGAACTTGGTGAACAGCGGCACGTACTCAAAGCTCACGTTGGAGTTCTCCAGGCCGTACCAACGCGCAGGCGTGCCGGCGGCGCGGCGGATGATGTACTTGAGCGTGATGGCCGTACGCTCGCTGGGCTCCACATCGCTTTCGGGCGCCAGAAGCTTACGGATCAGGACGAACTTGAACGTGCCGATGTTACCCGGATCCTTGTAGACCGAGTAGTCATGCGTCTGCGGCGGCAACTCGCCGGTGGCAGCCAGGTCCTGAACAACCTGACGCAGGTAGGCATTGACGCGCTGGTTGATCTTGTAGCCCAGGTACAGATGCACGCGGAACACGTAGTCGGTGCCGAACGTCTCGACCGAATAGGCAAAGGTGTGCGGTTCGTCCATGGTCTCGACATTCACAAACCACCAGGCGCGGGCGCGCTTGGGATGCTTGTCCAAGATCGAATAGACGATATCGCGGTCGATGTAGTCGGTATGGGTG
>DBFDVR010000048.1:0-2732 GCA_048321375.1 Collinsella sp.
ATAGACAGCGCCCCTGTAAAGGCGGCATGCTCCCTACGCCAGCATTAACTGACAGGTTCAAAGGATTGGGCCCCATGCCCTCTCAGCCTTGTGGTTTGCACCGCCGGCACTCCCGCATCGAATCTGTTGTTCCCTATACTAGCGCACCGTTACAATGGATACGGTGAAAATGACTGGGGGACTCTATGATCAAACTTGTGCTGACCGATATGGACGATACGCTGATTCCAGCCGGGCATGACGGCGCCAGCGACTACGCCATTGAGGGTATTCATGCCATGCAGGCGGCGGGTCTGCACTTTGGGCCGGTTTCGGGTCGTCAGCCGTCCGCGATGGGCTGGATGTTCAAAAACCGTTCCGAGTGTTTTTCGACCGGTGCGTTCTGTAACGGCCAGGTGATGTTTGTCGACGGCGAAGTAGTCGCTTCGCGCGCAATCGACAACGATGCTCTGATGCGTTTGGCTGACTATCTGGAGCAAGAGACCGACGATACATTTCTAAAAGTCTACAGCCTGGGCGATGACTTTTGGGCAACGATGCCCATTGTGTGACGAGTGACCCCGAGCGCGTTCGTCGCGCCATGGAGTCGGGCGGCAACGCGTGGCTCAAAGGCGAAGAGGCCCCATGTCGTCCCGTCGTCGATGACGCGTCGGTGTTTAAGGCGAATATCTGGAGTGCCCGTTCGCGTGAGGAGCTCGCGGAGCTACGTGAGCGCGTTGCCGCTGAGGTGCCGGAACTCTCGCTTGTGTTTCCCAACAACCGAGTGCGCCTGTTCGACATCCTTCCGGCTGGTTGGGACAAGGGCTGCGCTGCGCTGGAGCTGGCGCGCGCTTTGGGCCTGACGCCCGACGAGGTGGCCGTATTCGGCGATTCTGATAACGATTTGCCCATGATCGATGCCGTTCCCAACTCCGTTGCAGTCGCCAATGCCAACGAGGCCGTCACGGCTGCCGCACGCTGGCATATTGGCGCTGCGGCAGATGATGCGGTTGCCGGGGCTCTGCATCAGATTGCCGCCTGCGCCGCGACGGGGAAGATGCCGTCGTTTATGCGTCAAATGGACGCGGCAGGTTTTGGCGTCACGAACGTCTAGGGAGAAGGCTATGAAGCTTCAGCAGCTCAGATATGTTGTTAAGGTTGCCGAATGCGGTAGCATCACCGAGGCCTCGCGCCGGCTCTTTGTGTCGCAGCCTTCGATTACCGCGTCGATCCGCGATCTCGAAAACGAGATGGGTGTGCATATCTTTGAGCGCACCAACAAGGGTGTCATTGTGTCCGAGGAAGGCGAGACCTTCTTGGGGTACGCGCGCCAGGTGCTCGACCAGGCCGACCTGCTCGAGGGCAAGTACAAAGGTACGTCTGAGCAGGTGCCGCACTTTAGTGTGAGCTGCCAGCATTATTCCTTTGCCGTTAATGCGTTTGTCGATGTGATCCGCGAGTTCGATGCCGCGCGCTACGACTTTACCCTGCGCGAGGAGCAGACCCACGAAATTATCGAGGATGTCGCGCATATGAAAAGCGAACTCGGCATCCTGTATCTGTCGGAGCACAATCGCGAGGTCATCGAGCGCATGCTTGCCGCCAACGAGCTCGTGTTCGAAGGGCTCTTCTGCGCCACGCCGCATGTCTTCGTCTGCGCCGACCATCCGCTGGCGGGCCGCTCCAGCGTGACGCTCGAGGATCTGGAAGACTACCCGTTCCTGTCCTACGAGCAGGGCAGCTACAACTCGTTTTACTATTCCGAGGAGCTGACCTCGACCTTTGAGCGTCGCAAAAATATCCGCGTGCGCGACCGTGCGACGTTGTTCAATTTGGCCATGGGCCTCAACGGCTACACGGTATGCTCGGGCGTGATCAGCCACGAGCTCAACGGCCCCGGTATTATCTCGATTCCGCTCGATGTGGACGAGTATATGGAGATCGGCATCATTACGCGCAAGAACACGACGCTCACGCGCTACGGCCAAGCCTATATCGACGCGATTCGTCAGCATATCTAGGGTGCTGTGCTCCGCACGGTTCAAGTCTCTTTATGGCAGTCCAGACTGATATAGGAAACATCTATATCAAACTGTTATAAACATATATTTTACGATGGCCACATGAGCGCTCATACTCTGTCTCGGTAAAGCAACCAATGCAAAGGGAGATATCTATGAGCACTTTGATTCAACCGAACGCGCCGTTTCGCGCCGATATCGTCGGCAGCTTTCTTCGTCCGCAGGCCGTAAAGGATGCCCGCGCTGCCTATGCGGCAGGCACGCTTGACGCCGAGGGGGTTAAGGCCGTCGAGGACGACGCCATTCGCGATTTGGTGGACAAGCAAAAGGCCGCTGGCCTGCAGGTGATTACCGATGGCGAGTTCCGCCGCAGTTACTGGCACCTCGACTTTATGTGGGGGCTCAACGGCATTGAACGCCGTACCTCGCGTACGGGCTATATGTTCCACGACGAGGAGACCACGGCCGATACCGCCGTGGTGACCGGCCCCATCAGCGGCGAGAACCACCCCTTCGTCGAGCACTTCAAATTTGTCAAGGCGCTTGAGGGCGAGGGCCAGGTCGCACGGCAAACCATCCCGGCGCCGATCAAGACGTTCTCCGAAGTCACGCTCGACCGCTGCGACGGCCAGCAGGAGAGCCTGCGCGCTGTCTATAAGACCGATGAGGAACTTGCCGACGCCATCGCAGCCGCTTATCGCACGGTGATCGCCGACCTGTACGCAGCAGGCT
>DBFDVR010000049.1:0-2765 GCA_048321375.1 Collinsella sp.
ATAGACAGCGCCCCTGTAAAGGCGGCATGCTCCCTACGCCAGCATTAACTGACAGGTTCAAAGGATTGGGCCCCATGCCCTCTCAGCCTTGTGGTTTGCACCGCCGGCACTCCCGCATCGAATCTGTTGTTCCCTATACTAACGCACCTGCCAAAAAGGGACAGGTTTATTTTGGCAGGTCGTTACAATAGGTAGGACCGATACGAATGGGGGCCTTATGATTAAACTTGTGCTGACCGATATGGACGATACGCTGATTGCAGCCGGGCGTGACGGAGCTAGCGACTACGCCATCGAGGGCATTCATGCCATGCAGGCGGCGGGCCTGCACTTTGGCCCGGTTTCGGGTCGTCAGCCGTCCGCGATGGGCTGGATGTTCAAAAATCGTTCCGAGTGTTTTTCGACTGGCGCGTTCTGTAACGGCCAGGTGATGTTTGTTGACGGCGAGGTTGTTGCCTCCCGTGCGAGCGACAACGGTGCCCTCATGCGTCTTACCGACTATCTGGAGCAAGAGACCGACGATACCTATCTGAAGGTCTATAGCCTGGGCGATGACTTTTGGGGCAACGATGCCTATTGTGTGACGAGCGACCCCGAGCGCGTTCGTCGCGCCATGGAGTCGGGCGGCAACGCGTGGCTCAAAGGCGAAGAGGCCCCGTGCCATCCCGTCGTCGATGACGCGCCGGTGTTCAAGGCGAATATTTGGAGTGCCCGTTCGCGTGAGGAGCTCGCGGAGCTACGCGAGCGCGTTGCCGCTGAGGTGCCGGAACTCTCGCTCGTGTTTCCCAACAACCGAGTGCGCCTGTTCGACATCCTTCCGGCTGGTTGGGACAAGGGTTGCGCTGCGCTGGAGTTGGCGCGCGCTTTGGGCCTGACGCCCGACGAGGTGGCCGTATTCGGCGATTCCGATAACGATCTGCCCATGATCGATGCCGTTCCCAACTCCGTTGCAGTCGCCAATGCCAACGAGGCCGTCACGGCTGCCGCGCGCTGGCATATCGGCGCCGCGGCAGATGATGCGGTCGCCGGGGCTTTGCATCAGATTGCCGCCTGCGCCGCGACGGGGGAGATGCCGCCGTTTATGCGCCAGGAGGGTGCGGCCGACGCGAATCTCGCGAACAGCTAAGGAGACAGCCATGAAGCTCCAGCAGCTCAGATATGTCGTCAAAGTTGCCGAATGCGGCAGCATCACCGAGGCCTCGCGCCGACTCTTTGTGTCGCAGCCTTCGATTACCGCGTCGATCCGCGATCTCGAAAACGAGATGGGTGTGCACATCTTTGAGCGCACCAACAAGGGTGTCATTGTGTCCGAGGAGGGCGAGACCTTCTTGGGCTACGCTCGACAGGTGCTCGACCAGGCCGATCTGCTCGAAGGCAAGTATAAGGGCGCGTCCGAGCAGGTGCCGCACTTTAGTGTGAGCTGCCAGCATTATTCCTTTGCCGTTAATGCGTTTGTCGATGTGATCCGTGAGTTCGATGCAGCGCGCTACGACTTTACCCTGCGCGAGGAGCAGACTCACGAGATTATCGAGGACGTCGCGCATATGAAAAGCGAGCTGGGCATCCTGTATCTGTCGGAGCACAATCGCGAGGTCATCGAGCGCATGCTCGCCGCCAACGAGCTCGTATTCGAGGGGCTCTTCTGCGCCGCGCCGCACGTTTTTGTGTGTGCAGACCATCCGCTGGCTGGCCGTTCCAGCGTGACGCTCGAGGACTTGGAAGACTACCCGTTCCTGTCCTATGAGCAGGGCAGCTACAACTCGTTCTACTATTCCGAGGAACTGACCTCGACGTTTGAGCGCCGCAAGAATATCCGCGTACGCGACCGTGCGACGCTGTTCAACCTGGCTATGGGCCTTAACGGCTATACGGTGTGTTCGGGCGTGATCAGCCATGAACTTAACGGCCCCGGTATTATCTCGATTCCGCTCGATGTGGACGAGTACATGGAGATCGGCATCATTACGCGCAAGAACACGACGCTCACGCGCTACGGCCAAGCCTATATCGACGCGATTCGTCAGCATATCTAGGCTGCTGTGCTCCGCACGGTTCAAGTCTCTTTATGGCAGTCCAGACTGATATAGGAAGCATCTATATCAAACTGTTATAAACGTATATTTTACGATGGCCATATAAGCGCTCATACTCTGTCTCGGTAAAGCAACCAATGCAAAGGGAGATATCTATGAGCACTTCGATTCAACCGAACGCGCCGTTTCGCGCCGATATCGTCGGCAGCTTTCTTCGTCCGCAGGCCGTGAAGGACGCCCGTGCCGCCTACGTCGCGGGTACGCTCGATGACGACGGCCTTAAGGCCGTCGAGGATGAGGCCATTCGCGACTTGGTGGCTAAGCAAAAGGCCGCCGGCCTACAGGTCATCACCGATGGCGAGTTCCGCCGCAGCTACTGGCACCTCGATTTTATGTGGGGCCTCAATGGCATTGAGCGCCGTACCTCGCGTACGGGTTATATGTTCCATGATGAGGAGACGACGGCCGATACCGCCGTGGTGACCGGCCCCATCAGCGGCGAGAACCACCCCTTTGTCGAGCACTTTAAGTTTGTCAAAGCGCTCGAGGGCGAGGGCCACGTTGCACGCCAGACCATCCCGGCGCCGATCCAGACGTTCTCCGAAGTCACGCTCGACCGCTGCGACGGCCAGCAGGAGAGCCTGCGCGCTGTCTATAAGACCGATGAGGAACTTGCCGACGCCATCGCAGCCGCTTATCGCACGGTGATCGCCGACCTGTACGCAGCAGGCT
>DBFDVR010000050.1:0-46766 GCA_048321375.1 Collinsella sp.
ACCCATCGAAACACATCTCCACCATTCCTTCAACTGGGAAAATGCCGCCCCCGGGTCCCGGATAGGACCTCGGGGGCGTTCGGTTAACTGCGGGAGCGAGCCATCAGCTCAATGTGTTCGGTTGAGATCGGAAATCAACCCAACGATACAGTTCCCGATTTCGATGGCTTCGCCCTTTCTAAATACTTCATGCCTGAGTTAATATTGCCGGTTTATTCCTCTAGGCAGTGTTTTAATCATTGCGCCTTCTGCACCATTCCCGGTGCTACCGGTGGTTGTTACCGAAAGATGCCTATATCGAGAGTATTTGAAATAATGTGTCGGTTAAATGAAAAATACGGCACGAGAGTTTTCTCTTTTGTGGATGAAACATTCGAAGGCAAAAGAATGGAGCAACTCGCGGATGAAATAAACGCATCGGGAAAAACGTTTTTCTGGCATGGAGAAACGAGGTTCTCTCCAACCCTAAGTACAGACGTTTTCAACAAGATATACCAAAGTGGATGTAGGCAGATTCAGTTTGGCCTCGAGTCATACAACCAAAGAGTTCTTGATCTAATGAAGAAGAACACGAGAGTTGATTGGATTGATCGCAATATCCATGATTGTCTCAATGCGGGTATTCCTGTTCATCTATTCTTTATGATTGGCTTCCCGACCGAAACTAAAGAAGAGGCTCTGAACACCTTAGCTTATACAGAGAATGTTTTGAATTATTCAAAACAGGTATGTGGTGTTCCATATTCCACGAGAGGATTTACGAATTTTGGTCTCGTTATGGGGTCGGATGTTTGGAATCATCCCGATAAGTATGGTGTCTCTGTAATGCCGAAGTCCCAATATGAGGATTTGCGCCTCGAAGTGGATTATGTTTCAGGCACTGGTTTAACTTTAAATGAAGCAAAATCCTTATCTGATGAGCATCATATTGATTTTTATATGCAAGAGGTCATAAACGGTAGCGACACAATTGACTTGCCCCAGCGGCTTCATATTTCAGAGGTGACCTGGATCCTAGATTCTATTCACGCTGTCAGGTATAAGGGACATTTGACCAAAGTAAAGCGACGGCTAACTAGTCTAAATCCAGCTGATCGAATCTGGCTGGATTCCAAGACCTCTGTCGTGCTCGTTGAGCCATTTGCCTACTTCTATAATTCTGAATACCATCATGTCTATGCTGTTTCCCAGTTGGTATACCTTAAGTTGGCCCGTTTATTGGAGGCCGATTGTAGCATTTCTCTTATCCTTGATCAGGGCGACCTCGAGCTGACAAGGGCGATAGAAGAACTGTTGCATTATGGATTGCTGAATACAAATATCGATGCCGATTATGTAATGCACGATAATGGTTTTCAATTGGTTAAAAGTTCGTTTGTGAAAGAAGTCGGACGCTCAAAAGAGGGGTTAAGAGTACTGCTGAGTTGTGCCACCCATAGAATGTGTGCGGTTAATGATTTTTCGTTCGCTTTGCTTTCGTTGTTTGAAAAGCCGATTACTAAGAACGAGGTGCGCGACATTTTGAAAAAAGAGGGACTATCGGCAAACGAGGAGCAATTAAACAAGTTGGTTGATAATTGCATGAAAGCAGATATACTACAATTGATTAGATAGAGGAGGTTTCTGCATGGACGTTATTAACAAAGATCTCTTGGAGCAACTGAAAGAGTTTCAGGAAGAGGGCGTCGTGGTGGAAATGTTCGACTTTGAGGACTACATGGATAAATTCTGCCATTAGTTTCGGAATTTACTCGCCTCGCTTAAAGGAGAAGTCGATTATCGATTTCTCCTTTTTTAATTAAAGATATTTTTGAAATACATGCTTTTAGCACAGGTTGGCCTCTCAGTAAACTGGGAGGTTGCTTTGGCTAGTTAGAGATATGTGAACGTCCGTTAGACTGAATCTCAGGGTAGAAGGGGCCTCCAGTGTCCAGATCAACAAGGCAATGCTGCGTTTCGGCTAATAAGAACGATGGCTTTTTGCGTGTGGCGGCGGCGTCGCCGCAGATTCGCGTGGCCGATGTCGAGGGCAATGCCGAGGTTGCGTTAGCGGCTGTTCGCGCGGCTGTTGAGCGCGGCGTTCGCGCGCTGGTACTGCCCGAGCTCAACTTGTGCGGCTATACCGCGGCCGATCTGTTCCATAACCGCACATTACTGCATGCCTGCGAGGCTGCTTTGGTGCATATCCTCGATGAGACTCGTGAGCTGCCGATTGTCTTTACTATCGGTCTTCCCGTTGCAGTTGCCGAGAATATCTACAACTGCGCCGCCGTGTGCTGCGCGGGCGAGCTTTTGGGCCTCACGGCCAAGAAGTATCTGCCCAACTATGGCGAGTTCTACGAGCGCCGCTGGTTTGCTCCGGCGCCCGCAGATCCCGTGTGGGTCGAGTTTGCCGGTCAGGGTCCGGTTCCGCTGGGTTCGGAGCTTGTCTACCGCTGCTGTGACGAGGGTGCCGAGGATATGGTGCTGGGCGTTGAGGTCTGCGAGGACCTGTGGGTGCCGGCGCCCCCTTCGACCGAGATGGCGCTTGCCGGTGCGACGGTGATCCTCAACCCGTCGGCCTCGGACGAGATTATCGGCAAGGCAGATTACCGACGCAGCCTCATATCCAACCAGAGCGCGCGCCTGTACTGTGCCTATGCCTATGCAGATGCGAGCGAGGGCGAGTCCACGACCGACATGGTCTTTGCGGGCGAGAACCTCGTCTACGAAAACGGCTCCAAGCTCGCCGCGACCAAACTGCTTACCTGCGATATGGCCATCGCCGATGTTGACCTCGACCGTCTGGTTGCCGAGCGCCGTCGCTCGACGACGTGGACGCGCGCGGACGATGCGCCTGAGGCCACGACTGTTGAGTTTTCATTTGAGGGCGTGCTGGCCAAAGAGCCCGTCCTGCGCGATGCCTGCGATATCGACCGCGTTTTCCCGCGCGCGCCCTTTGTGCCGGCCGACCACGGCGACTTGGCCGAGCGCTGCGAGACGATCCTCGATCTGCAGACTGCGGGCCTCAAGACCCGCCTTGCCCACACGGGTACCAAGGCTGCGGTTATCGGCCTTTCGGGCGGCTTGGACTCCACGCTAGCGCTGCTTGTGACCGTGCGTGCCTTCGATGCACTGGGGCTGCCGCGCACTGGTATCACAGCCGTGTCCATGCCCGGCTTCGGCACGACGCATCGCACCAAGTCGAATGCCGAGTCGCTCGCCCGCGACCTGGGTGTGAGCTTCCGCGAGGTTTCGATCCACGCGGCTGTGGAGCAGCACTTCAAGGACATTGAGCATGATCCAGCTGTGCAGGACGTGACCTACGAGAACAGCCAGGCGCGCGAGCGTACGCAGATTCTGATGGATCTGGCCAACCAGGCTGGCGGTTTTGTCATTGGCACGGGCGACCTGTCGGAGCTGGCGCTCGGCTGGGCTACCTATAACGGCGACCACATGAGCATGTACGCCGTCAACGCGAGCGTGCCCAAGACGCTTGTGCGCCATCTGGTACGCTATGCCGCCGATGTCTTTGGCGGGCGCATTGCCGAGGTCTTGCTCGATATCCTCGATACGCCGGTGTCCCCCGAGCTTCTGCCGCCCACGGGCGACGGCGAGATTGCGCAGAAGACCGAGGATTTGGTGGGCCCGTACGAGTTGCACGACTACTTCCTCTACTACCTGCTGCGTTTTGGCTTTGAGCCGGGCAAGATCTACCGCATGGCGCTCAAGAGCTTCGAGGGCGTCTACGACGTCAAGACCGTCCACACGTGGTTGCGTACGTTCTATCGTCGCTTCTTTGCCCAGCAGTTTAAGCGCAGCTGCCTGCCCGATGGTCCCAAGGTGGGCTCGGTGACGCTCAGTCCGCGCGGCGATTGGCGTATGCCGAGTGACGCCAGCTCACGTCTGTGGCTTGCGCAGATCGATGCGCTCGATCCGATTGACTAAGGTTGGCTAAATTGAACCAATACGGGGGTTGCAAGCGTTACACTTTTGCAATCTGATGGCCCGTATCGCGCGGCGCTCTTGTCGGAGCGCCGCGTTTTTCATATCGAAAGGTGGCACCATGCAGGCATCGCAGCGTCTCGACCGCTTTAGCGCGGAGGTCTTCGCCTCGCTCAACAACAAACTGCTTGCGCTGAAGGCTCAGGGCAAGACCATTTACAACATGAGCGTGGGCACGCCCGACTTTAAGCCGTACGACCACGTGGTCGAGGCGCTCACGCAGGCAGCCCAAGATCCCGAGATGTGGAAGTATGCCCTGCGCGACCTGCCCGAACTCAAGCAAGCTGTGTGCGATTACTATGAGCGTCGCTTTGGCGTTTCGGGCATTACGCCGTCCATGGTGCAGTCGTGCAACGGCACGCAGGAGGGCGTGGGCCATTTGGGCCTGGCCCTGCTCGATCCGGGTGACACCATTTTGGTTCCCGATCCGTGCTACCCGGTTTTTGAGGCGGGGGCCAAGATCGCCGACGCCAAACTCGAGTATTATCCGCTGGTGGCGGAGCACAATTACCTGCCCTATGTGGCGGGCATCGATCCCGAGGTGGCCGATCGTGCCAAGTACATGATCGTGTCGCTGCCCGCCAACCCGGTGGGCTCGGTGGGCACGCCCGAGATCTACGAGGAGATCATCGCTTTTGCCCGCGAGCACGACCTGCTGATCGTTCACGACAACGCATACTCCGACATCGTGTTCAACGGCGAGCCGGGCGGCAGCTTCTTGCAGTACCCCGGCGCGCTCGAGGTGGGCGTTGAGTTCTTCTCGCTCTCCAAGTCGTTTAACGTCACCGGTGCCCGCATCGGCTTTTTGGTCGGCCGAGAGGACGTGGTCTCGGCCTTTGCCAAGCTGCGCGGCCAGATCGACTTTGGCATGTTCTTCCCGATCCAGAAGGCCGCCATCGCCTGCCTGAACGGTCCGCGCGATGAGGTCGAGGCGCAGCGTCTGAAGTACCAGGAGCGCCGCGATGCCCTGTGCGACGGTCTTGAGGGCTTGGGCTGGGAGCGCCCCAACGCGCATGGCTCTATGTTTGTGTGGGCCAAGCTTCCCGGTGGCCGCACCGATTCCATGGCGTTTTGCGAGGAGCTTATGGAGAAGGCCGGCGTTGTGGTGACGCCGGGCGCGAGCTTTGGTCCTTCGGGCGAGGGGCACGTGCGCATGGCGCTGGTCTTGCCGCCCGACCAGATCGCTTTGGCTGTCGAGGCCATTCGCGAGGCGGGCCTGTATTAGAAAGCTATTTTGGCTCGTCAATATATCGAAACCGATTTCGTGCAGTTATTTTACGAATTCTGCAAACAATTTCGGTAAACGGTCGATTTTTGGCTGCGAATAGGAGCATAATCAAAGTCCCGATTGGATGTATTGGGATTACGACAAGCCGCTCGGGTCGTTCCCGGGCGGCTTGTTTGTGGAGTGAGATGGGAGTTTCTAATGGTTAACGAGAAGAAGGTCGCTATTGTCGGCTGCGGTTTCGTCGGTTCGTCTTCGGCGTTCGCGCTGATGCAGAGCGGTCTGTTCTCCGAGATGGTCCTCATCGACGTGGACAAGAACCGCGCCGAGGGTGAGGCCCTGGATATCGCGCACGGCATGACGTTTGCCGAGCCGATGAAGATCTACGCCGGCGATTATTCCGATGTCGCCGACGCCGCCATGATCGTCGTCACCGCTGGCGCTGCCCAGAAGCCCGGTGAGACCCGCCTGGACCTGGTCAACAAGAACGTCAGCATCTTTAAGTCCATTATCCCCGAGATTAAGAAGTCCGGCTTCGATGGCATTCTGCTCATCGTCTCCAACCCGGTCGATGTTCTGACCTACGCCGCCATCAAGATGTCCGGCCTGCCCGAGGGCCACGTCATCGGCTCCGGCACCGTGCTCGACACTGGCCGTCTGCAGCAGATGCTTGGTGCCCACGTCGAGGTTGACCTGCGCGACGTTCAGGCCTATGTCATGGGTGAGCACGGCGACTCCGAGTTTGTCGCTTGGTCCAGCGCCCAGGTTGCCGGCGTGCCGCTGAACACCTTCTGCGAGCTTCACGGCCACCTGGAGCATGAGGCTGCCGAGAAGCGCATCGCCGAGGACGTTAAGAACTCCGCCTACACCATCATCGAGAAGAAGCACGCCACCTACTACGGCGTCGCCATGGCCGTTAAGCGCATCTGCACCGCTGTTATGCGTGATGAGCAGACCGTTCTGCCCGTTTCCTCGCTCATGGTGGGCGAGTATGGCCTGTCCGATCTGGCCATCTCCATGCCGACGGTCGTTGGCCGCGACGGCGTCGTCTGCCGCGTCCCCGTGCCGCTGAACGACGACGAGCAGCATGAGCTCACCGTCTCCGCCAAGGCCCTCAAGGACATCATCGACAGCGTCGACTTCTCCTGCTAAATCAAGCTCGCTAGAGCGAAAAGCTACAATGAAGGCGTCCGGGTCCACACGGCCCGGGCGCCTTTTTGGTGCAAAGTAACCTGACTCCAATGCACCATAGTTGATGGGAGGGCCATGTCGGATTCGCCTAATTTTTTGACCTATGTCCAGACGGCGTTTGATCCCTTTGAGGAGCGGCCGTTCTGCGCGGTGGATAGCCTGGTCTTTGCGTGGTTGTCCTATTTGCGCTTGCCGGGTGATATGGCGGGGCTGACGAACTGGCAGGGCCTAGACGTACGCGAACTGCTGCGTGCCGAGTGCTACCGGGACATGATTGACGACTTGTGGGACCCAGAGGGAAGCAGGGCCTTGTTGGAGGCCGTGGCAGCAAATCCCAGATACCGCGGCGTGCACGTTTGCGGCTATCGTGCCGTGAGCGATGTGGTGGCGACGGAGCAGTTTGCAGCCATGGCGTTCCGGTTTCCGGCGGGGTTTAGCTATCTTTCCTTCCGGGGGACCGACAGCACGATTGTGGGCTGGAAAGAGGACTTTAACATGGCGTTCCGGTGTCCTGTGCCGGCCCAGGAATCCGCGGCGCGTTATGTGGACGAGGCGGCGGATGCGATCGACGGGCCGCTTTTGTGCGGAGGTCATTCCAAGGGCGGAAACCTTGCGGTGTACGGTGCGGCGATGTGCTCCGATGTCGCCCGTGAGCGAATCGAACGGGCGTATTCCCATGATGGTCCAGGGTTCGTCGAGGAGTTTCTGAACGGCAACGCCTTTGCCGATCTTTCCGGTCGAATCGACAAGACGCTACCTCGGTCGTCGATCTTCGGCATGATGTTCGAGACACAAGAGGACTATGCCATCGTTGAGAGCACCGAGTTCAGCCTGCTGCAGCACAATCCCTTTAGCTGGGTGGTTGATGGTTGCGACTTCGTATACTGTGAGCGCCTGTCCGCCGGTGCTCGATACGTTGATGGCTCCATTCGCGAGATGCTGCTTGCAGTGTCACCTAGCGAGCGCGAGCGTTTTGTAGATGCGTTGTTCTCCGTGTTTGAGGCTACGGACGCCGAACGGTTTGCGGATATCGCAGGAAATCTGCGTGAGAGTCTGCCCGTGATGCTCCAGGCTGCGCAAGGCTTTGACAAAGATACGCGACGCTTTATCTCGCAGACCATCGTGGCGATCCTTAAATGCGCACTGTTGCCCAAACGACCCCAGATCGACGTGCCCGCTGCCGGCAAGAGTTTGGCAGAACAGCTCGAGGCTTGGCAGTCCGAGCTCCTGCGCTAGCCATTGATACAAAGCAACCTGTCCCCGATGCGCCAATCTTCGATGCGCCTGGGGCGGGCTCGACCGCTATACTGGTTCGTGCCGAAATCGATCTAGAACGGAATGCCGTATATGAAAATCAATCACGCGATTCTGCATATCCTGGACTTTGACTCTGCCGTCAACGTCATGAGCCAGCGCGAGTTGGATATCGAAAGCCGTACTGTCCGCAACTTCGTGACCACACATCTGCGTCGCGCGCGCACTTCGGCCGATAACAAGCGTGCCACGTTTGCCGAGAACTCCGCATTCGGCGGCGAGCTCAAGAGCTATTTCTTTGGTGAGCGTGAGTTCGTGGACCTGTCGCAGCAGATTGCGGAGTTCATCTCTTCCGAACTCACCAAGGCCGAGAAAGCTGAGTCCACCGACGTGCTCGTGGCTGATTTTGACGACGATGAGGATGCCCGCTGGTTTGCCATGATGCTGCTGGGCTCCAAGCAGGCCTTTATGCACGAAGTGGGCCGCGAGGAAGGGGAGGTGCGCAACGACATCTCGCGCCACTACGCCATTCTGCCGAACCCCTCGCAAAAGGTGCCGAGCTATGCCATCGTGCGCGCGAGCACCATGGAGATCGGCTATGTGGACAAGAAACGCAAGATCGCCGGCGAGGACCGTATGCTTATCCCCGATGGCCTGCTGCAGTGCGACACGGGCGTATCGGGCAAGGAGGTCATCGACACCGTGACGCGTGTGGTCGAGGAAGTCGCCGGGGAGCACGGTGCCAACACGGCCGTGGCGCTCGCAAAGGTTAAGGCCGCTGTGGCCGAGAAGGTCGAGGATGACGAGGAGCTGCCGCCTTGGGATATCGTCGACGAGGTCTTTGAGGACGAGCCGGTCATCAAGGAGAGCGTGCGCGCGGCACTGACTGAGGAGAAGGTGCCTGAGCGCGTTCCCGTGGAGCGCAAGCAAGTTGAGCGCGCGGCCGTGCGCAATCACAAGATCCGTACCGACACGGGCATCGAGATCAGCTTCCCGGCCGAGATGGGTTCGAACTCCGAGTACATCGAGTTCGTCAATGAGCCCAACGGCCTCATCTCCATCGAGCTCAAGAATATCGGGTCAATTGAGAATCGATAAACTGCGCTTGGACGCTGCAAAAATAAAGGCCGAAGCCCCGGATGAGGGCTTCGGCCTTTTTACTTGGGGCTGAATTACGTTGCAGGTCGAGCATACGTCAGCGAAAACGCCCCTAAGCGAGCAAGGTGACGTGAAAGAGGAGGGAAGCGTACTTCGGTACGCGACCGACGATTGAACGTCAGATTGCCGCTTAGGGGCGTTTGCAGCGTCGGGCCGTTACGGCGTTTGGTAAAACGCCGTAACTATTAAAGCTGGCGCAGGCCCTCTTCCAGGCCGGTCTTGCTGTCGGTCTTCTCGTCGCGCATCTTGATGGCGCGGGCGGGGACACCGGCCACGACGGCGCCGGCGGGGACGTCCTCGACGCACACGGCGCCGGCGGCAACTACAGCACCCTTGCCCACGTGCACGCCTTCCAGGACCACGGCGTTTGCGCCGATCATGACATCGTCCTCGATGATGACGGGCGTGGCGCTGGCGGGCTCCACAACGCCTGCCAGCACGGTGCCGGCGCCGATGTGGCAGTTCTTGCCCACGGTGGCGCGACCGCCCAGCACGGCGCCCATATCGATCATGGAACCCTCGCCGATAACGGAGCCGATGTTGATGATGGCGCCCATCATGATGACGGCACGGTCGCCAATCTCGACGCGGTCGCGGATGATCGCGCCCGGCTCGATGCGGGCGTTGATGCCCTTAAGGTCGAGCATGGGGACGGCGGAGTTGCGGCAGTCATTCTCGACGTCGTAGTAATCGATGGAATCGGCGTTGGCGTCCAGGATGGCTTTGAGCTCGTCCCAGTCGCCAAAGACGGTCTTGCCGCGACGGCCGCCGTAGACATGTGCGTCGCCCCAGGCAACCTTCATGCCGGGTTTCTCGCGCACATACAGCTTGACAGGCGTCTTTTTAGGCGCGGTGGCGATGTAATTGATAATCTCCTGGGCATCCATCTCGGCTGCGTTGCTCATTCGCTATCTCTCCTTTGGGTGGATTCGGTTGATACCTGGTTAGGCAAACATGACCTGGTCGAACGTATAGAAGCCGGGTTCGCGGGCGACGAGCTTCTGCGCGGCTGCCAGGGCGCCGTTGACAAAGATCTGACGGCTCGTGGCGCGGTGGGTGAGCGTGACCTCCTCGTCCTGGCCAAAGAAACTCACTTCGTGGACGCCGGCGACAGTGCCACCGCGCAGCGAGTGCATGCCGATCTCCTTGGGATCGCGTGCTCCGCACATGCCCTCGCGGCCATAGACGGGGTGGTAGCCTGCCTCGGGCTCGGCTTCGACGACGGCGTCGAGCAACAACTTGGCAGTGCCGCTGGGGGCGTCGACCTTTTGGTTATGGTGCGTCTCGACGATTTCGCAGTCAAAGCCGGGCAGCTCGCGTGTAGCCTGCGCTACCAGATGGCGCAGGGCTGCGATACCGATGGAGTAATTGCCCGAGTGCATAACGCGGGTGTTCTGGCCCAGCTCACGCAGGCGGTCCATCTGCTCGGGGGTGTAGCCTGTGGTGCCTGAGACCAACGCCGCGCCCGTGCGCTCGACATAGGCGACGACAGCGTCGAAGGTCGCGACGTTCGAGAAGTCGATAATCACATCGGCAGCCGGTGCGTTCTCGAGCTCGCTCAAATCGAAGCCAATCTGGGCCACGATATCAAAAACGGGCTGCCCGGCGGCATCGACAATGCTTTCGGCGGTGGTGCGGATGAGCGAGCCCATGCGGCCCGTTCCCATAATGACGGTCTTAATCAAGCAGACCAGCTCCCTTCAGAGCATCGGTAAGTGCGGATCGCGTGTCGTCTGCCATGGGGCACAGCGGCATACGGTAGTTTGCC
Source organism: Collinsella sp. (assembly GCA_048321375.1). Classification (GTDB taxonomy): domain Bacteria; phylum Actinomycetota; class Coriobacteriia; order Coriobacteriales; family Coriobacteriaceae; genus Collinsella. The sequence continues at coordinate 10,581 of DBFDVR010000050.1, forward strand.
TCGATCATGCCCATCTGGGCGAGCGCTTCCTTAACGGGGATGGGGTTGACCTCGCTAAAGAGGGCATTGATGAGCGGCTGACCGGCAATCTGGATATCGCGGGCGCGCTCCACGTCGCCGTCCAAATAGGCGTGGCACATGTCGTGCACGAGCTGCGGCTGAACATCGGCCCACACGCTGATGGTGCCCGAGGCGCCCAGGCTCATGAGCGGCACGGTAAGCGCGTCCTCGCCCGAGTACATGCGGAAGTCGTCTGACAGCAGGTGAGCGATCTTGGCCGCGTAGGCGACGTCGCCCGAGGCTTCCTTAATACCCATGATGTTGGGATGTGCGGCCAGGCGCTCTACGTTGTGCTCGCTGATACCGCAGCCGCAACGACCGGGGATGTTGTACAGGATGCAGGGAATGTCCACGGCATCGGCTACGGTCTTAAAGTGCTGATAGATACCCTCTTCGTTAGACTTGTTGTAGTAGGGGGTAATGAGCAGCAGGCCGTCGGCTCCCAAGCCCTGGTAAGTAAGCGACTTGGTGAGCATGGTCTGCGTGGAGTTGGAGCCCGAGCCGGCGATGACGGGGACGCGTCCTGCAACTTGCTTGACCACCGCGGCGACAACGGAGTTGTCCTCGTCGTCGGTCATCGTGGCGCTCTCGCCGGTGGTGCCTAGGGTGAGGATGGCGTCGGTGCCGTTTTGCAGGTGGAAATCGATAAGGCGCCCAAGCGCGTCAAAGTCGACACTGCCGTCCTTTTTAAACGGCGTAACTAGGGCGACGGTTGAGCCCTCGAGATTGCGGATGTCCATGTTCTTCCCCTTCGCCTCTGCGATCTGGATGCGTTTGTTCCATTGAGCTGCGACTGCCAAGCGCTCGTCTTTGGCGCGACGGCGTGCACTTTCGGCGCGCGACTTGGCCAGCAGCTCTCGGCCGCACGGCAGCACGTCGAGCGTGGCATAGTAATCGCCCGGGCGCTCGGCGCGGCGGATGAGGTCGGCCGCGCCATCGGGGCGCAGCAGGACCTCGGCCGAGCGCAGCCGTCCGTTGTAGTTGTAGCCCATGGAGTAGCCATGCGCACCGGTATCGTGGATTACAAGCAGGTCACCCATGTCGATATGCGGCAGCTCGCGATCGATAGCGAACTTGTCGTTGTTCTCGCATAGGTTGCCCGTGATGTCATAGGTGTTCGTGACGGACGCTGTGGCCTTGTCGGCGCCGCCCGGCTGACCCATTACCGTAATGTGGTGGTAGGCGCCATACATGGCAGGGCGAATCAAATCGACGGCGCTTGCATCGACACCGATATAGTCCTTGTAGATCTGCTTCTCGTGGATGGCCTTGGTGACCAGGCAGCCGTAGGGGCCCATCATAAAGCGGCCCATCTCGGTGCAGATCGCCACATCGCCCATGCCGGCGGGAACCAGGATCTCGTCGTATGCCGCGTGTACTCCCTCGCCGATGGCGCGAATGTCGTTGGTCTGCTGCTCGGGCAGGTAGGGGATGCCGACGCCGCCGGACAGATTGATGAAGGCGACGTGTGCGCCGGTCTCGCGCTCCAGGCGTACGGCAAGCTCAAAGAGGATGCGCGCGAGCTTGGGGTAGTAGTCGTTGGTGACAGTGTTGCTGGCAAGGAATGCGTGGATGCCAAAGTCCTCGGCGCCCTTGGCCTTGAGCATGCGGAAGGCCTCGAAGAGCTGCTCGGTGGTCATGCCATATTTGGAGTCGCCCGGGTTGTCCATGATGCCGTTGGAGAGCTGGAACAGGCCGCCTGGATTAAAGCGGCAGCTGACCGTCTTGGGGATGGGCCCCGCAACGCGCTCAAAGAACCCGATGTGGCTGATGTCGTCAAAGTTGACGATGGCACCCAGCTTGTCGGCGAGCTCAAAGTCGGCAGCCGGTGTGTCGTTGGACGAGAACATGATGTCGTGTCCCGTGATACCCAGTGAGCGGGCGATCATGAGCTCGGTATAGCTCGAGCAATCGCAGCCGCAGCCGTATTCGTTGAGAATGGAGATGAGCGCCGGGTTGGGGTTGGCCTTGACGGCAAAGTATTCCTTAAAGCCCGGGTTCCATGCAAAGGCGTCGCGCACTTCTTGCATGTTGCGGCGGATGCCCGCCTCGTCGTATAGATGAAACGGCGTGGGGAACTGCTCGACGATATGCTCGAGTGTCTCCTTGTCCACAAACGGCTGCTTGGCCGCATATGCCTCGTTGGGGGTCAATGCCATGTCCCGTAAACCTCGCTATCCAGACGGCGCCATCTGCGCATCGAATCCGCATAGCGTGGACCCAATGTCCGGATAGCGCTCCCGCATTGCTGCAGACAGTCCTGTGGGTGTTTCCCACAGGCCCACCAGGTTGTTCGTGCCCGAAAAACCCAGTTCGGCGGGTTTCGCCTCCCCACGGGGTCAAAGCCTGCCGGCTCGCCCGCGGCTCTTCGTGCCCGCGCCTCTATCAAGTGGTAAAGACCCTATCACGTTGCACTTTACCAAACAAGAGTATTCGTATATAACGTTTAAAAAATGCAGCAATATGCTGGAAACATGTGTGCCACAATCCTGTATCACAATAAGTTGCAACAGATGTGCCTCACGAAGGGATTCTCTATGACCGAGCTCCAAGAACTCCGTCGCTATCGCCGCGATCTCCATCGCATTCCGGAGCTCGATTTCGATCTTCCGCAGACTATCGCCTATATCGAGGGCGTGTTGGCGCCGCTCGCTTGCGAGGTGACCCATCCGTGTCCCAGCTGCGTCTGCGCTTTCTTCGACGCTGGCGTTGGTGCCGCGCGTGCCACGGCGATTCGCGCCGATATGGATGCGCTGCCCATCGCGGAGGCGACGGGAGCGGCCTTTGCCTCGATCCATCCCGGCAAGATGCACGCTTGCGGACATGACGGACACATGGCCATGGCACTTGCCGCCGCGACGTATGTCGACCGTACGATTCGCGAGCAGCCGGGCGCCATTAGGCGCAACGTTCTCTTTGTGTTCCAGCCGGCCGAGGAAACGACCGGTGGTGCCAAGACGGTATGCGAGAGCGGTGTGTTCGAGCGCTATGGGGCTGACCGCATTTTTGGCTTCCATGTGTGGCCCGATCTGCCTGCCGGCACGTTGGCGAGTTGTTCCGGTCCGCTGCTGGCGCGTTCGAGTGAGACACACATTCATATTCACGGGACGAGCATCCATATCGCTAAGACCTATGGCGTTCCGGTCGAGGAATCGCACGATGCGGCGCTGGCGGCTGCCAAGTTCTTGGTTGCCGAGCGCGAACTGATGGACGAGCTGGGCACCGACGAACCCTGTATCGGCAAGTTTGGCCTGCTGCAGGCTGGCACCGTTTGCAACGCGGTGGCGGGGGAGGCCCATGTGGCCGGAAGCCTGCGTGTGTTTACGGACGACATGTTCGACCGGGCGCGCGAAGGCGTGCGCCGCGTGCTGGACGATGCCTGTGCCGCAACGGGCTGCACGTATGATCTCGACTTTGCCGAGGGCTATCCGCCGGTCGACAACGACCCCGAGCTATTTGCCAATGTCGCGCCTGCCTTGCCCGAGCTACAGCTCGTGGATGAGCCGCTGCTGATCGCCGAGGATTTCGCGTTCTATCAACGCTATCTGCCGGGCGTGTTTTTCCTGCTGGGCACGGGTATGCCAGAGGACCAAGACAACCCGAGTGATTCGGATGGCTGCCCCGCCTATGCCACAAGCGCTCTGCATACCGATAGCATGCTCTTTGACGAGGAAATCCTACTCAAAGGCCTCGATGTCTATAAACGATTGCTTGTGATGGAGTGACGATGGAACGACGCCGACAGTCTGCCGTATATAGTCCGGGTGGATGCGGGTGCGGTTTGCTGCTGCTTCCGGTTATTGCTGTGAGCATTGGCGTGATGTTTGCGCTTGCCGGGCTTGTCGCGGCGGCGCTCGTGCTGTTTATCACTGCCATCGGCGTGACGATTTGGCTCTGCCGCAATCGCGAGCAACGCCGTGCCGACGGTAAAACCAATGTCGGCTGGGTCGTCTTTCTGATCATTGCGTACCTGCTGAGTGCCAGCTACCTTGTTTTCTTTGTCCTGTTGATGATCAGTGCCTTTACCGGGGAATCCGTCACGGTGGGTTGATGCACTGCCAGCAGACGGTCGCGCGCAGTGCGTTTGCTCGGCGTTTGGATAACTGCATTGGTCGTTTACCGCAGCCTTAGCTCTCAGCTAATGAATTCAAGTTCAATCCTTCCTACGATGTGCTGTGTACCGGCACGGTAGCCGGATCGTAGGAAGGATGAATAATGGCAAAAGAGGGAAAGAAGCCGATCGGCAAGATTGTCCTAGGCGTCATCGTGGTGCTGGTTATTGTCGGTGCCGTGGGCTCTATGGGTGGCAATTCAACCGATTCGTCTGCGAGCGATTCGGCAAAGCCTGCCGAGGCGACACAGCAGGCTGAGGAGCAAAAAGAACCGCAAGAACCGTATACCATTGCTGACGAGGCTGAAGACACCTCCAATCAGTTTGCCTATAAGATCACGGGCACGCTGACCAATAACACGGACAAGGAAAAGAGCTACATTCAGATCGAATATGTTCTGTATGATGCCGATGGCAACCAGGTTGGAACGGCTCTTGCAAACACCAATCATCTGAAGGCGGGCGGCTCTTGGAAGTTCGAGGCGCTGGGTACGGTGTCTCCCGACCAGGTTGCTAGCTGGGAGCGTTCGGACGTAAGCGGTTTCTAGCATGTTGTATGCACTGGGGGAGGTGAAGTCGTATGCCCGATAAAAAGCTGACCGAGGAGTTGCTCAATGAGCTTCTCGACGCGCCAAACATCGATGGCTATATCAAAGAACACGACTTTGCCGCCCCGTCGCTTTCGGACTACCTTAAGCAGCTGCTGCAGGAAAAGGGCTTAGAGCGCTCGCGCGTGGTGCGCATGGCCGACCTCAATGAGACTTTTGGTTATCAGATTTTTACCGGTGCGCGGCATCCGAGCCGCAATAAGGTGCTGCAGATTGCCTTTGCGATGGCGTTGACGCTCAAGGAGACCAACCGCGCCTTGACGGCTGCCGGGGCAAGCGTCCTCAACTGTAAAGACCGTCGCGATGCGATTGTCATCTTTTGCATCGACCGTGGCTGTAGCCTCCAAAAGGTCAATGAAGAGCTGTATCGCTTTGGCGAGGAGACGGTGAGTTAGCGGCTGATATCTGAGCCGGCGGAGCTGCCGAACAACGATGCAAACGAACGGGGCGCGGATGCCATGGGGTGTCTGCGCCCTGCGCTATGACGGAGGCTATGGATACTCAGACCCCAACATATTCCGATGACGAGCTGACCGCAGCGCTTGCCGAGCACCTGGCGTCGCTCGATTGCGACGACAGCTATCGCGTGGAGCGTGTACTTAAGCGCTCGTCCGTTGAAACAACCGAGCTCGTGTACTTTGAAGGAACCGGCGGTGGTTCGCTCGGTCCCTTTGTTCGTAAACGCATCGATGCTTCGGCTCAAATCGGCGGGGCATACGAGCGTCTGTTTGCCGCTCAGCGGGCAGTCAGGCGTTTTGAGCACCTGCCCAGAATCGTCGATTGTCGTCGTGTGGGCGACGAGCTCAACGTGGTTATGGAATACATCGAAGGGGAGACACTCGGGGCGCTGGTGGACCGTCTGGGAGCCACCCCCGATTATGCGCGTGAATTGTATCCTGCCCTATGCGATGCCGTGGGCGAGCTCCATGCCGGTTTTGCAATGGTGGGGGAGACGTCGGCGCCGGTGATCCATCGCGACCTCAAGCCGTCGAATATCATCGTGACAGGTGCCAACTATACGCCTGATGACGGCCTGACATTTTCATCGCTGGTGATTATCGACCTGGGGATCGCGCGCGTATGGCGCGATGGCGCCGATGCTGACACCGTCAAGTTTGGCACGCGACCCTATGCGCCGCCCGAGCAGTATGGGTTTGGGCAGACGAGTGTGCGCAGCGATGTCTACGCACTTGGGGCCCTGTTGTTCTTTTGCTTGACGGGAGTCGACCCTAAACCAGGGCTCGACATGCGCGAGCAATGTGAGGCATGCGGCATTCCCACTCCACTTGCCGATGCCGTCTGCATGTCGATGGCGCTCGACCCGGCCAAGCGTTTTGCGAGCGCGGAAGCGTTGGGACGGGCGACGCGCGCGGCATACGATCTAAGTCGCCCCGTGCGGCCTCCTGCGCCTGTGCTTGTCCGTACTCCGGCCTCGGAGACGGTGTTGACGCCCCAAGGGCTCCAGAACCCCACAGTGCTTCCTAGACCTGCCGCCTCCGCTGCATGTGGTCTGCTCTCTCGCGTTCCGGAGTCTCTGGGGCGCATTTGGAATACGCTCATCTGCTTCTCGCTGCTTGTGTTCTTTGCCGGAAGTCACTTTGCCGTCTTTCACCCCACCGGAGCAAACCAAAGTTACCCGACGTGGCTTCTCATAATCGAGTATTTTTTCTTTGTCGATGGTCTTATGGTGCTTATGCATTTTGCGCTGCTCGATAAGCGCCGTCTTCGTCGGCGATTCGCACTGCTCGACAGCTATCGCGGCAAGAAACTCGCGAAACTCTGGCTCAAGGCATTGGGTGTGCTGCTCCTGTGCATGATCGTCATAGTCGCGGTTGCCAATGCGACCGGCGTCGTCGATACCTCCGCTACCTAAAAGAAAAGGGCCCTATTGGGGCCCTTTGCAGTTGCACTTAGATGCGGTTCATCTGAGCGGCGACTTTGTTGTACCAGTCCTGCCACGTGGGCGGGCAGTACTTTTTGGCCGCAGCCGGGGTAAGGGTGGAGCCGTAGTTGGCGCCCAGATAGGCAACGTGAGCGGAGATGCCCTCGCTCCAGCTGCCAAAGCTGCGCCAACCGCCGCCACGTGCACTCCAGCCCCAGGCGTTGTAAGAATTGGCGCAATAAGCGCCCTTGGTGCTCTCGATGCAGGCGATGGCGGGGGACCAACGGGGATCGACACCGGTATTCCAAGCGGCGACGGCAAAGTTATAGCCCTGGCCTGCCATGGGGGAGCCGGCGAGATAATTGTCGATGCGGCTCGTCCACTCATTAATGAACGAATCGTAATCGGAGCTACCGGTATTGGCGTTGTTCACCGTGGTGTCGATGGTGGTGTTGGTGTTGGTGGCCTGGCTGCTGGAATTGCTGCCGCTTACGCCCTCGCCCGAGAGCTTCTCGGCGGCAGCGGCCTTATCGGCCTCAAGCTTGGCAAGCTCGGCGGCATTTTCCTGCTCGGCTTTTGCCTGTGCCTCGCTGCGGAGCTGCTGGGCCTGCGCCAGCGCATCCTCGGCGTTTTTCTGCTCTGCCTCAAGCTGAGACTTGGCCTGCTGGAGCTCAGCCTTGTTCTGCTCGAGTTCGGTTTGCATGTTATTGAGCTGTTCGATCTCGTCGACGCTCGAGCTCGTGATCTGGTTGGTGTATTTGCAGGTCGTGATGAACTCACCCAGGCTCTGCGCGTTGACCAGGAAGCTCACGATGGGATTGGTGCCCTTCTGATACTTGTACAGATCGCGCATGGCGGAGCTTGCCTTGGCCTGCTGCTCGGGAAGCTTGGCCTCGATTTCCTCGATGCTTGCCTCATTGGAGTCAATCTGCTTTTGCAGGTCATCGAGTTTGGTGCGGGCGTCGTTGTAGGCGCTCGTGGCGGCTTCGATCTTCTGCTGGGCTGCGGAAAGCTGGTCCTGCGTTGCCTGCGAGGCGGCATACGCCGCAACGGGGGAGAGCATCGGCGTGGCCGTCAGCGCAACGGCGAGCGCGGCACTCGTGATGATGCGAGCCGGCTTCGACGCAATGAGCGCTGCGGTGCGATGATTCGAATGCTGCATCTAGTCCCTCTGCAATCAATCGTAGGTTATGGTTCGAACGGTATTCTACTACTGCTTTCGACCTCAACTTGAACCTTAAAGGTTCCAAAGGGTCAAGTTGAACTTGAGGCTTTGGCTTTGACCTGCAGTTATGATGAATTGTTGAGAAACCATAGAGTTCAACTTTAACGTTACAGAGCTCTGTTTGAGAGGAGTTTTGGGCTGTAAAAGCCATCTCAACGTGGGGTTTTATAACTACAGCGTGCCCTTCTGGCGAGCCTGCTCAATCTCTTCGAGGGCCTCGGCGGGGGTGAACGAACAGGTGCCGTCGCCGAGTTTGATTACCTGGATATCGTCGCCGGCGTAGACCTCTCCGCCCTTTAGTGCCACGCCAAAAACGCCCTCGTGGGGAAAGATGCAGTCGCCGGCGAGATAGTAGATGGCACAGCGTGTGTGGCAGACCTTGCCGATTTGGCTGATTTCGACAAGCACCTCGCTGCCAAGCTTGAGCTGTGTGCCCAAGGGGAGCGAGAGCAGGTTGATGCCCCGGGTTGTGAAGTTCTCTCCGAAGTCGCCCTCGTGCACATCGAGCCCGCGCGCCTGCGCCGTCTGGATAGACTCTGCAGCTAAAAAGGAAACCTGGCGGTGCCAATGCCCGGCGTGTGCGTCGGAGGCGAGGCCAAATTGCTCTATAACGGTGTCGTGCCCGTCGGCGACGGGCGACTTGCGCGTGCCCTTGTGTGCCGACGTGTTGATCGAGACGATGCGGGCGGGTCCGTTGTAGGCGTCGTTTGCCGTGCACAGGGGAGCGGTCGCTTTCGCACGTTCCGCCAGCTCGCGCCTCGCGGCATTGAGGATGGGATTATCGGTCGGATGGTCTTGGGGCACGTGTGCACCTTTCGCTCGAAGATGTCAATACGCTGAATCCTACAACAACGGTAGGTTCATTGCCCATTGTCATACAACGGTGGGCGCCGTCTTCGTGCTGGACGATTACGTCGATTGCCATAGATACGGTGGAGCTTTGGGCGCCGGCGGCTTGGCGCGCTAGAATAAATCAGTTGCGCAAAGACCGCCCGTTGTGTGGGCAGTTCATGATAGGAAGTTTCCATGGCATTGCAATTTACAGAGCGCGAGTTCATTCCCGTGCTGCTTGGTGGCGACATCAACGCCTATTCGGTGGCGCGCGCCTTCTACGAGGAGTACCAGGTCAAGAGTCTGGTCTTTGGCAAGTATCAGACGGGTCCCGCGTACCGCAGCCAGATTATCGACTACACGCCCAACGTGGATATCGACACCATGCCCGTGATGCTCAAAACCGTCAACGGCATTGCCCAAGCGCATGCCGACAAGACTATTGTCCTTGTGGGCTGCGGCGACAACTATGTCGCTCTCGTGGCTCAAGCCAAGGATGCTCATGAGCTGGCGGATAACATCGTCGCTCCCTACGCGCCCTACAGCATGCTCGAGCAGTGCCAGAAGAAGGAGATCTTCTACGAGCTGTGCGAGAAGCATGGCGTGCCCTATCCGCACACGTTTACCTTTACCAAGGCGATGCTCAATGCCCAGGGTGAGGCGCCTGCCGAAGTGCTCGACCAGATTGATTTTCCTTACCCGATGATTCTGAAGCCTTCTGACGGCATCATGTGGTGGCAGCATGAGTTCGAGGGCCAGAAGAAGGCCTATGAGATTGCCGACCGCGCCGAGCTGGAACAGGTCATTCGCGACTCGTATGCCAGCGGCTACACCGACGACCTGATCTTGCAGGATCGCGTGCCCGGCAACGACGAGTACATGCGCGTGCTCACCAGCTATTCCGACCGCAACGGTAAGGTCCGCATGATGTGCCTGGGCCATGTGCTACTCGAGGAGCATCAGCCCCACGGTGTCGGCAACCATGCCTGTATCATTACCGAGCCCAACGACGAGCTCATGGGCGGCGTGCGTAAGTTGCTCGAGGACCTTCACTTTGTGGGCTATTCCAACTTTGACGTAAAGTACGACGAGCGCGACGGCTCGTTTAAGTTCTTCGATTTCAACACGCGCCAGGGCCGCAGCAACTACTACGTTACCAACAGCGGCTTTAACGTTGCCAAGTATGTGGTGGACGAGTATGTGTTCAACCGTCCGTTTGAGCCGGAGTTTGTGACGGCTCAGGACGAGGCCCTGTGGATGGTCGTCCCCATGGGCGTCGTCGACAAGTACGTCAAGGATCCCGAGCTGCGCGCTAAGGTGCATCGCCTGGACAAGGAAGGCAAGGGCGCCGACCCTTCGTTTATGAAGGGCGACTTTGTCTTTAACCGCTGGCTGCGCATGTGGCACACCAAGCTGCGCCACTTTAAGCTGTTCAAGACGTATTACAAGTAGATGAGCGCGGCGCCCGTCCGGTTTGCATCGGGCGGGCGCGGGTATGATACGCGCAATTGCGCAAGCGTCACCAAGGAGGCGGCGATGGAAAAGCTGGGAGTTATCGGCGGCATGGGCGCCGAGGCCACGTCGTATTACTACGACCAGGTGGTGCGTCATACGGCTGCTGCCTGCGATCAGGAACATATCGACATGGTGGTACTCTCCAAGTCGACCATGCCCGACCGCACGCTGGCCATTAAGACCGGCGAGCATGCCAAACTGCTGGCGACCATGAAAGAGTGCGCCCAGGCACTCGAGTCGCTGGGCTGTGCACACATTGCCATTCCCTGCAACACGTCACACTACTTCTATGACCAGATCCAGTCGTTTACGAAGGTGCCGATTATCCACATGCCGCGTGAGTCGGTGCGCTATGCTCTGGCCGGTGCGGTGATGGGGGAGTGTGAGTTCGACCCCAACCTGAGTATGCCGGCCGAGCCGGTGCATAAGATCGGCATCATGGGCACCGATGGCACCGTGGGCGCGGGCGTCTACGGCCGCGAATGTAAGGCTGCGGGTGTTGAGGTCGTCTATCCCAGCGAGAAACGTCAGAACGATGTGATGTCGCTTATCTACGATGATGTGAAGGCCGGACGTGAGCCCGATATGGATAAGTTCGACCGCGTGATGTGGGAGTTCGCCCGTAGCGGCTGCGACCGCGTCATTCTGGCCTGCACCGAGCTCTCGGTGTTGCAAAAGTACCGAGAGATGCCCGAGATCACCCTCGACGCCATGGATGTCCTGGTGCGCGAATCCATCATCCGTAGCGGCGCTCCCTACCGCCTCTAGCTTCCGACCTGTCAAAAGGGACAGGTTAATTTTGGTAGGTTTTATCTGGTGAAACAGTAAGGCCTCGGCTCGTTTGGTGCGAGCCGAGGCCTTTTGCGTTGGGCGGTTGCTGTCAGTGGTGAACTAGAACAGGAAGCCGATGGCGATGAGGGCGATGCTGACGATGAGCACGGCGATGTCCAGGCCCTTGATGGGGTAGCGCTTGTACGAGCTGGCGCGCGTACGCAGGTAGAAGCCGCGCTGTTCTGCCGCCAAGGCTGTGGCATCGGTCTTGCCCACGCTCGAGATGAGCAGTGGCACGCACAGTGGCAGCATGAGCTTAAGCTTCTTGATGGGGTTCTTGGTGTCGTACTCGACGCCGCGTGCGGTCTGCGCCTCCATGATGGCGTTCATCTCTTGACCAAACACCGGCACGAAGCGCAGCGCCGTGGTAAAAGTGAAAGCATAGCGATACGGCACGTGCAGCACCTCGACGCAGGCGTTGGCAAGGTCGTTGAGCTTGGTCACCGTGAGCATGAGGATGAGTGGTAACGCCACACCCAGCAGGCGCAGACAGGCCTTCGATCCCGTGATGAGGCCCGTGTCGGTGATAAAGCTCCACACCACGTTGCCATCGCGCATAAAGGCCAGCTGGAGCACCAGCATGATAAGCGCGAGCGGAATCAGCAACTTGAGCAGCGAGAACAGGCGGTTGACGACGCCCGCATAGGCACCCAGGGCAAGGGTGAGCGCCAAAAAGCCCAGCAGCGCCACGTAGGTGTCGGACAAGAAGATGCCGACGATGATGGCGGCGGCGAGGCCCAGTTTGACGACGGGGTTCAGGCGATGCAGCAGCGTGTCACCCGGCATGTAGTCGATGACGTTAACCACGGTGGACCATCTCCTTGGTAATTCGAACGACATCGGAGACCTCGCTCACCTGCGCAAAAGCGGTCGAGACGGAAGATGCCAGACGGCGCGAGAGCTCAATAACCTGGGGAGGCTCCACGTAGGCACGCCGCATGAGATCGATGTTCGAGAATAGCTCGTGCGTGCGGCCGCGGTCGAGGATGCGACCGTCGGCCATTACCACAATGCGCTCGGCAAAATCCGAGACGACTTCCATATCGTGGCAGACCATGATAACGGCGCAACCGCGCTCGGCCATGGTGCGCACCGTTTCCATGACGGTCATGCACTCGCGGTAATCAAGGCCGCTCGTGGGCTCGTCGAGCACGACGATCTTGGGCTCAACCACTACGACGGAGGCAAGCGCCACCATTTGTCGCTGACCGCGCGAGAGCGAGAAGGGCGCCTCGTCGGCCGGCAAGCCAAAGCGGTCGATGACGAGCTGGGCGCGACGCAGCGCCTCGGCACGGTCGATGCCGGCAAGCTCCAGGCCAAAGGCGACCTCGTCGAGCACGGTGTCCTTGCAGATCTGGCGGTCGGGGTTTTGGAAGAGGGTTGCGACCTCGCGGGCAATGCGGCTCGTGGGGACGGTTGCAGTATCCAGTCCCGTGACGCGCACGCTGCCCGAGGCGGGCTTGAGCAGACCCGTGAGCAGCTTGGTGAGCGTGGTCTTGCCGGCACCGTTCTGGCCGACGATGCCCACGAGCTCGCCGGGATAGAGCGTCAGGCTAAGGTCGTGTACGGCGGCGCCGCCATTGGGATAGGCAAACTCAACATGGTCGAAGGTGAGTACGGGTTCTGCGTCCTTGGCATGAGGGCGCAACGACGGCGCATGCGGGGAACCGGCAGGCGCTTGGGCTTCGATGGCCGCGTGTGCGGGGTCGACGATGCCCGAAATCAGGCGCTCGGCCTCATCGACATCCAAGCAGGGGGTACCGCTTACCAGGCCATCGGCCTCGAGGCTATTGAAGATACGCGTGACGCGAGGGCAGTCGACGCCGATGGCACGGAGCTCGTCGGTATGCGCGAAGACCTCGTGTGGCTCGCCCTGCAGCGCGATTTCGCCATGGTTGAGCACGAGCACGCGGTTGCAGTACTCCGAGAGTAGGGCGACCTTTTGCTCAACGACGACGATGGTGATTCCAAGTGTGCGGTTTGCCTCACGCAGCGTCTCGAAGACCAGCGTGGAGCTGGCGGGGTCGAGTGCCGCGGTGGGCTCGTCGAGAACCAAGACGCGCGGACGCATGGCGAGGATGGCGGCGATGGCCACCTTTTGCTTCTGTCCGCCCGAGAGGGTGGCGATCTCGCGGTCACGCTGGTCGCTGATGCCGACGGTCTCGAGCGTTTCGCTCAAGCGCTGCTCGATCTTGTCGTGGGGAACGCCAAAGTTCTCGAGGCCAAAGAGCATCTCGTCCTCGACGATCGAAGCGACCATCTGCGTGTCGATATCCTGCAGCACGCTGCCGACGATTTGCGACACGTCGGTCAGCGAGACCTCGCAGGTGTCGTGGCCGTCAACCATGACGGACCCAAAGAACGTGCCGGTGTAGTGGTGGGGCACGGCACCTGACAGGCAGGCGGCAAGCGTGGACTTGCCGGCGCCCGAGGGCCCGATGATGCCGATGAAATCTCCCTTGTTCACGCTGAGCGAAATGTGGCTGAGCGTCTGCTCGGTCTGCGTGCCATAGGAGAACGAGACATCGTCGACGTTGATGATCGTTTCCATGGATACCTTTCATAGTCATTGGGGACGTTCTTAAATGACCAGTCGTTTAAGAACGTCCCCAAAAGCTCGTTGTTTGGGACAGTCTTTGGTGGTGAAGCACGGAGACGGCTTTACGAGGGGCCCCAGGTTGGCGCGAAAGAGGAGCGAAGCGTACTTGGGTACGCGAGCGACGAATTAACGCCAAGATGGGGTGGCTCGTAAAGCCGAGCGGGTTAGTTGAGCCTAAGGGCCTTCTGGATGGGCAGGTAGAGGGCGCCGACCAGAATGGCGTTAAAGACGGCGGTCATGGCAACGACGGGCAGCATGGCGGCGGCGAGCTCGCCTACCACGCCGAGCATGGCCATCTTGATGACCATGAAGATGACGCCGGAGGCAAATGTGGTCAGGAAGGTTGCGACAATGGCGATGGCGGGCTTGATTTGACCGTTCTTGCCGGCGGCGTTGACGATGCCGGCCATGAGCATGGCGGCGATGCCCTCGGCGGCAAAATCGACGAACGGCGAAGTGGTGGTGATCTGGATCACGGCAGCCGAGATGAGGCCGATGACGAGCGCCTGGCCGATGTTGGGGCGAACGACCAGGATGGTGAGGCAGAAGGCCGAGATGATGAACTCGGGGCTGATCATGCCGCCCGAGATGCCCGAGATGGCCTTGCCGACGGTGAAGTTGAGGATGAAGCCGGCGGCGAGCAGGATGGCAAGCAGGACGAGGGCGCGGACATCGAGTTTGCCACGGTCGGCGGTCTGGACGGTGCGGGGCTGGGTGGCGGTGGTGTTCTGAGACATGGTGAAAATCCTTTTGGAATGGGAGTGCAAGAGAAAAGCGGAGGCGCGTGATGCGAATGCGATCGGGCTCGAGATAGAAAAAGGCCCCCGGTCGAAACCGGAGGCCTTCCAATCACCTAGAGCGCAAAAACAGGCGTGAGGGACTCACTGTCGACCGATCGTATTCGCATCACGCCACCACCAGTTGTTAAGAGACTTCATCGTGTTCTTCATGTCGGTGGCTCCTTTCGTGATGCCATGGCGCGGTCGCACCTAGTTGCTGTTGCGCTGCACTATAACACAGCAAAGTGTGTGCGGGGAAATCTTTTTTGAAAAGATTTCAGGCGGGTTTCCCGCCGGTCAAAAGAGCGGGCTGTGCGGGCGAGGCTGCCATTGCTGCCTCGCCCGCACAGCTAGGACGTTACTCCTTATTGCGACGGTAGAGGAAGTAACCGCCCGCGGAGATGACGGCAACGCCAGCGATGGCGAATGCGGCCACCATGCGGCCATCAAAACGATCGCCAGTGGTGGGCAGGCCGCCCTTGGTGTTCGTCTTGTTAGTGGTTACCGTGGTCGTGGTGTCGGACTTGCCAGGCTTCTCAGGCTTGGCGGCCGGCTGCTCGGGCTTAGCGGGCTGCTCGGGAGTGCCAGGCTGCTCAGGAGTGCCGGGCTGATCCGGGGTGACCGGATCGGTGGCAAGAGCATCCTTGGCGTAGGTGATGGACACCTTGAGGCCGTTGGTCTCGGTGTTCAGGTCGCTTGGGGTAAAGGGCTGGTCGAAGTTTTCGGCCTTCTGATAGGCGCGCATCTCCTGGAGCAGTGCCTTGCACTTCTTGTAGGTGTTCTCGGTAGCAGCCTTGCCGGCCTTGTTGGCCAGGGCGGTGCGGCCCTCGGTGGTCGTCTCGGCCAGCATGGCGGCGTCAACTTCCTTGTTCTGCTCGATAAGCTCGTTCTGGAGCGCATCGAGGTAGGCACGGACGCTGACACCAAGGGTGTCAGGGTTCTCGAAGCAGAGCGAGCTGATGTCCATGAGGACGTAGTTGATTGAGTTCTCGGGCTCCTCGTTGTACACGACGTCAGTCTGGTTGCAGTGATCGAAGGAGACGGTCTGATCGCTGAAGTACGGGCTGACCTCAGTTATCAGAGCGGAGTACAACGGGATGGCGACGGAGTACGCGGCGCGGGAGAGCATTTCCCACTGGATGGTAGCGACTTCGGGGTCATACCCGCGACGAATCTGGAAGAGGTTGATCTCGGTGTTGCGCTCGCTGCCGATGCAATAAACACCATCAGTGTTCGCGTTGAGGCCAGGGACGTTCTCGCCGCGGTTGCCAAAGGCACGAATCAGCTCAAAGGTGCTCCAGCCAGACTTGCCAGGCCTGAAGAACAGGGGCTGGATTTCGCTGACCATGGCTCCCTTTTGGTCAGGTTTTCCATCCTTCTTTACTGTGATAATGTCGTAATCTGTGCCTTCGGTCAGCTGACTACCAAAATAATCGCGGCCTTGCACATAGCGGGACCACTGGTTTACGCCGGAATCGGCGAGGCTTTCGCCATACGTTTGGGCGACATCGAATTTGCCGTCAGCGGAGTATTTGGCGAAGCCCTTCTCCACGGGCATGGACTCGATGCCCTCGGAGTGTAGGCAGTTCTCGGGGTCATCAAGGTCGACATCGTAGTTGAGGCTCCCGATATTAGGGTTGAGCGACGCGACGTCGTCAGCGAGCTTCATGGCGATCCACTGATGGGCGGAAAGTGTGGCGAACAGCCAGGTCTCGTTGTTGTCGGCGATGATGATCTGGTCGTTGGTGCAGACGCCTTGATCATCGATCAGTCTGCCGAGAAGCTCGACGCCCTCGCGGGCCGTGGCGCTCTCGCCCAGGATGATGCTGCCGTAACTGTACTCGCCCAGACCCACTTTCTCATCGATGCGGTCTGCTGCATCGGCCTCCTCGTTATAGGAAGTGCTTAGCGTGGCAGAGCAGGAGACGCCCTTCTCGTTGATTCCGGCCTCGGAATAGGCGTCGGTGCGACCCATCCAGTTGGAGGGGTGGTCGCGTACATAGCTGTAACGATAGGTAGGCTTGTTCGAAGTGTATTCAAAAGCAGATTCAATCGAGCTGTACTTAAAGCCAGGTTCGTGGGCAGGTTCGATGCCGTAGTGCTTAAGATAGCGCTTGCCAAAGTCCTCGGCGCGGCCGTAGTACGTATTGCCGTCGGCCGTATAGTTTTTGCCCATGTATATCTGCGTGCAGGCGAGCGCAGATGTCGGCATGGACATGATGGTTGCAGCTCCAAAGGCGAGGCCTATGCCTAGCTTCTTGAGCGCGTTGACGGGGTGAGTTTTCCTCATTTTCCCTCCCAGCGTGCGAAAGCCCTCTGTCGCCAGAGGGCTTCAGCCAATAAAGACACCCCATTAGCGTAACGAACTGGAAACAATATTCATCTATGAAAGACACTTACTCGATAAGCGTGATGAAATATGCGACGAACGGTTAATTGTACTCAGTTTGTAGCTTTACTTTAATAAAGACGCCCTGTAATTACTGTAGCCGAATAAAGTAGCTGGGAATGCCTGAAATGAAAATCCCCTGCTGTTTGGCAAATGCATAAACAGCAGGGGAGACGATAATTGGATGAATATCATACCAATGTGGAATTACTTCTTCCGGCGGTGGATCACGTTGATCGCATAGCCGACGAGCATGGCCAAAACGATGATGATAAAGCCGAGCAGGGGATTGTCGTTCATAGGGTCCTCCTATTTTCCGAGCGGGGAGAATTCGTCGACGATGAGGTCGAGGCATTGCGGAAGCGCGCGGGCTCCAAAGACGCCCGAATTGCTGGAGATAATCTCGCCATCGAACTGCATGCCCAGCGACGGGGTGCAGGTGATCTTGGCTTCCTTGGTCTGGATGATCTTGAACTGCGGGCGCCCGAGTACCTTGCCGGCGGGGTCAAGCGCAGCGGTGATCACAGTAGGCAGCAGCTGCACGGTGCGCACGGGTTCGATGACCGCAATGTCGACCATGCCATCGTTCATGCGGCAGTCGGGGAACAGGTTGATGTCGTTTTGGATGACCGAGGTGTTGCCGGCCATGCAGCAGATGCCGTCGAGCTCCTCGACAATGCCGTCATGCTCAATCGTAAAGTGCGCTACCGTAGGGTTGGGCGTGGCGAGCGCAGAGAGGAAGTAGGCGATCTCGCCGATGTCGTTTTTGGTGGGGGCGGCCTTCATCATGATTTCGGCGTCGAAACCCGAGCCGGCGATGATGATGAAGCCGTGGCGCTTCTCGTTGCCGTTCTCGTCGAGCCAAAAGAGCTCGCCCATGTCGACTTTGACCGTGAGACCGGCACGGCAAGCCTTGGCAAGCGCCGCTGCCTCGGGGGCATTACCGATGTTGTTGAAGAACAGGCAGGCCGTACCGGAGGGGAAGACGAGCGTGGGGACACCGCATCCGCGCATCTGGTCGAGCACGTTGGAGACAGTGCCGTCGCCGCCCGAAACGACCACGCGGTCAAACTCGCGCACGTCTGCCACGGCGTCCTCGGGTTCCATGCCATCGCCGATAAAGCGCATCACGACCTCGTCGCCGCCCTGTGCAAGGGCGTGCGTGAATGCGAAGATTTCATCTGAGCTGGGGCCCGATGCCGGGTTGTGGATGATAAGGCAGCGCATACTTACGTTCCCGTTCTGTGACTAACCGAGTATAGTTGTAAGGCAATGCCGATATCCTACCCGTGTTTTTCGGGCCTAACCTTATTCGATGGGTTGATATGTACATTTCCACACATCAGGCTCTACTCGACTTTTGCCAGCGCGCCCGTGAGTTCGACGCGATTGCCGTCGATACCGAGTTTTTGCGCGAGCGCACGTTCCATCCGCGTCTGTGTTTGGTTCAGATTGCCACCCCTGCCGAGAGCGTAGCGGTCGATCCCCTGGTAATCGACGACCTATCGCCGCTGGCCGAGCTTATGGCCGACGAGAGCGTGACCAAGGTCTTTCACGCGTGCTCGCAGGATATGGAGGTCATGCTCCATACCGTAGGCGTGCTGCCGCGTCCGATTTTTGACACGCAGGTGGCCGCCGCCTTTTTGGGCGAGCGCCAGCAGATTTCGTATGGCGCGCTTGTTCAGACGTTCTGCGGTGTATCGCTGCCCAAGACCGAGTCGCTGACCGACTGGTCGCGCCGCCCGCTGACCGATAAGCAGATTGAGTACGCGATCGATGACGTCAAGTATCTGATCGTGGCCTATACCGAGATGATGAGCCGCCTGCGCGAGCTGGGCCGCGTGGACTGGGTGCTCGACGAGCTGCGCCCGCTGGCTGACGAGTCGCACTATCGCGCCGATCGCCACGAGGCGTTCCGCAAGGTCAAACGCATCAACTCGTGCAGTCGTCACCAGCTGGGTATCGCGCGCGAGCTCGCCGCCTGGCGCGAGGACCGCGCCGAGCGCCGCAACATCCCGCGCAAATGGGTCATGTCCGACGACACGCTGCTTGCGCTCGTTAAACGCAATCCCGTGCGCGTTGAGGAGTTCCGCAGCATTCGCGGTACCGATCAGTTGGGGGAGCGCGACGTGGACGGTGCGCTCATGGCCATCAAGCGCGGCGCAAGCTGCCCGCACGATCGCCTGCCGCTCATGGTGCGCGGGCATCGCCAGATCTCTCCGGAGTTGGAGAGCGTGACGGATCTCATGTACGCGCTCATCCGCCTGGTTGCCGAACGCTCGGGAGTGGCGACCTCGGTCATTGCCTCGCGCGATGACCTGGCCGACTACATTGAGCATCCCGAGCAGAGCCCCTTGCGCGAAGGCTGGCGCTTTGAGCTTGTGGGCTCGCGCCTGGACGATCTGCTCTCGGGCAACATGGGGTTGACGGTCAAAGATGGCAAAATTGAATTGCTGTAAGGAAGCCTAGCCGCTTGAGTGGGTAGAATGCCTCCAACGTGTAACTCGATTCGGAGGAATTCGCATGCCTTATTACTATGGATACGGCTTTGGCATCGACCCGCTGTACCTGCTGGTTGTTCTTGTCTGCACGGTGATTGGTCTTGCCGCACAGAACTATATCAACTCGACGTACAAAACCTGGTCCAAGGTTCGCTCGGACGGCGACACGGGCGCCACGGTCGCTCGCCGCATGCTCGACGCCAACGGCTGCAACGCCGTGGGTATCAAGGGTGTCGCCGGCGAGCTTACCGACCATTACAACCCGCAGGACAATAACCTGTATCTCTCGGATGCCAACCGTTCGGGCGGGTCGGTCGCAAGCGTTGCCGTCGCCTGCCACGAGGCGGGCCATGCCGCCCAGCGTCAAAGCGGTTACGCCATGATGAAGGTTCGCACCGCCCTCGTGCCGGTCGTCAACTTTACCCAGAACACCTGGACCATCGTGTTGCTCTTGGGCCTGTTTATGAACATCGCGGGACTCACGACCCTCGCACTGATCTTCTTCTCGTTTAGCGTGCTGTTCCAACTGGTTACGCTGCCGGTTGAGATTGATGCCAGCCGGCGTGCCGTGGCGTATATTGAGCAGTCGGGTATGAGCTCCAAGCAGGTCAACGGTGCCAAGAAGGTGCTGACGGCCGCCGCGCTTACCTATGTGGCTGCGGCGCTCACCTCGATTATTCAGCTGCTCTATCTTATGGCTCGCTACAACAGAAACTCCAACCGATAACAAATGGGACAGGCAGGCGCCGCGGGGATTCGTGTCCCCGCGGCGCTGTACTATGTGTTGGACTTGAATTTGCGCAGGGCCGGAGCCCATGTGCACGATGACGAAAGGAGGCTGCGTGGCGGGCTGGAATCTAACCGGCAATGCCGTTTCCGCCGAGTTCGACGGTTCGGACGATCAGGAGCGCAAGGAGCTCAGCGTGAGCCAGGCGGTGGAGATCGCCGCCGGCGCGCTCGATGCCATTCCGCAGCTGAGCGTTTTGGGCGAGGTCACGGGTTTTCGTGGTCCCAACGCCCGAAGCGGCCACTGCTACTTTCAGATCAAGGACGACTCGGCGGCCGTCGACTGCATCATCTGGAAGGGCGCCTATCTCAAGCGCACGTTCGATCTGCGCGACGGCATGCAGGTGAGCTTTAAGGGCAGCTTCAATCTCTATAAGGCCACGGGCCGCATGAGCTTTGTCGCTCGCTCGTTTTCGCTGGCGGGGGAGGGTCTGCTGCGTCAACAAGTGGCGCAACTGGCCGAAAAGCTACGCCGCGAGGGCCTGATGGACGAAGCGCGTAAGCGCCGCATCCCGGTGTTTTGCTCCCGCGTGGCGGTCGTTACCTCGCTTTCGGGTGCCGTAATCGACGACGTCAAGCGCACATTGCGTCGTCGCAACCCGCTCGTCGAGCTCGTCTGCGTGGGCGCTAAGGTTCAAGGCGAGGGTGCGCCGGCCGAGCTTATTGAGGGCCTGCGCCGTGCCGCCGCCATCACGCCAGCGCCCGACTGCATCTTGCTGGTGCGCGGCGGCGGCTCCTTCGAGGACCTCATGACCTTCAACGACGAGGAGCTTGCCCGTGCGGTGGCGGCTTGTCCTGTGCCCGTGGTGACCGGCATTGGCCATGAGCCCGATACCTCGATTTGCGACATGGTGAGCGACCGCCGCGCCTCCACGCCCACGGCGGCGGCAGAATCGGTGGCGCCGGCTATGACGGAGTTGGCCGATGTGCTCGAGGCGCGCCATCAGCGTCTGGGTGCCGCGATGGCATCGATGATTGGGTCGAATCAGGTTGATCTGGAGATGCTCGACCAGCGCGGTCGCCGCGCCTGGGATACCTATACGGCCCGCTTGGGCGATGCGCTCGATGCGGCTGCGTGCCGCCCGTGCCTCAACGACCCAACGTTTATGGTCGAGCGTCGCGAGTCTGAGCTTGCCCTGACGGCCGATCGCCTGTCGGGCGCCATAGTACGCTCGGTCGGGACATTCCGCTCCAACTTTGAGCGCCTGCCCGAGCGTCTGGTTGCAAGCACCTCGGGGCTCGATGGCAAGCGCCATGCGCTCGCGCTTGCGAGTTCCCGTCTGGAGCATCAGGGGCGCACGATGCTCAACAAGCCCGCGTCCGACCTGGGCCGTGCGGCAGCCTCGCTAGATGCCCTGTCGCCGCTCAAGGTGCTTGCCCGTGGTTATTCCATCGCGTACAGCGATGATGGGGTGGCCACGAGCGCCAAGACCTTTAAGGCCGGTGACGCCATCCGCGTGCGCATGGCAGACGGCAACGTGACGGCAACGGTCGATACGGTCGAGTAGGCCGCGTTTCATAGCGATAAACCTTTAGGAAAGGAAACAGATATGGCAGAGAAAACCCCGGTCGAGCAGCTTACGTACAAGCAGGCTTCGCAGGAGTTGGAGCTCATCATCCGCAGCTTGGAGTCGGGCGATATGGAGCTCGAGGAGTCGCTCGAGAGCTATACCCGCGGCGTCGAGCTCCTCAAGAGCCTGCGCACCCGCCTGTCCGATGCCGAGCAGAAGGTCTCGGTGCTTCTTAAGGACGTCGACGGCAACGACGTGCTCGCCGACGGCGAAGCCGCCAACACCGACGACAACCTCTCGTTCTAACCATCCCGACCAAATATAATTACCTTGGTCTGTGAGAAAGGAACCAACCATGTGCGATTGCATCTTCTGCAAAATTGCCAACCACGAGATCCCCTCGACCGTTGTCTATGAGGACGACCAGGTCATCGCCTTCGACGACCTCAATCCCCAGGCGCCGGTCCATACGCTCGTGATCCCCAAAAAGCACTACAGCGATATCGCCGATAACGTGCCGGCCGAGACCATGGGTGCAATGGCTCACGCCATCCAGGAGGTCGCTAAGGCCAAGGGCTTGGCGGACGGTTTCCGCGTCATCTCCAACAAGGGCGTCAACGCCGGCCAGACCGTCATGCACTTCCATATGCACGTCCTCGGCGGCAAAAACCTGGGCGAGAACCTCATCTGAGGGCGCTTCTTCCTTGCAATGAAACGGGAGCTCAAGCACCGATAACTTATATATCAACGCAATAAACCCGAGCGCGAGGGCGTTTGGGTTTATTATTGAAGCGTATGTAACCTGGCGGCGCCACACCGCCTGTTAGTAGGGAGACACATGAACGTTCTGGTCGTCAACGCAGGATCTTCGACCCTTAAGTATCAGGTCATCGATACCAAGTCCCACAAGGTGTCCGCAAAGGGCTCCTGCGAGCGCGTCTGCTTTACCGGCGGTACCTTCACCCACGCTGCCAACGGTTCCAAGAAGGTGACCGAGAACATCGAGTTCCCCGACCACAAGGTCGCCATCGAGGTCGTTCTGAAGGACCTCGAGGCCAACGGCGTCAAGATCGAGGGCATTGGTCACCGTATCGTTCAGGGTGGCTGGTACTTTGGTGATTCCTCCCTCGTCGACGAGGACGTCCTCGCCAAGATCCGCGAGGTCGCCCCGCTGGCGCCGCTGCACAACAACCCCGAGGCCAACGTTATCGAGTACTGCCTGGAGCAGTATCCCGATCTGCCCAACGTTACGGTCTACGACACCGCTTTCCACTTCAACATGCCCGAGGTCGCCAAGACCTACGCCCTTCCCAAGGATGTTTGCGACAAGCTGCACATCCGTAAGTACGGCGCCCACGGCACCAGCTACCGCTACATCTCCAAGAAGGTCGCCGAGATGACCAACGGCGAGGCCCGCAAGGTCGTCGTGTGCCATATCGGCTCCGGCGCTTCCCTGTGCGCCATCGAGGATGGCAAGTGCATGGACACCACCATGGGTCTCACCCCGCTCGACGGCGTCATGATGGGCACCCGCTGTGGCTCCATCGACCCGGCTACCGTGTGCTACCTGCAGCGCGAGGGCGGCTACACCTTCGATGAGGTCGATGAGATGATGAACAAGAAGTCCGGCCTTTTGGCCGTGACCGGCGGCAAGACCAACGACTGCCGTAACGTCGAGGAGCTCGCCGCTGCTGGTGACCCCGAGGCTCAGCTCGCCTTCGATATGTTCGTCTACAAGATTGCCGCCAAGGCTGCCGAGATGGCTACTTCTATGTGCGGTATGGACACGCTCGTCTTCACCGCCGGCATCGGCGAGCACGCTCCGGCTGTCCGCGCTGGCGTGGCCGACCGTCTGGCCTTTATGGGCGTCAAGATGGACCATGCCCGTAACGCCCTGCGTGGCGATGGCGCTTGGTGCCTGTCTGCCAAGGATTCCAAGGTCAAGATTTTCGTCATCCCCACGGACGAGGAGTTCATGATCGCTTCCGACGTCGAGCGCATCGTCAACGGCAAGTAATTGCAAGAGGGGAGGGGCTGGACGACCAAGTGCCGTTCAGCCCCTCTTTTGCGCTCGTTGGGCGATATGCCTGATAGCTATTTATTAAGATGTGATAACTTCTTATTAAAATGCGGTCGCCTTAAGAGGTCTGCGTCGACCGTATTGCACTGCAAAGGAGTCTCATGAACGTACTTGTTGTCAACGCCGGCAGCTCAAGCCTTAAATATCAGCTTCTGGATACCGATACCCGCGAGGTTTTCGCCAAGGGCAACTGCGAGCGTATCGGCTCGGACATGGGTATCTTTGGTCATTCCGAGAACGGTGGCGCCAAGCAGACCGAGGAGGTTCCCTTCCCCGATCATCGCTCTGCTATCGCTTGCGTGCTCGAGGAGCTCGAGAAGACCGACTTTACGATCGATGGCATTGGGCATCGTATCGTTCAGGGCGGCTGGCACTTCGATGATTCCGCAGTTGTCGACGACGAGGTTATGGCCAAGATTCTTGAGGTGGCACCGCTTGCTCCGCTGCACAACTACGGCGAGGCCGCAGCGATTGAGTATTGCCGTGAGAAGTATCCGGAGCTGCCCAACGTGGCGGTCTTCGACACCTCGTTCCACATGACCATGCCCGAGGTTGCCTACACTTACGCCCTGCCCAAGGACGTGTGCGACAAGTATCATGTGCGCAAATATGGCGCCCACGGAACGAGTCATCGTTACGAGTGGATGATGGCCAAGGAGATCCTGGGCTCGCGCTGCCACCGTCTGCTTTCGTGCCATTTGGGTAACGGTGCTTCGCTCGCTGCTATCGAGGACGGCGTGTGCCGCGACACCACGATGGGCCTCACGCCGCTCGACGGCCTGATGATGGGCACTCGCTGTGGTTCCATTGACCCGGCCACCGTGTGCTACCTCCAGCGCGAGGGAGGCTACAGCTATCAGGAAGTTGATGACATGATGAACAAGCAGTCTGGTCTGCTTGCCATCTCGGGCATCTCCAACGACGCCCGCGACATCCGTACACGCGCCTCCGAGGGCGACGAGCGCTGCCTGCTCGCCTTCGATATGTTCGCCTACAAGGCCATGCAGCAGGCCGGCTCCATGATCGCTTCCATGGCGGGCGTGGACACCATCACCTTTACCGCCGGCATCGGCGAGAACGACTGGTCGATCCGCAAGGCCTTCTGCGACTGCTTTGAGTGGCTGGGCGTACGCATCGACAACAACAAGAACCGCGAGGCCGTGGGCAACGGCCCGCAGGTCATCAGCGCCGCCGGTTCCGCCGTCACGGTCATGGTCATCCCCACCGACGAGGAATACATGATCGCCCACGACGTCGAGCGTCTGACCAAGAACAACTAACGCACGCATTTGCAAGTAAACGAAAGGCCTCCAGAGCAACAGCTCCGGAGGCCTTTTTTACTAGCAGGCGGACGGCGGAAACCCCATCCCATTTCGAGCGCAAATACTGGGACACGCTTTCCGGTTGAGGCACGTTGCGGAAAGTGCGACCCACAATAAAGCATAATTCCGTCCCACGGTTTCCCAAACAGGCCCCAAGCGGAAGCTGCATCCCACAATCCGCCTTCAAACCGGGACACACTTTCCGGTGGGCCAGACATCAGACCGCAGCCAACATTTCGGTCCCAAAGTGACCATATCTGCATCGTTTGACCCTCCAGCAACGGCACTCATCCATTCAGTTTTTCAGCGCCAGCTCGTAGCCAAGCCGCCGTCCACCCCAGATACCCTGATTGCTACGTGGCGGTAGAAGGCCGTACGGGCTAACCCCTGAAAACACTCCGCAGACCAGAAACGCCCCCGTTCGTAGCTCCGAAGGAGCAGAACGGGGGCGTTTCATTGGTCGAGGACGTTTTCAGGGGTTAGCCCGTACGGCCTTCGGGCGATGCGTACGCTACTCAGCCATCTGAGCCTGGACGGCGGTGATGGCTACGACACCCACGATGTCGTCGGCAGAGCAGCCGCGCGAAAGGTCGTTGACCGGCTTGGCGATGCCCTGCAGGATGGGGCCGTAAGCGTCGGCGCCGGCGAAGCGCTGGACCAGCTTGTAGCCGATGTTGCCGGCCTCGAGATCGGGGAACACAAGCACGTTGGCCTTGCCGGCAACGGAGGAGCCGGGGGCCTTGAGCTGGGCGACGGTGGGAACGATGGCGGCGTCGAGCTGCAGGTCGCCATCGATGGCGAGCTCGGGAGCCTTCTCCTTGCAGAACTTAACGGCCTCCTGGACCTTCTTGGCGACCTCGCCGCCGGCGGAGCCCATGGTGGAGTAGGAGAGCATGGCCACGTGCGGCTCGACGCTGCCCATAAAGGTGGACCAGGAGTGAGCGGAGGCGATGGCGATCTCGGAGAGCTCGTCGGAGGACGGGTTGATGTTGAGGCCGCAGTCGGCGAAGATCAGCGTACCGTCGGTGCCGAACTGCGGGGTGTCGGTGCACATCACGAAGAAGGCCGAGACCAGCTTGGTACCCGGGGCGGTCTTAAGGATCTGCAGCGCGGGGCGCAGGGTGTCGGCGGTGGAGTGGCAGGCGCCGGAGACCAGGCCGTCGGCGTCACCCATCTTGACCATCATGGTGCCAAAGTAGGTGGCGTCCATCACCTGGGCGCGAGCCTGCTCGATGGTGACGCCCTTCTTGGCGCGGAGCTCGGCAAACTTCTGCGCGTACTCCTCGTGCTTCTCGGCATTGCGCGGATCGATGACGGCGGCGCCGGGAACGTTGATCTCGTCGGGGTTGCCCAGGATGACGATCTTTGCCAGGCCCTCCTCGATGATCTTGGTGGCCGCGACGATGGTGCGCGGATCCTCGCCCTCGGGCAGGACGATCGTCTTAAGGTCGGCCTTGGCGGCAGACTTCATACGGTTAAGGAAATCGCTCATGTTACTCCTTACAAGCGTTTCACTAAGCTCCAGGCGCCCGGCTGTTCACGAATAAACCCGCTGCTAGCGGGTTTACCTTTCAATTATGTACGCCGCGGTGCTTGAGCTTTCCTTGTGTGGCAAGCTCATTATAGGACGCATTAGCGCTATAATCGCTCTGATAAATATGTCTCGAAGAATGTTCGAGAAAAGCCCAGCTAACGAGCCCGTGGCTTTTGACAAGGAGTATCGATGCAGATTACCTCAGGCCTGCCTGAAGGCTTTAACGCCGGCGCGTACGACATGATTGTCGTCGGTGCTGGATATGCCGGTGCCGTTTGCGCCCGCCGTCTTGCCGAGACCATCGGCTATCGTGTTGCCGTTTTGGAGCGCCGTAGCCACATTGCGGGCAATGCCTATGACTGCACTGACGAGGCCGGAATCCTGATCCACGAGTACGGTCCGCATATCTATCACACCTTTAACGAGCGCGTGCACAATTTCCTGTCGCGCTTTACCAAGTGGACGGATTATCAGCACAAGGTGCTCGCCAACATCAACGGCACCCTTATGCCCGTGCCCTTCAACCACGCGAGTCTCAAGCTCGCCTTTGGTGACGAGCGCGGCGAGGAGCTGTATCAGAAGCTCGTGGAGACCTTTGGCAAGGATGTCAAGGTGCCCATTATGGAGCTGCGTAAGAAGAACGACCCCGACTTGGCCGAGGTCGCTGATTACGTCTACGAGAACGTCTTTTTGCATTACACCATGAAGCAGTGGGGCCAGACGCCCGACCAGATTGATCCCTCGATCACCGGCCGTGTTCCCGTCTTTGTGGGCGATGATGACCGCTACTTCCCGCAGGCTCCCTTCCAGGGCATGCCGCAGGACGGCTATACCGCGCTGTTTGAGCATATGCTCGACCACGATCTGATTGATGTGTTCTGCGACGTGGACGCCCGCGACCTCTTCGAGATCGACGAGACCACCGTCAAGATCGACGGTAAGGTCTATGGCGGCGAGATCGTCTACACCGGTCCGCTCGACGAGCTGTTCAATCTCGACCTGGGCGCCCTGCCGTACCGTACGCTCGACATGAAGTTCGAGACGCTCGATATGGATCAGTTCCAGCCCGTGGGCACCGTCAACTACACCACGAGCGAGGATTACACGCGCATCACTGAGTTCAAGAATATGACTGGCCAGGTCCTGCCCGGCAAGACCACCATC
Source organism: Collinsella sp. (assembly GCA_048321375.1). Lineage (GTDB taxonomy): Bacteria > Actinomycetota > Coriobacteriia > Coriobacteriales > Coriobacteriaceae > Collinsella. The sequence continues at coordinate 38,309 of DBFDVR010000050.1, forward strand.
ATGAAGGAATACTCCAAGGCCTATACGCCCGGCTCGGGTGAGACGCCGTACTACGCCATTCTTGAGCCCGAGAACCGTGAGCTCTATGAGCGCTATCTTGAGCGCGTCCAGAACCTGACGAACTTCCACCCGGTGGGTCGTCTGGCCGAGTATCGTTACTACGATATGGACGCTGTGACCAATTCCGCCCTCGATCTTTCGGATGAGATTATCGCCTGCCATGCATAAAGTCATAACATTCGGTATTCCCTCGTATAACGCCGCCAAGGACATGGACCATTGCATCACCTCTATCTTGGAGGGGAGCAATTACGCCACCGATATCGAGATTATCGTAGTGGACGACGGCTCCAAGGACGAGACGGCCGATAAGGCCGACGAGTGGGAGGCACGTTATCCCGGTATCATTCGCGCGGTGCACCAGGAGAACGGCGGCCACGGTATTGCCGTCCTTTCGGGTCTGCGCGAGGCACAGGGCACCTACTACAAGGTCGTCGACTCGGATGACTGGCTCGATGCTGCGGCTCTTTCGACTATACTGTCGATTCTGCGTGGCTTTGAAGAGCGTGACCAGCGCGTTGACCTGTTTATCTCGAACTACGTGTACGAGAAGGTTTACGAGGGCACGCATACCGCTATTGGCTACAAATTTGCCCTGCCGCGCAAAAAGATCTTTTCCTGGGATCAGATCGGTCATTTCCGCCTGGACCAGAACCTACTCATGCACAGCCTGTGCTATCGCACGGATGTGCTGCGCGAGTCCAACCTTCCCATGCCGCCGCACACGTTCTATGTGGACAACATCTACGCCTACGTGCCGCTGCCGCGTTGCAAGACCATGTACTACGCCGACATCGACCTCTATCGCTACTTTATCGGTCGCGAGGGCCAGAGTGTCAACGAGGCCACGATGGTCAAGCGTCTGGACCAGCAGTTCCGTGTGACGCGCATCATGATGGAGTCGTACCACCTGTACAGCGATGTTGAGTCGTCGCGTCTGCGCTCGTACATGATGGGCTATTTCACCATGATGATGGCGATCTGCTCGGTGCTCACCAAGCTTTCCGAGGAAGATTGCGCCGACGAGCGCCTAAAGACGCTGTGGAATGATTTGAAGGCCTATGACGAGCGCATGTATCGTCGTGCCCGCTACGGCGTGGTCGGGTTCTTCACCAATCTGCGCGGTCGTGCCGGTGACAAAACCACACTCGGCCTATACCGTCTTGCCTCAAAGATCTTCAAATTCAACTAGCTGCTGAGTAATCGCTGCTGATAGGTTGACTGGGCCCCTTGGCCTTTAGTTTGCTACTGCGAACAGTCCTGCTCGCACGGAAAGCACATTAAGTGCTTTCCGGCTCGTGCGGAACTTGTATCAAACTAAAGGCCAAGGGGCCTCTGCTATAAGAATCGATTGTCAGGTTATTTGAATTTGAAGATCTTCGACGCGCGGTACACAGGGGCCTGGGCTGAAAAGAATCTGGTTGGTAGGTTGCCCGGTGGGGCTTGGTTATGTTTGTCGCGAGTTCCGCACGAGCCGAAGAGCACTTAATGTGCTCTTCGTGCGAGCCAGGACTGTAGAGCAGCAAACATAACCAAGGCCCACCGGGCAACCGGACGAGCTAGTTTACTTTGCGGCACCGGGGATGCCGTGGGAGGTTTTGGCGGTTTTGGCTCCGTTTACGATGGCAGTTTCCAGGGCCCTTACTGCGAGCATGCCCAGCAGGTCTAGGGGAACGGTGGCGCTTGCCTGGGCGCCCAGTTTGCCGCTGGCGAGGGTGTAGATAGTGTCGCCGTCGTTGGTGGTGTGCGTGGGACGGATGGCGTGTGCGTAGGCGTCTGCAGCCATCTGGGAGACCTTGGTGGCTTGTGCCTTAGTGAGTTCCACGTTGGTGACGATGCAGCTGATGGTGGTGTTGGTGCGGTCGAGCGGCATCTGCATGGATCCGGCGGCGGCAAAGGCTGCGAGTTCCATGTCGACGATCTGGTCGCTATCGGCTGCGGCGCGCATACCGGCGACCCACTCGCCGGTGAAGGGGTCGACAACGTTGCCGCAGGCGTTGACCGAGACCACGGCGCCCACCTTGATGGGGCCGAGCGCCACGGCGGCAGCGCCAAGGCCGGCCTTCATGCAGGTAGCGGGGCCCATGAGCTTACCCACGGTAGCGCCCGTGCCGGCGCCTACGTTGCCCTGTTCGAGCTTGGTGGGGGTGTTGTCGAGTGCTTCGCGCACGGCGGCGATGCCGGCCTCAATGTCGGGGCGAACGGTGGGGTTACCAAAGGCGAGGTCGAAGATACAGCTCGAGCACACGATAGGCACCTGCGTGGGGCCGACGGGAAGGCCGATGCCGCGGCTCTCAAGCTCGCGAGCGACGCCGCTTGCAGCCTCGAGGCCAAAGGCCGATCCGCCCGAAAGGCAGACGGCGTGGACCTTGTCGACGGTGTTCTCAGGTCGCAGCAGGTCGGTTTCGCGCGAAGCGGGAGCACCGCCGCGAACGTCAACACCGCCGGTGGCGCCCTCGGGTGCCACGATTACGGTGCAACCGGTGCCGGCCTCCTCGTCCGTATAGTTGCCATAGCAAAAGCCATCGACATCGCAGACGTCAATGGCCTCGAGCAGTGTATCCATGTTTAACTCCTATCGGTTTTCCGCCGCGCCTTGTGCCCGGTCGGGATCCGTACGGTACGCCAAAATTGTAGGCGCTGGGGGACACCCGGCGCCAGATGCAATTACGAGAGTTTTTGAATGGCACGTGCGACGCGGGCGATGGGTAGGCCCACCACGTTATAGAAGTCGCCCGAAATATCGTGCACGAGCATGCGGCCGCCTGTGCCCTGGATGCCGTAGGCGCCTGCCTTATCCATGGGCTCACCAGAGGTGACGTAGTGCTCGATCTGCCCGTCGGTAAGCTCATAGAACGTCACGTCGGTCACATCGACAAACGACAGGCTCTCGGCGGCATGCGGGGCGGCAGTATCGCCTGCCTTAACGATGCAGACGCCGGTTGCGACCTGGTGCGTGCGGCCCGAAAGCTCACGGAGCATGGTGCGCGCCTCGTCCTCGGTTGCCGGCTTGCCCAGAATCTTGCCGTCAAAGGTGACGATGGTGTCGGCCGCGACCGTCAGCTCATTGGGCTCGGCATACTCGGCAGCAACGGCAGCCGCCTTGGCGCGTGCCAAGCGCTCGACAAGTGTGAGCGGGGCCTCGCCGTCGAAGGGAGTCTCGTCGATTTCTGCGGGAATCACGCGAATGTCATACCCTGCCTCGCGCATCAACTCGATGCGGCGCGGTGATTGCGAAGCCAAAATCATAGTTGGATGCCCTCGGCGACCTTCTCGACAGCCTTGTCGCCGGCGAGCGTGCGCAGCAGTTCAAGCGCAAAGGGGAGCGACTGGGCCATGCCGCTGGCGGTGATGATGTTGCCGTCTTGCGTAACCTTCTCGCCGGTATAGGCGCCCTCGGGGAAGCTTTTCTCAAAGCCAGGGAAGCACGTGGCATGGTGCCCCTCGAGCAGGTCGAGCTCGCCCAGGATAAACGGGGCGGCGCAGATGGCGGCGACGTGCTTGGTCGCGGCGAACTCGCAGACCACGTCGCAGACGCGCTGATCTGCGCGCAAGTTGGTGGCACCGGGCAGGCCGCCGGGCAGCACGACGCAGTCGTACTCGTCAAAGTTGATCTCATCAAAGAGTGCATCGCAGGTCACGGGGATCTGCAGCGAGCTTACGACCTCACGCGTGGGCATAATCGAGACGAGCGTGGCACGCACGCCGCCGCGACGCATGACATCGACCATGGTCAAGCATTCAATAGTTTCAAAGCCATCGGCGGCGAGAACGGCAACGCTGGGCATGAGGGTTCCTTTCATAGGCGGCATACAATTAGCCGTCTTATACCCCGAAGACCTCCGCTTGCCACGCTCGATTTCCCAATGATTTTTCTGAGCAATGATTAAGTGGCTAGTTGCGCTTGAGGTGGACGACGGTCTCGCAGTGGAAGGTTTGTGGGAACAGATCGACTGGCGTGATCTTTACGGGGGAGAAGGTGCCTTCTTCGACAAAGCGTTTGAGATCGCGCGCCAGGGTGGCCGGGTCGCAGCTCACGTAGGCGACATCGCGGGCACTCGTGCTGGCGATAAGGTCGATCGCCTCGGGGGCGAGGCCTGCGCGCGGCGGGTCGACCACCAAGATGTCGGCATCCTGGTCGGGGAACTCGCGCACCGCGTCTCCGCCGATGACGTCGACGTTATCAAGCTTGTTGATTTCCAGGTTACGGCGTAGATCGCGCACGGCGGGGCCGTAGGCCTCGACGGCAGCGACAAAGTCGCAGCGGCGGGCGAGCGGCAGGGTAAAGGTGCCGGCACCGCAGTACAGGTCCACGGCAAGCTCGTCTTCCTGCGGGTCGAGCGCTTCCATGACAAGCTCGATCAAAATCTCGGCACCCTTGGTGTTGACCTGGAAAAAAGACGGGGCAGACAAGCGCATCTGACCCTCGGCGATATTCTCGGTCCATGAGCCCTCTCCGGCGAGCATTTCGACCTTGGAGACACGGCGGGCCTTCTTTTCGCCCTTGCTCATCACGCGCACGATGCTCGTGGGATGAGCGGCGTCCGCCAGCACGCGGGAGACCTGCGAGCGCGGAAAAGAGCCTGTGGGCGTCCAGAGTGCGACCTCGAGTGCCTTGGTGCGGCGCGATGCGCGAATGCCCACGCGTTCGAGCCCCAAGTCATGGCTGCCGCTTAGATAGTTGAGTGCGCCGACGACCGATTTGAGTGCCTTCGGGAAGCGCTTATCGAACAGCGGACACATATCGACGGTCACGATTTTGCTGGGGTCGACACCGTGCATGCCAAGGCGCACGCGACCGTTGACGACGGTCGGTTCGAGCTCGATTTTATTGCGGTAGCCCCAGTCGTCCTTGGTGTGGCAGATGGGCTGTACCAACTCATCTGCCAGCTCAGGAGCGAACTTGCCGATGCGCTCGAGCGTGGAGCGCAGGTTTTGCTCCTTTGCGGCGAGCTGTGCCGTGCGTGAGAGATTGCCCCACGAGCAGCCGCCGCAGATGCCCACGAAGGGGCAGGGAGGCTGAATGCGATTGGGGCTTGGCTCCAGAATCTCGGTGGTGCGGGCGCGCATGAATGACTTGCCGTCCTGTACGACCTCGGCCTCGACGGTGTCGCCTGCCACGGCACCCTGCACAAAGACGGCCTTGCCGTTGTCGGCGTGCGCCAGCCCGTCGGCGCCGTAGGTCATCGATTCTATAGTGAGCTTCATATTCCTGCCTGTCATTCGCGTTGTTGTTCGCACCATGGTAGCAGGGAAAAGCGCCCCGCATCCGAGGCTTTCCTCAAATGCGGGGCGCTTCTACAAACTGCTTCTACAAACGACTATTTCGTCTTGCCGGTAATGAGCGTCTTAAGACCCAGGCCGATCAGACCCAGGCCCATGCGCACGCGGCCGGGGCGATGGCGCTCGATGGCCTTGGTCTTGCCAGCGGGCTTATCGCGACGGGCGCTCGTCTCGGGTGCGGGCTTGGTGACCTGCGGATCGGGCTGAGGTGCAGGTGCAGGCTCGGGCTCAATGACGGTCGCCTGGACCTCTTGGACCTTGGGTGCTACTGGCTGCGGCTCGGCCTCGGAGGCAGGTTCCGCCTCAATGACGGGCCCGGGCGCGGCCTCGGCGTTGCGATAGGCGCGCTCCAGCAGGGCTTCCTGTGAGTTGAAGGGTTTCTCACCCTCTGCACGCTCCACGGGGACCCAGGTGCCGTCGCTCGTGAGGCTGCGGGCCTTCACGTTGTCGCGCAGCTGCATGCCCATGTACTCGTGCACCAGGGCGCGGCAGGTGGGGTCGAGCACGGGGAAGGCAATCTCCACGCGGTGCTCGGTGTTGCGCGTCATCATGTCTGCCGAGCTCAGGTAAATCATGTCCGAGTCCACGCCGAAAGCATAGACGCGCGCGTGCTCCAAAAAGCGTCCGACGATGGAGCGGACATGCACGTTCTCGGTCTTGCCCGGAACACCGGGCTTGAGGCACGAGATGCCTCGGATGATCATGTCTACGCGCACGCCGGCACACGATGCCTCGGCGATCTTGTCGATAACCTCGCGGTCGGTCAGCGAGTTGAGCTTAAAGAACACGCGGGCGGGCTCGCCGGCAAGGGCGCGCTGGATCTCGCGGTCAAGCCCGCGCATGATGAGCGGTTTCAGTCCGACGGGCGCCACACCCAGGAAGCGGTAGTCGCCGCGCAGGTTGCCCAGCGACAGGTTGCGGAAGAACAGGTTGGCGTCCTCGCCGATGCCGGGATGGGCTGTCATGAGCATAAAGTCGCTGTAGAGTTTGGCCGTCTTCTCGTTAAAGTTGCCGGTGCCCAAGAGCGTGAGGCGGGTGAGCGCCATGCCCTCGCGATAGGTGAGCTGGCAGATCTTGGAGTGGCACTTAAAGCCTTCGGAGCCGTAGATGACGGTGCAGCCTGCCTCTTCCAGACGCTCGGCCCACTCGATGTTGTTCTGCTCGTCAAAGCGGGCGCGGAGCTCCATGAGCACCGTGACCTCTTTGCCGTTCTCGGCGGCATCGATCAGCGACTCGCATAGGCGGCTCTGCTTGGCCACGCGGTAGAGCGTGATGCGCAACGAGATGCACTCGGGATCGTAGGCTGCCTCGTGTACCAGATCCAGGAACGGATTCATGGCCTCGTAAGGGTAGAAGAGCAGCTTGTCGTGCTGCAGCACCTGCTCGCGGATGGAGCGGGTCATGTCGATGGTGGGGTTGGGCTGTGGCTTAAACGGCGTAAAGAGGAGCTCGTTGCGCAGGTGCTCGGGAATCTTGCCCTCAATGCCAAAGACGTAGCCCAGGTTGAGCGGGATATCGCAGGTAAAGACAGAGCGGCGCGAAAGCTCGAGCGCCTTGCGGATAGTCTTGAGCGTCGCCTTCTCGAGCGACCCCGAGACCGCGAGCACTACCGGCTGCAGGCGCAGGCGCTTCTTGAGAATGCGCTTCATGTGCTGGCGGTAGTCCTCTTCCTCTTCGACGCCCTCGCCGTCCGGATCGATGTCGGCGTTGCGGGTGACGCGGATCAGCGCACGATCCAGCGGCTTATAGGAGCCAAAGCAGCTGTCCAGGCAGGCGAGGATGACGTCCTCGAGCAAGATGTAGGAGTAGGTGCCGGTGGGCGAGGGGATCTCGACCACGCGGTTCATCGAGGCGGGAATCTCGATAAGGCCCAGTAGGCTCTCCTCGTCGGTGGCGCCGTCCAGACCACAGGCCAGATAGAGCGCGCCGTTGCGCAGGTTGGGGAAGGGGTGGCGAGGATCGATGACCAGCGGCGAGATGACCGGCGACACGTAGGCCTGGAAGTAGCGGGTTACAAAGGTACGCTCCTCGGGCGTAAGCGAATCGATGTGGGCGCGGTGAACGCCCAAGGTGTCGAGCTTGCCCTCGATGCTCTTAAAGATGGACTCCCAACGGGTAAGGAGCCCGGGCATTTCGGCCATGACAGCATCGACCTGTTCGGAGGCGGTCATATTGCTCTTGTTGTCGACAGGTTGTTTTTTGAGCTCCGCCAGATCGGACAGGCCGCCCACGCGCACCATGAGGAACTCATCGAGGTTGGACTCGAAGATCGAGACGAACTTTAGTCGCTCGAATAACGGAACGGTTTCGTCGAAGGCTTCGTCGAGCACGCGGTTGTCAAAGCGTAGCCAGCTGAGCTCTCGGTTTTGCGTGTATGAGAAGTCGCGCGGCGGTTTGCGCAGCTTTGCGGCGGCTTGCTTCTTTTCGATTTTGCTCGGCATATGCATCTGTCCGTTCAGTCCCCACAGGGGACGGTAGCCTAACACTATTCACTATTGTCTCAATTTAGTCGACCTGTGGCACGGACGTATTGCGTGAACGGTATCTTTACCTACTTCTTACGCTGCCAAGGCATGCAACTAACTGCCCAACTCGTTTAGAAACAATCTATATCCATACTCAATTGGTGAGGATGTATGAATAAGAATGATTGCGAGCTGAATATAATCGAATCCAAATTGAATCATGAACAAACGACATATATATGCAGAAAACCGTTTTAGCTATGCAATTCCTAAACATGAAAATATTTGTGCAATCTAGCTTAATTCCTTAGAAAAAAGAACATTTACCTTTGAAAACCTGCTTTAGAGAACCGAAGTGCATCATGGGGGAATCATATGAGATATACCGTTCATCGCACTTTGCTGACCGTTCGGGGGCGAAGTGGAATTGCAGGTGGTTTTTGGATATAACTAGAGCTGTCAGCAAGCAGCGTCCCATACGGAGGGGCGCTGATACATTCGGCCAGTAAGGCCCGAAAGAAAGGTAGGAGGCCATGACGAAAGGTCTGCACGTGCCTTCCGAGATCGGCAAGCTCAGGAAGGTCTGCCTGCACCGTCCCGGCGACGAGCTCCTCAACCTGCCGCCCGACGAGCTCGAGCGACTCCTGTTC
>DBFDVR010000051.1:0-103101 GCA_048321375.1 Collinsella sp.
CGGCCGAAGAGGCGTCAGCAGGTCAGTGGGTCATCGTCCCGGCATTCAGCATCAGGGTAGCGCTGCGACGCGGAAATCGCGCGCCGTTGCCGCGCCCCGCAGTGCCCGCTTCCCCCGAGAACAATTATCAGTGCAGGTAGAAAGCTTGCCAGTTTTCGAAAAAGGCGGGTATGGTCGGCCCCTTCGGGCTAAACGTAGTAAATAGGCTCTTTTCTTGGCGCGCGGTCAGCTCAATGCTTATCTCCGTGCCGGAACTGACCCAATTGTTTGTTAGTTGCGGTGATATAGGGACTGTTTGGCGCTTTGGAGCCTCAAAACAGTCCCTATATCACCGCAACTTGGAAGGGACGGGCGGTGTCGGATGAGTGGCGCTGGCGGGTTAGGGCGGTTTAGGCCTGTTTGCGGTGCTTCCATTGTTTGCGGCACCAGTGCATAAGCGCTTTTACGATGGGAATCGTGATGAGGATGACCCATGCGGGATGGGGCTGTCCCAGGCAGAACCACATGTAGAGGAACCAAGTTATGGCAGCTGCCGGGTAGACGGCGTCGACAAGCTTTGACAGATGACGTCGGTCGATGAAATCGCCAAGCGCGTAGTAGACGGGAATCAAAAAGACGAGGAAAAGTCCCGTAGTCCACACGCCGCAAATAATGCCGAGCGCCAGATAGGCGAGGGCGACAAGCACGGGGAAGGGGAACTTATTCCACGCGCGACCGAGCTTGGTGTGGAAATGCTTGCCATGATGGTCGAGCTTGTCGCGCGCCTCTTTCCAGCTGGAGAATTGTTCGCCGTCGATAACCACGGTGCCATCGGCATTGGTGTGCACGCTGTGCCCGTCGTCCTCTAGCGTGTCAATATGTACGCCGCCCGGCCCCACGTGCACCTCTTCACCCTTGCGGTCGTTGGTCACATGGATGCCGCTCCAGCCAACATGGACTTCCTCGCCTTTATTGGGATCAATGACGTGGATGCCGCGCGCGAGGGAAATATCGACAAGTGGTTTGTCGCCGCAATCGGCGTGCTCAGTAGAAGCCTCAGCCTCGTCAGCCACATCCGCCGTCTCGGTGTCGGCACTGCCGTCCTCAAGGTCGTCGGCATCGCTAGCCGCTTCCCCATACAACAGCTCGTCCAACGACACGCCATACAGTGCGGCGAGCGCAATAAGGTTATCGGTATCGGGTGAGGATTCGCTGCGTTCCCATTTGCTGACAGCCTGGCGGCTTACGCCCAACTGGGCAGCAAGAGCCTCCTGGGAAAGACCGGCAGCTTTGCGGCGATCGACGAGGCGCTGTGCCATCGCAAGATCCATGGCAGTTCCTTTCATGTGGCGACCGTAATCGAATGAGCCGAGTATGCCGAGAACAACCGGTAGCGACCACCATTTCTAGTTAGAATCTGCCCCAACCCTACCGCAACTACAAGTAGCAACCCCTAATGGCCTGTCATTTCATGACAAATGTCAGTACGCACAACAGCCAAGAGCTCTCTCAATATGTTGCGTTGGAATAGTTTCTGTTTGGCATAGCAGAGCCATAAAACAGGAACTATTCCACCGCAACTTACTATCAGGCCACGCGCCCGCAGAGTAGCTACGGGTGCCTAGGGTGGGGTGTGGCGTGCATTTTTGGGAGTATTCAGCAGCCGAGGATGCCTGCATACTGGATTTTGGGCGAAAGGCAGGCGCCATGGGCCGCATCCTGTAAAAAACGAGCGGCTCTTGAGGCGTTGGGGGGCTCAGAATCAGGACTTTAAGCGCTGTTTTGTGCGCCCGCTCCCGCACCCGCGGGCTCCGGGATGCTGAATACTCCGGAATTTGCACGTCGCCCCCTGGGGTACCCGCGGGCAAAAAGCGACCGCCCCGCCGAAATATGCAATCGGCGGGGCGGTTTATGCAAAAATGCGGTTGTGGTACATTACAGCTCGCTACAGCTTGAATCCCAGGCAGGTTACTCGGCGCTCTTGAGGGCGCCGACCATATCGATCTTGTTGAGGGTACGATTGGTGGCGAGGTTGACGATAAACGTAAAGCCAAAGGAAAGCACCACGGCGAGCACGAAGCTCAGCGGCTCGACTTCAACGTCAAAGTACAGCGACGGCATCTGCAAAATGTAGGTAAAGCTCTCGGCAAGCAGGCCACCCAGCGGCACGCCCAGTGCGGTGCCAATCGCCGTGAGGACCAACGTCTCCTTGTTGACGTAGTGGTGCACCTCGCCGCGACGGAAGCCCAGCACCTTAATGGTCGCCAGCTCGCGCTCGCGCTCGGAGATATTCGTGTTGGACAGCGTAAACACCACCACAAACGATAGGCACGCTGCCATAAAGGTCACGAGCACCACGACAGAATTGATAATCGTAAAGTTCGCCTCGTAGTTCTGCCAATGTTCGGCCGTGCTCGAGATGGTGAGCCAACCGTCGCTCTTAATTTTCTTGCTAAACACAATCTGGTCGGCCGACGAACCCTTAAGCAGCACAAAGACGCCGTTAAGGCGCACGCTTCGACCGAACGCGCGCTCATAGGTGCCCTGCGTCATATAAAGCGTATTGCCCAGATAGTTGAGCGAGATGTCGCTAACCTTGACCTTAGCGACGTTGAGTGACGAATCCTGGACGTGCGCCGTGTCGCCCGGCTTGATTCCCAGCACCAGCTGCGAGCTCTTGCTTAAATACACGTCCCCGTCACGCAGGGCGAGCGGTTCTTTGGACTCATCCTCCAGGCGCACGTAATCGCCCAAGTCACCCGTGCGGTCATCGGGCACCACGATCAGCTGCACGGTCTCGCTCTTGCCGCCAAATGTAAAGGTGACGTTGTCGGTCATAATCGGCAGCGTCGAAGTCACGGTCACGTTGGAATCATTGGCCGCGCTGCGCTCATCCAACGCCGCGCACGTCTGCGTAAAGTCATCGGGGTTGGCGACCGCCAGCAAGTCATAACGCGTGATATGCCCGTACTGTTTGGGCGAAAGCGCCACCGACGTATCGCGGATGCCCATACCGCAGATCACGAGCGCCGTGCAGCCGGCGATACCGAAGATGGTCATAAAGGCACGCTTTTTGTAGCGGAACAGATTACGTGCTGCCACCTTGTTCAAAAAGCCCATGCGGCGCCAAATAAAGCCGATGCGCTCAAGCAAGATGCGTGAGCCGGCACGCGGCGCCTTGGGACGCATGAGCGAAGCCGGCGTCTCGGCCATCTCGTGGCGGCAGGCGATAATCGTGGCGCCCACCACGCCCACGGCAAACAGTGCTACCGACACGAGCGACGACACGATATCGTACGAAAGCAGCATCTGGGGCAGCGAGTACATGTCGTCGAACACCGTAAACAGGAACAGCGGCAGGCCCACAAATCCGATGATGTTGCCAAGCACGCCGCCGATCAGACAAGCCCACAGCGCATAGTCCACGTATTTGGACAGGATGCATCCGCGCGAATAACCGAGCGCCTTATACAGGCCGATGAGTGTGCGCTCCTCCTCGACCATACGCGTAGCGGTGGTAAGGCTGATGAGCACGGCGACGATAAAGAAGATGAACGGGAACACCGTGGCGATGGCCTCAATTGACGAGCTATCGCTCTCCACGCTCGAGTAGCTTGCGATATTGCCGCGGTCCTGGATGTACCAGGTGCATTCACCAAGGTCAGAGAGCTCGGCGCGGGCATCGGCGAATTGTTGGTTGGCGGCGGCGCGGCGCTGGTCCAACTCGGCCTGAGCCTGGACGCGCTCCTCGCTGCCCTCAGCCATACGGTCGATGTTGCCCTGTTCAATCCCAAAGAGCATATTCGCCTGGCGTTCGGCCGCATCTAAGCCTGCCGGCGTGTCAACCGTCAACTCCTGAGCACGTGCCTTCTCACGCTCCTCGCGGATCTTCTCGATATTGCCCTTGACCTCGTTGATCTTTGTCGTGTAGGCATCCGAATAGGAGTTGAGGCTCTTGGCTCCCTCGACGATCACGTGGACCGAGGAATAGGAAGAAGATGTCGCGGCATCCTCGCTCACATAGAACTTATAGTCCGCAGCCGAAGCAGCACGAAAGGCGTTGACTGTCGAGTCGGAGCTCACGTCGGTGGGATCGAGAACCTCGGCCGTGATGGTGTAATCGCCCGCGGCAAACTGGTCCTTGGCGCTTTGGTTCGACGAGCTCGCGTCATTGGCAGCAAAACTCACCGTATCGCCGAGCCTTTTGCCCGAAGCCTTCAGGAACTTCGAAGTCACCGCGACCTCATCGGCGCTCTCGGGCAAATCGCCGTTCACGAGCACCGGCTGATCGATGTTCTCCTTGGAGAGACTTTGCACGACCACGCGCTCGCGCGCTGTGCCCACGGCAGTGTAGGCGGTCTCGGTGTAGATGCCCTCGGCCGTCTCGACGCCGTCGACCTCTTGGATAGCCGCAAGATCGTCGCGCGTAAGGCCATAGGTCGACTGCACGTTAATGTCATAGACATTCTGCTGGTCAAAATAGGCGTCGACCGAATCGCGCAAATCTTCGCAGCCTGCCTTAAGACCGCACATCACGCTCACGCCAAGCGCGGTGATGACCACGATAGATAAGAAGCGCTTAAGACTGCCGCGGATTGTGCGGTAGATGCCGCGGCGAAAAACCGTCGGCACCATATCGTTTGAACTTTGGGCGGTGCGATAGGTCGCAAACTCCCGGTCGCGACCCGCGCGCTCCGTATCGTGGTTTTGGCTGTTTTGGCGGTCCTGGTCCATGGCGCTACCACTCGATCGTCTCGATAGGCACGGGATTTTGCTGGACCGTCTCGCTCTCCACGCGACCACTCTTAAAGCGGATCAGGCGATCGGCCATGGGCGCGAGCGCGGAGTTGTGCGTGATGATGATGACCGTAATGCCCTGCTTGCGGCAGGTATCCTGCAGCAACTGCAAGATCTGCTTGCCGGTTTTATAGTCGAGCGCGCCCGTGGGCTCGTCGCATAAAAGAAGCTTGGGGTTCTTGGCCAGTGCGCGGGCAATGGACACGCGCTGCTGCTCGCCGCCCGAAAGCTGCGCGGGGAAGTTGGCGAGGCGCTCGCCCAGGCCAACCTGGCGAAGCGTCTGTTCGGCATCGAGCGAATCGGGGCAGATCTGAGCTGCAAGCTCAACGTTTTCGAGCGCCGTCAGGTTGGGAACCAGATTGTAGAACTGAAAGACAAAGCCGACGTCGGCGCGGCGGTACTCCACAAGCTGCGCCTCGTTGGCAGAGCTCACGTCGCGCCCGTCCACTGTCACGGAGCCGGAGGTTACCGTATCCATGCCGCCTAGGATGTTGAGCGCCGTAGTCTTGCCGGCGCCCGAAGCGCCCAGGATAATGGCGAGCTCACCGCGCTCAACGGTAAAGCTCGCGCCGTCGAGCGCATGGATGCGGGCATCGCCCTCGCCGTATGCTTTGATGACGTCTTTGAATTCGATATAGGCCATCGATCGGTTCCCATCTGGTCGGATAACTCTTTAGTATTACCCATTTCACGCCGACCAAAAAGGGACAGGTTCATTTTGGCAGGTTTTATATGGGGAAACGACAGCCATAGATGAGGCGCCGGGGAGGCAGAGAAATCATCGACGGGGTCAGGCCGACCGCCAAACACAACGCACGCATCTCTATCTGTCAGCCGAATCATTCGAACAGCTGTTCGTTTTTATGATATGATTCCACTATCTAAGCAGGCCAATACGCAGAAAGGCGGCCAACATGGCGTTCGACTTTAAGAAGGAATGCAAGGAGCTCTACAAACCTGCAAGCAAGCCGAGTATCGTAACTGTCCCGCCTATGAGCTACGTTGCCGTTCGCGGAAAGGGCGACCCAAATACCGAAGGTGGCGAGTATCAAAACGCCCTGCCGCTGCTTTACGGCATCGCCTATACCGTCAAGATGTCGAAGAAAGGCTCAAAGAGTATCGAGGGCTATTTCGACTTTGTGGTACCGCCGCTCGAGGGTTTCTGGTGGCAAGACTCCCCGAGCGGCGACATCGATTATGTACGCAAGGACGATTTCAACTTTATCTCGTGCATCCGCCTGCCCGATTTCGTCAGCCGAGATGATTTTGACTGGGCAGTCGCGGAGGCCACGACCAAAAAGAAACTGGACTTTTCCGCCGTCGAGCTGCTTAAAGTTGACGAGGGTCTCTGCGTTCAATGCATGCACACCGGGCCCTACGACAACGAACCGGCGACCGTAAACGCTATGCATGAATACATGACCGAGCAGGGCTATGTCCCCGACTTCTCAGACACCCGTTTACATCACGAAATCTATCTCTCCGATCCACGCAGATGTGCACCGGAGAAACTTAAGACTGTGGTTCGTCATCCTATCAAGCGCGCTGAATAGCGTGGGGCGCCGTCCCGCGCATCAGGTTTTAGGCTAGGCAATCAGCCGCTCCAAGGTCATCTGGCAGCTTCCTTGACGCAGGTCATCGTATCTTATAATTTTATGTCTCTAAAGCTGGAAAGCCTCTCAACGATGCGCAACTCCAGCTCTTTTTATATCAAGAGGCTTAAATGAAATACCAGAAGTCGTGGATATCCATCAACGAACAGATAGCACTATTGACAGAAAACAAGGGTCTTAAGTGCTTTGATCAAAGCGAACTCGAGCGAGCTTTGGTCGAAGTCGGCTACTACAGGCAAAGTACTCGAGCATTACTCCTCGTACGCGCCCTCAAGCCGCAGCAGCCACTCCTTGCGGTCGAGGCCGCCGGCATATCCGTTGAGCGAACCATCGGCGGCAACCACGCGATGGCACGGCACAATAATCGAAATGGGATTACGCGCGACCGCGGCCCCCACGGCACGGGGAGACACAACGGGGTCCTCGTTTCCCGGTACACGATGTCGAGCCGTAACACGCTGGGCGATCTCACCATACGTAGCGACCTCGCCACGCGGGATAGAAAGCAGCTCAAACCAAACCTCGCGCTGAAACGCCGTACCAATCATATGCAACGGCGGCGTAAACCGAGGCTCCTGCCCCGCAAAATAAGCATTCAGCCAAGCCCAGGAACGCTCAAGCACCGAAGACGCCGCACCATTTGCCGGACTCACCGACGACATGCCGCCAGCACCAGAAACTGCATCGGCGCCTTCAACATGTTCGGGATCTTCTTTGAGAAGCGTGGAGCCAAAGTGCTCCTGTCCCTCAAACCAAAGCCCCGTCAGACCGCGGCCATCAGCGGCAAGCAAGATTTCGCCCAAAGGCGAGGCAAATGTCGTCGTGACCACCAGCGGCTCCTTTCAAAACTCCGCACCATAATACCGCGAATTGTGCAGACAACCCCAATCGACCCCAAAGTCACCCAAGGCAGCAGGCGCAACGCGCCGCATCTGCCGCACGACCCCAAAGTCACCTCAAGCAGCAGGCGCGAAGCGCCGCAGCTGCCGGCCGCGCCCCGCAGTCCCCATAGGCGGCAGGCGCGAAGCGCCGAGGCCGCCGCCGGGACCAGGGCCCGCAACGGCCACGTGCCCTCACATCAGCCCAGCGGCCCCAGCCAACAACGGCCCCATCGCAGGCCGCTCGCAGCCGAGTCACCGCAGGCGAGGGCCGGGCTTAGTTTTCAGAACACTCCGCAGACCAGTGTGGCGCCTTGTCCGCGGCTCCGAAGGAGCAGGACAAGGCGCCACACATGGTCGAGGACGTTCTGAAAACTAAGCCCGACCCCCGCCGGACAGGTCCACCGCTACTCGCAGAGCAGCTTAGCGATCTGGACGGCGTTGGTTGCCGCGCCCTTACGGATTTGGTCGCCGCAGCACCAGAAGGTGATGCCACGCGCGGCCTCGGGGTTCGAGATGTCGCGACGCACGCGGCCGACCCAAATCAGGTCCTGGTCGGACGTATCCATCGGCATGGGGAAACGGTCGTGTGCATCCTCGGCAGCCATATCGTCAACCAGCTTGACGCCGGGAGCGGCAGCCAGCGCAGCACGGGCCTCCTCGACCGTAATATCGCGCTCAAACTCGAGCGTAATGCTCTCGGAGTGCGAACGCAGCACGGGCACGCGCACGCAGGTGCAGTTCACGCGCAACTCGGGCAGGTGCATAATCTTGCGGCCCTCGTTTTGCAACTTCATCTCCTCGGAGGTAAAGCCTTCCTCCTTGACACCGCCGATCTGCGGAATCAGGTTGCTCGCCAGCTGGGCGGCAAACGCGCGCGGCTCGGGAATCTCCTCGCCGCGGCCCAGGGCGGCCAGCTGAGCCTCGAGCTCGGCCATACCGGGTGCGCCGGCACCCGAAGCCGCCTGGTACGTCGAAACGATCATGCGCTTTACGCCGGCAAGCTGGTGCAGCGGCCAGGTGGGAACCAGGCCAATGATGGTCGCGCAGTTGGGGTTGGCGATAAGGCCGTGATGCCACTTGATATCGTCGGCATTGATCTCGGGCACGACCAGTGGCACCTCGGGATCCATGCGGAAGGCATGGCTGTTGTCGACCACGACGGCGCCGCGCTTGACGGCCTCAGGCAGTAGCTCCTTCGCGATATCGTCACCGGCGGCTCCGAGCACAATATCACAGCCCTCAAAGGCCTCGGGGCAAGCCTCTTCGATCACGATCTGCTCACCGCGGAACTCAACGGTCTTACCCGCGGAGCGTGCACTTGCCAGCAGCTTGAGCTTACCGACCGGGAACTCCTGCTCGTTGAGGCACTCGAGCATCTGGGTGCCCACGGCTCCCGTCGCGCCCAAAATAGCAACCGTGTACTGTTTCATGCTTCCCCCTTTAAAGGTTGTGGCTTTTGCCCGCACGCCGAGCAGGCCGATTATTGTTGCCAGTGTATACAAGAACGGGGCGGACACGAAACCCGCCCCGTCGAAACGAAACCGAAACGAAACGCCCCGCCGTAGATTTTTGAAACATGACCAAAAATCTACCGAGCAGTCGCTACTTTTTGAGCGCAGCCAGAGCGGGATCGACCGGCGCGGGAGCCTCCAAGTCGGAAACCTTCACAATGCCGTTCTCATCGGAGAAGGCACGGTAAATGGTCTGAATCGCCAGGTCG
This sequence comes from Collinsella sp., assembly GCA_048321375.1. GTDB lineage: Bacteria > Actinomycetota > Coriobacteriia > Coriobacteriales > Coriobacteriaceae > Collinsella. Next base: position 8,991 of record DBFDVR010000051.1, read on the forward strand.
AAGTCCTTCTCCTCGACGCCGATAATGATGTTGATCTCGTCGCAGCTCTGCGAAATCATGCGCACGCTCACGCCGGCCTGGCCAAGCATACCAAACAGATGGCCCGAGATACCTGCGCGGCCGCGCAGGTTACGGCCGACGGTCGCGATGAGCGCCAGGCCCTCGACAACCTCGATCTCGAGCGGCTCGACCTCCTGCTGAATGTCACCCACGAGCGAGTACAGCGAGTCGTGCACGTCCTGCTCCTGCACCACGGCGCCAAAGCGGTCGACACCGGTGGGCATATGCTCGACGGAGACGTCATAACGCTCGAACACCGAAAGCGCACGGCGCATAAAGCCGACACGGGGCTTGGTGCGGTCGCGGGCGACGTTGATGGCGACAAAACCGCGCTTGCCAGTCACGCCGGTAATGATGGGCTCTGCCTCGCCCTCATCAGCCGTCTCGCTAATGATGGTGCCGGGGTCCTGCGGCGCATTGGTGTTCTTGATGACCAGCGGAATACCCGCCTCGCGCACGGGGAACACGGCCTCCTCGTGCAGGACGCTTGCGCCCATGTACGAAAGCTCGCGCAGCTCCTCGTAGGTAACGCGCGCAATGGGCTGAGCCTCGGGAACAATACGCGGATCGGCAGAATAGAAGCCCGAGACGTCGGTCCAGTTCTCGTACAGGTCGGCGTCCAGGCACTTGGCCAGGATCGAGCCCGAGATATCGCCGCCGCCACGATCGAGCAGCTTGATCTGGCCCTCACGCGTCGCGCCGTAGAAGCCAGGCATAACAAAGCCGCCCTGCTGGCCGTACTCCTGCACCAGCTCGGAGGTGCGGTTCATGCTGAGCGTACCGTCGTGATGGAACGCCACAACCGTCGCGGCGTCCAGAAACGGCAGGCCCAGGTACTCGGCCATCAGGCGAGCAGTGAAGTACTCGCCACGGCTCACGAGCTCCTCGGTAGAGTAGCCGCCCGAGCGGGCGCGCTCGGCAAAGGCCGCGAACTCCTCGCGGATGGGATAGGTGAGCTCCAGCTCGTCAGCGATATCAAAATAGCGCTGGCCAATGTCCTCGAGCAGTTCCTCGCACGACACGTGATACTTAACGTGCGCGTTAACCAGGTAGAGCAGGTCGGTCACCTTGGTGTCGCCCTTAAAGCGGCGACCGCAGGCAGAAACCACCACAAAACGGCGGGCAGGGTCGGCATCGACGATGGCTTTGATCTTCTTGAAGTGTTCGGCGTCGGCGACCGACGAGCCGCCAAACTTGGCAATTTTTATCATGGCGTGGAGGTTACCTTTCTAAAAGCCTCTGCAAACCTGTTTTGCGTGCTCTGATACCATGGGGTCACCGATTGGGACCAAGGCATCCGAGGAGCAGTGTTATATGGGAACTTATCATAGTACACGAGGACGCACTTTATCGTGCTCAAGTAAGGTGGCAATCCGCACCGGCATCGCTCCCGACGGGGGTTTGTTTGTCTCGGACGAGCTCGGCACCCAGCAGGTCGATATCAGCTCGCTTGCAGATAAATCGTACTTTGAAATCGCTCAAGATGTGTTGGGAATGTTACTGAATGATTACACGGCCGAAGAAATTTCGGCGTGTGTCGACGAGGCATACCGCGGCACGTTTGCGAGTGAAGAGGTTACGCCGCTCGTCAAACTCGACGCTGCGCCGGGCGCTGACGCCCCTCAGACCTATGTGATGGAGCTCTTTGGCGGCCCCACAAGCGCCTTCAAGGACGTCGCCCTGCAGATGCTCCCCCGTCTGATGGCCCGCACTTCCGCCAAGGACGGCGGCGCCGAGCGCATCATGATCGTCACCGCCACGTCGGGCGACACCGGCAAGGCCGCACTCGCCGGTTTTGCCGACGCGCCGGGCACGGGCATCACCGTCTTTTATCCCGAGGGCAAAGTCAGCCGCGTGCAGAATCTGCAGATGTCCACGCAGGAGGGCGACAACGTCGCCGTCTGCGGCATCCGCGGCAACTTTGACGACGCCCAGAGCGCCGTTAAGCGCATCTTTGCCGATAAGGAGCTTGCCAAGCGCCTGGAGGCCGCCGGCACGGTGCTTTCGAGCGCCAACTCCATCAATGTCGGCCGTCTGGTACCGCAGGTCGTCTACTACTTTGCCGCCTATGCGCAGCTGTTGCGCGCCGGCGCCATCGAGGCCGGCGACGCCGTGGAGTTCTGTGTGCCCACCGGCAACTTTGGCGATATCCTGGCCGGCTACTATGCCAAGCGCATGGGTCTGCCCGTCGCCAAGCTCGTCGTGGCGAGCGACAAGAACAACGTGCTTGCCGACTTCCTGACCACCGGCGTTTACGACCGTAACCGCCCGTTCTTCACAACCATCTCGCCGTCGATGGACATCCTCATCAGCTCCAACCTGGAGCGCATGCTGTACTTCCTGTCCGATGGCGACTGCGAGCTCGTTGCCGGCCTTATGGAGCAGCTGGCGCAGACGGGTCGCTACGAGGTGCCCGCCGAGCTGCTAGCCAAGATTCAGAGCGTCTTTGGCTGCGGCTGGGCCAGCGAGGACGAGGTCCGCACTGCCATCAAGAGCTGCTGGGACGCGAACGGCTACGTGATCGACCCGCACACCGCTTGCGGCTATCACGTCTTTGAGCAGGTCGCTCCCGCCGAGGGCGCCAAGGCCCGCGTGCTGCTTTCGACCGCCAGCCCCTACAAGTTCCCGCGCGCCTGCTGCGACGCCCTGGGCCTCGACGTTCCCAAGGATGATTTTGAGGCTATGCGTGTACTCGAGCAGGCCACCAACACGGTCGCCCCGACCCAGCTCGCCGAGCTCGAGTCCAAACCCGTCCGCTTCGAAGACGTCTGTGACGTCGATAAGATGGCAAGCTACGTAGAGTCTGCAGCAAAACGAATGAGCACCAACTAGATCCCTCATTAAGCGCCGGCGAAAGCCGGCGCACCTTCTTTCATCAGATAACCCCCGGGTTGATGACGAACCCGCACAGCGTGCCTGGCTGTTTAGTTCGTCGCGAGTTCCGCACGCAAAGGAAAGCACTTAATGTGCTTTCCGTCTTGCGCAGGACTGCCCGAGCAGCGAACTAAACAGCCAGGCACGCCAGGAGGACTCACATGATCAAAATCACCGTCCCAGCAACCAGCGCCAACCTAGGCATCGGCTACGATACCCTCGGCATGGCCGTCAGCCTCTACTCGCACTTCACCTTCGAGCGCGCCGACAAGCTCACCATCACGGGCTGCCCCGAGGAGTTCCAAAACGAGAATAACCTGGTCTACGTGAGCTTTGTGGATGCACTGGCCGCATGGGGCGAGCCGACCTTCCCCGTCGCTATCGACATTCAGACCGACGTGCCCGTCGCCCGCGGTCTGGGTTCCAGCTCAACCTGCGTCGTCGCTGGCATCATGGCGGCCGCCGCGCTGACGGGCCACACCGTCGACCGCGCCGAGCTCGTCCGCATTGCCACCGAGGTCGAGGGCCATCCCGATAACGTCGCCCCCGCTATCCTGGGCGGCGCCGTCTGCTCCTTTACGCCGACCGACTCGCTGCCCCAGTGCCTGCGATACGAGGTAAGCGATCGCTTGCGTTTTATTACCGTGATTCCGCCCTACGAGGTTCATACGAGCGAGGCGCGCAAGGTCGTGCCGCAGGAGATTCCACTCTCCACCGCCGTATGGCAAATGGGCCGCATCGCCGGCATGACGCGCGGCCTGGAGACCGGCGACCTTGACCTGATTGCCGCCGCCAACGACGACCGCATCCAGGAGCCCTATCGCCGCCGCCTCATCCCCGACTACAACGCCGTGCGCGACACCTGCCTTAACGGAGGCGCCAAGACCATCTGGATCAGCGGCTCCGGCTCGACCCTCATGGCTGTGACCGACGACACCATCGTGGCAAAGTTCCTGCAGGTCAAGCTGCGTGAGCAGTTCCCCAAGTGTGACACGCACATTCTGACGTGCGACACGGAAGGCGCCCAGATCGAATACCTGTAGTCGCCGTCCCGTATACTCGCCGGGGAGGCCAGGGGGCTTTGCCCCCAAATCGTCCTCGGACATGGCAGGACCCCCGCTGCGCACTTCGTGCGGCGGGGGTCCTGCCGTCCTGCGGAAAGATTTGGGGGCAAAGCCCCCTGGCCTCCCCTATGTTAACTTCGCCGGCAGCGGCTACAGGGACCTACGCTCTGGAAAGGCGCCGGGCTGATAGTTTGGCTTTTTATTGGTAGGGGCTCTTGCTAGGCTGGAGCACTTCCTAGAGGCGGGCATCGGCTGTGTGCTTGGTTTAGGCGGCGCTGGTTTCTTTGTATTCGAAGACTGGTTCTAGGAGGTCCTCGATGTTGCAGTGGAGGGTTTTTGCTATGGCTCTTACGCTTGTAACCGAAGCTTCATTGATGTTTCTCTGGCGCTGCTCGTACATTTGGATTGAGCGGAGTGACACACCCGATTCGTATGCCAGGTCTTGTTGGGTTTTCTTGAGCCTCTTTCTTGCTAACGCAAGTTTGGTTTGCCTGGACGCTTTCTTCGCCATATCGCAGACGAGACGAGCCACGCGTTCCTCCGAGGCTTCGTGCCAGGGGTAGTACAGGCTGCGTAGCACATCGAATGGAACGACATGCAGCAAATCTTCGAAAGACTCTCCTAGGCGCCACTGAAGGTATGCCAATATCCAGCCTGTCCAATATTCCGGTGTCTTTTCGAATCGGTAGGTTCGATTTGGCATCGGCCTTGATTGATAGCCCGACCTTTCGGCGATAAGCGCGAACAGCTCAACGCCCGATTTTCCCGACACTACCCATGCGTTGCCGCATTCGAACTCGCGGGCTACGCCGCTCAGGCAAAAGAGTTCAGCAACTTCCGATCCTTCTGCCCCATAATCGTTAACGGCATAGTCAAAGCAGTCGCCGAGGTTGTTCATTGCATCCTCAAGGTAGTAGACGGGGTATGTCCTACTCGGCCCACGATCCGTTAACTCTTGGATCATTTAAATCAACCCTCCCTGCCATCAAATCCCTAATGTCGACACCATCAGAGTCAAATCCGTTTACAGTATCCAGGTACTTTCGTCGAGCGTTCTGTTCTCGCTCAAATCGTTTGGGATAAAACTCAGCTCCCGAGGCCTGCTTCCAATCGCGAAACTTAATCGCCGAGAACGCACGCTCACTCATAAGCGCATATTGAATGCCCAAATCCCCCAAAAACATAATGCGCTGCAATTGCCTGAGCGAAATCATGCCGTTGACAAACTGTCTTGCAAACGAGAAATAGGAATCGTCTGCACGATAGCCTCGAATAACGTCATAGGGAGAAATATCAATCAGGCAGTTATCCAGCAGATAACGAAGCCCCTCGCGTGCTACTGGCGTTGAAACATTAAACTCTCTGTTATTCGCCAGAATTGCAAGCCAGTTGAGAATCGAGAACTCACCTGATTCCAAATCCAAAATCGCAAGGCCATCTAAATCAAGCTCATATCGATTGGCAATGCCATCAGACTCGGTCCGACATGCCCACTCCATTGCCATTTCCTCATGCGGTGTGCAATAAAACCCGCGCCCATAGTCATTGAATTGCCTGCATTTATCCAACGATGGATGCTCGACAACAACCTCCGACCCGTGCCAAAGCTCCATATCGACCTCCTAAAAAATATCACCCCAGTGATAGTTTACCAATAACTATCACTGGGGTGATATGAACGGGGGCTTTTGACGGTTTAACCCTGACTAGAGGCAGGCTTCGGCGATGCGGCGCTTGAGTTCGTCGATGCCGGTGCCAGTCTGGGAGCTTGTAATGATTACGTTCTCGGCCGGGACGTTGAGCTGCTTCTTGATGGCTGCCGCCTGGCGGGCCTGTTGGGTGCGGCTGAGCTTGTCGGCTTTGGTGAGGCAGACGATAAAGTTGAACTCGTTGCCCTGCAGGTAGTCGATCATGTCATGGTCGAGTTTACTGGGGTCGTGGCGAATGTCCACCAGCGACACAACCAGGTTGAAGCTGCGCTCGGAGTCGAAGAAGTCGCCAATGAGCTCGGCCCAGCGGTCACGTTCGGCCTTGGAACGACGGGCGAAACCGTAGCCCGGCAGGTCGACGAAGTGCACATCGTCAGCCTCAAAGAAGTTGATGTTGCTCGTCTTGCCCGGCGTACTCGAAACCTTGACCAGGTTCTTGCGGCCAAAAAGCTTGTTCATAATCGACGACTTGCCCACGTTGGAGCGGCCGACAAAGCTCACCTCGGGGCAGGTGGACTCGGGAATCTGCGAAACCTTGCCATAGCTGGCGACGAACTTGGCAAGCTGGTAGTTAATGGAATCGGCCATGGACACTCCTTGGTCGTAGGTTCTTACAAATAGACGCGCTATTGCGCAGCGGCAATGCGGCGGACGATATCGAGCGTGATGTCACTTGCGACACGCGCGTACTCGAACAGATCGAACTCGCGCTCGCAAATTGCATCGTACGCCTCGTCACAATTATCGCTGATAGCGCGCAACACCAGGCAATCGACACCATTTTTGGTTGCGACATGGGCAATTGCCGCGCCCTCCATGCCGACACAATCGGCATGCGTCGCCTCGATAGCGTCGTTGCGCATGGTGGCGCCCGTCACAAAGCGGTTACCCGTGGCAATCGTGCCGACCAGGAACTGCTTGGTGCCCTCGTTCGAAGCGACTGCATTTTTCGAAGCGTCAACAAACCCACGCTCAGCAAGCACGTCGGCGGCAATATCGACCAGCGCGGGCGTCGAGCCAAACTCCTCGAGCCCCGGTGCGGACTCGGCGATAAGCGCGGTATCGGTATCCAGATAGCGTAGGCGTTTGCCAATGACCACGTCGTCGATATGGAGCTTGGGGTTCAAACCGCCCGCGATACCCGAAAGCACAACTGCATGTGGAGCATACTTGCTAATGAGGTGCTGTGTTGCGGCGGCAGCGTTTACCGTGCCCATGCCCGCCGTTGTGGCGACAACTGTCAGGCCGTCGAGCTCACCGCTCACAACGGTCAAGCCTGCCTCCCGTGCCTCGCAAACGTCGCTCAGCTCTTCCTTAATCTGCATGATCTCTTTTTCGAGCGCACCGATAATCGCGATGGTAGCCATACCATTCCCCAAACCTATACGAAATTCTCAACCAAGGTATGGTACCAGCATTTTGTTTGACCTCGCCAAACGAACACGCTAAGCCAGTGCAGCTCGCGTATCAAACAGAGCCTTTGCAATCGCAGCCGTAACCTCGCTCGAACGGTCACTCCATGGCATCGATGTCATGACGCTCATGACATAGGTACGGCCATCGATGTCGATGAGGCCTGCATCGCATGTCGAATAGTAACCACCCTCGCTAATCCAGCCTGCCTTGTTGCGCACCAAAACCTGCTCATCCGCAATGCCATCGCGAATAAACGAGCGCGATGTTGATGCCAGAAGGCCCGACAACCACTGTGAAGTCTCGGTATCCATGCTCAGATACTCGCTCATCTCGCGCCATAACCTCGCAGAAGTGCGCGGGCAGTAGGTCGGAAAATCACTCATCGGATCCAGTGCCGTATCGTAATCGATGCCAAGACCGACAATCCAATCCTCGTAACCGACACGGTCAAACGCCGCACGTAACGCAATAAACGAATCGTTGTCTGAATAAACGACCGCAGCCTCGATCAAGTCGCGCACCGCCTGCCAGCCCATACTGTAACCACCATACGTGGCTAAAGGCCAATCGAGCGACACCTGACCCGATTCGACCAACGTCTCGCAAATATAGAGCGCATGTAACTGCTCGCTCCATACACCTCGACATCGGCGCTATACGTCACGCCTCTACCGCTCGATAGGTCGTAGAACACTACGCCCACTTCACCCAGCTCCTGCGCCCGGCTCAGGGCATCCTGGAGCGAAGCAAGGCTCTTATCCTCCAAGGTAGGAATCTTGTTATCCACCAACGAGAAGGTCTGAACGGTATCACTCGAAGGGATATCGTTAAAGTCCGCCTTCGAAAGCCCCGTCTTGAGGTTCGCTGTCGACAGGGTTTGACTTGCGGTGACTTTAGATTCAGAGACCTTTTTGTTTTGCGTCTGTACCGTTAACGCATCTGAGTGTGCCATTCGCTCCGACGCGTAGGTTTTGGCGGTAATTCCGAGGATAATAACCGCCGACGTTAGCATCCCAATGGCGGCAATCTTCCTCACGCGGATGCGAGTGTCGGCAAGGCCACGCGAAGACGTGTCCTTCGTCTCATATCTGCTGCCATGCTGCGGCACATACTCGTCCCGCGATGCGATGTTTCGCACGTGGTCTCCTGACTGCTACCGTTTATATACGAGCAGCATGATACCGAGCAGGCATTTCTTTCCAAAGATATTCAGCGGCGTTGAAGGTGTCTTTAAAGAAACCACAAGCGTATTTATCCAAATGGCACGATTCTGTTGCGCATCTCACCGCAACCTTGACCAGTCTTTTTGGGACGGGGCTCTTTGGCAATCAACTTGGTGCCCAGGGGCGCTCATTTAAGTCTGTCCCCAATGAGTGCCTTTGGGGAGCGAAAATGGCTCGCTAGCCGATGGCGTTTTTGAGTTCGGCGCGGCGCTTTTTCATGCCCGTCATGACGGCGTTGCGCAGCTCGGGCATGCGCGCGGTATCCATCTGGGGCACGCCCTCAAGCTTATAGGGAATCCCCAACTGCTCATATTTGACGACACCCATGGTGTGATACGGCAGCATCTCCAGACCGACCACGTTGTGCCATGGAGCGATCAGACGACCGAGTGCCTCGCACTCCTCCACCGTGTCGGTAATGCCCGGCACCACCACGTGGCGGATAACGACCTTAATCTTGCGACGTGCAAGCTCATCGCCAAACGCTAGGATGCGTGCGGGATCACAACCGGTCAGCTTTTTATGCTCGACCGGGTCAGCATGCTTAATATCGAGCAGTACCATGTCGGTCTCGTTGAGTACGGCATCGAACTTCTCGGGATGCGCGGGATCGAACGCATAGCCGCAGCTATCCAAGCAGGTATGCACGCGGCCATCGGGGTTGTTGTGCATTGCACGGAACAGATCGGCCAAAAACTCAGGCTGTAGGAGCGGCTCGCCGCCGGACACCGTAATTCCGCCGCTGCGATAGAACTCGTGGTTGCTCTGGAACTCGTCCATCAGGTGCTCGACGGTCACCATGGTGCCGCCGTTAACCGACCAGGTATCGGGGTTGTGGCAATACGCACAGCGCATGGGGCAGCCCTGAACAAACACCACAAAGCGGATGCCGGGTCCATCGACCGTTCCCATCGTCTCAATCGAATGCACGCGGCCCAGGGCAAACGCAGAGTCCTCGGGACGAGCGTCCACACCCTCGAGCGTCATCTCAGCCATTCCCGCTACCTTGCCTCTCATTGGTTTTAGTTACATAAATGCCAGAGCCATTCTAGCCCATACGCATGATGGTGAAACGGTTTAGTGGTCAATTGGGTTGTTCTATTTGGCCCCACACAAAAGCGGCGGGAAGGTTGTCACAACCCGCCCACCGCCGAGGCAATAGAAATCGATAGACTCCAGGCCTTACGCCTTAAGCGTGAGCACCGCGCCGAAGGCGGTCGGGCCGCAATGGCTCGAGATGACGCCGCCGACCTGAGTCCAGGTAATGTCCTTAAAGCCAAGATTGTGTGCATAGACTTCCATGTCGTCGCGCAGCTCCTCGGAAAGACCTACCGAATACGCCAGGCCAATGTGCGAGTAGTCAATCTCGCCCTTGGCAACCATGTGATCAATAAAGGAGCGGGCGCACTTGAGCATAGAGCCGCGGAACTTCTTGGTTGCCACGAACTTGCCGCCCGTCACCTCAATGCAGGGCTTAATCTTGAGCAGATGGGCGCCTAGGAACGCGACGTTGGACAAGCGGCCACCTGCCTTAAGGAAGGCAAGGTCGGTAGGAACAAAGCCCAACAGTACGCGGTCCATGACGGAGTTCGTAAATGCAAAGATCTCGTCGACGGTGACATCGGGGTGAGCCTCGATGTATTTGGCGGTCTCGACGACAACGAGCGACTGGCCCACCGAGACAAAGCGTGTGTCCATGGAGAACACGTAGTCGCGCCCCTGGGCCGCAATCTTAGAGGACTGATGCGAACAGGTCGTGGCCTCGGAATATGCAAGATGCAAAATAGTCGCGTCGGGTTGCTCGGCATGGATGCGGTCGTACACATGCGCAAAATCCGCTGGCGAACAGCCACTGGTCTTGGGCATCACACCAAACTCGTTGCAGCGCGAATAAATCTCGAGCGGATCGATCGAGCCGTCCTCGACGGTCTCGTCACCAATCGTGACATGCATGGGCACGCGCACGATGCCGTAGCGCTCGCAGAGCTCCGGCGTCACATCCGACCCAGACTCAACCACGATTACATACTTGCCCATTCTTATCACGACCCATCTCGACGTTGGCTTTTCAATACATGACACGCGCCGCCGCACTGTTGCACAACGGCGTCCAAGCGCCAAAGAGACGCCGCCCCTTGCGCACAACAAAGGACAGCGTCTCCCTGGAAAACTCCGTGCTTATCTGAGATTCTACACGGTTTATTAAGGAGTGTTACTTATTCCGCAAACGGTCGCTATACGCGATAAACGGTAGTTCGCTGCAGCAACTGCGACACATTCCGCCCAGCAAGTCCAATCGCGCTCCACACACGGTTAATGCGCGAGGCGGTAGAAATCCATCGACGCCGCACCCTCGGCGTGCAGCTCCATCGCCGGAACCGCCGGCGAATAGGTACGGCTCGTAAGTGCTGCCTCTCCACCGTTGGCAAAAATCTCGACCATCGTAGTGTCCGAAAGCACGCGCAGGTCGCGAAGTTCGCCGAGCTCGATCGACCTCTGGTCGCGTCCATAGCCTTCGTCGCCCATATCGAGGGTAAGCATCCCGTCCGTATAACGCACAAAGACACCCTTGCGGATTTCGAGCTCGATCATCTTGGCTCCCTCGCAGGAAACCACGACATCAAACAGGCGTCCCGGCTCCTCAACGGTCTCATCGCCTGTCGCGCGAACGCAGTCGCCGCGCATTCTCTCAATCTCGTGCGCCGGCTGCTGGCAGAGCTTGCCATCGCGTATGCTCAGCTCTCGCGGCACCGTCAACGCGCACTGCCACCCGCGCGCCACCGTCGGGCTTTCCGCCTTCGCATCGGGGCAACCCGACCATCCGATCATCAAACGCCGACCCACAGCGTCCTCAAAGGACTGCGGGGCATAGAAATCAAAACCGGCATCAACCATCGGAGGCATGCCCTGGCCGACGATCTTAAAGCTCGGCGCCCCCCAATCGGCCTCGATGGAGAACCACACGCACTGATGCGGATTGCGGTAACGCCAGCCATCGGCGGGCACGCCCTGCGGGCAGCAAACGAGAATAAGCTCGCCATCAAGCTCAAACAGATCAGGGCACTCCCACATAAAGCCAAACTTCTCGCCCAGCTCAATGCGCGTCGCATAGCTCCAGCCCTCTAGATCGCGCGAAGTATAGACAAGCACACAGCCACGATCGTCTTTCGTACGAGCGCCCAGAACCATGTAGTAGATACCATCGTGCTCAAGGATCTTAGGGTCGCGCACGTGCGTACCGATATCGTCGGGGTAATCGACCGGCCCAACAGCTATGCGCTTCTCGCCCAATTCGTCGGGATTCTCGGCAACCATATGAATTTGGTTTTGCTCACGGCCCGTCAACACGTAGTCGTAATCATCGCGGTCAAAATGCTTAACGTTGCCGGTATAGAAGTAGTGAATCTTGCCGTCGTGTACAAAGGCAGAACCAGAATACGCTCCGCTCGAATCCAAATCGGAATCGGGGAACAGCACAGGGCCGTGATTCTCGTACGTCACAAAATCCTTTGTTGTCAGATGGTTCCAAAGCACTGGACCGCCATGCGCAGCATCGAATGGATCGTATTGGTGATAGATATGATACGTATCACCGATCTGCACCAAACCGTTGGGGTCGTTGAGCCAGCCAAGCTCAGGCTCCACATGGAACAGGAGCCTATCGGGGTCGGACGCGATGCGACCCGCCGTCTCATCCTGTCCGGCACGCCACTGCTCATAGTCCGCGCGTGTCACCTTATTTTTTTGATTAAACATCGCCGTTGACTTTCTCGTCTATGGGAAAGGACGCTCGACTCACACGAGTCGAACGCCCTTCCCCAAATGGACTTATCCTCAGATTACGCTGAACGGCTCAACTAGAAGCTGACATCGAAGCCAGCGCCAGCGCCCTCTTCATCAGTGGTCGGCACGCCCTTTGCCTTGTTGTAGGCAAAGATCAAGACGATCGGCACGATAAAGGCGATGAGATTGCCAGCCACATACCACACGAGCGTCTCGGGCGTGACGATGAGCAGGCCAAGCACGCCGGTCAGACCCTGACCGATGGCGCGCACCTCAAAGAGCTTCACGAAGGCACCGCCGCAGCCTGCACCGATGCAAGCGCAGATGAACGGGATGATCGAGTAGCGCATGTTTGCAGCAAAGATTGCGGGCTCGGAGATACCGACCAGCGTCGGGATAAAGGACGACATGCAGATGTTGCGCTCTTTGGAATGCTTCTTATGAATGAGGTACATGCCGATGGCGCCGCCGCCCTGGGCGATGATGGAAACCGACCAGATTGCCTGGATGTAGTTGAAGCCAGTCGTGGCAACGAGGTTTGCCTCGATACCCTGGATGAACTGATGCGTACCGGTAACGACGAGCGGCTGCAGGAATGCGGCAAAGACAAAGGCACCGAAGACGCCCATCCTGTTGTACAGGATATCGATTACGCCGGCGAGGACGTCGCCGATCAGGTTGCCGAGCGGGCCGAACACGGTGAACAGGGCGACGTTAGCAAGAATCAGGGTAACGGTCGGGACAAAGACGAACGAAACGACCTCGGGGATGTACTTCTGGGCAATCTTTTCGACCTTGGCCATAAACCAGGCAGTCAGGATTGCAGGGAACACGCCGCCCTGGAAAGCAACCATGGGAATGGAGAGCGGACCAAAGTTCCAGTACTCAGCACCCGTCGGGTCCATAACGAACGTGTTACGGTTCATAAGGCTCGGGTGAACCATGACGATACCGACGAGGATGCCCAGGATCGGGTTACCGCCAAAACGCTTGACCGCGCTGTACATAACCAGGACAGGTAGGTAGTCGAAGGTGGTGGCGATAATGGCAAAGAAGCTTGCGAGGTTCTTGAGGAACTCGCTGTGATCGGCAAGGCTGCCCTCCATGCCAAAGAGGCCGTTGGCAACGATCAGCGACTTAAGGCCGATGATGATAGCGGCGCCGACGAAGGCGGGAATGATGGGGATAAAGATGTCCGAGAATACCTTGAGGACCGAGAAGAACTTGCCCTTCTTGTCCGCCTCGGCGCCCTTGACCTCGGAAGCGCTGATCTCCTTAACGCCCGTCAGAGCCATAAACTCATCGTAGACCTTGTTGACGGTACCGGTACCGAAGATGATCATGAGCTGGCCGCTGTTGTACAGCACGCCCTTGACGCCATCGATGTTCTCGAGCTCGGCCTTGTTGTACTTGCTCGTATCCTTGAGCACCAGACGCAGACGCGTAACGCAATGCGTGGCGCCCTCGATGTTCTCCAAACCGCCGACGTTATCGACGACTTGCTGAGACACTACTTTGTAGTCCATGTTCCTCTCCATTCCTTTACGAAATCATAAGACGTTTTGATGCCATTACAGAGACGCGATCGTTGCATTTGCGCACTTGAGCGTACCGTCGGTGACCGTCAGCGCCACACCCTGGCCCTGCTTATTGCAGAAGCGCGCGTTAAGCGCAACATCATCGACAAAGATGGTCGCGATATCGTCGTCAACGACCAGGCGCACATGATGAGTGCCCTCGCCCTTAAAGAACAACGGACGCTCGAGGCCCATGTTGTTGACCTGGAACCACGGATACTGGGGGGCCGCCGTAAACTCGAGCTTGCCCTCACGCAGGTTGGCGCGGAACTCATAGGCAAGACCGGACTCGGCGTCCTCGGCAAGCTTCACCGAGAAGCCGGCAGCGTCACCGGCGAGCTCGATGTCGGCATCGAGCATATAGGTGGAACCGGCATCCGCGGCGAGCACCTGCTCGACCTTGCCCGACTCGCAGGAAAGCTCAAAGGCCTCGACTGCCTTAGCCTCGCCAAAGGCGCCAAGCATGCTGTCGGGGAGCTTGGTGCCGAGCGTTCCGTCAGCACGCTGAACGATCTCGAGAGGCATAAAGGTGCCACCCCACAGGTAAGAGCTGGGGTCACCGCCCTCGTCACGCGTAGGAACCCAACCAAAGAGAACGCGGCGCTCGCCATCAAATGCGGTACGCGCGGCATAGTACGCGCGGCCATCGAAGGAATCGTCCGCAGGAGTGATCCAAGGACCGTTGATAGAGCGAGACATGCGGTAACGGGTCTTGTTGCCATCACTGTACTCGGAGAACACCAGATACCACCAGTCGCCCATCTTAAAGAGATCAGGCATCTCGAACATGGTGTACAGGCCCGGATTCCACCAGTCGCCCTGGAACTCCCAGGTATCCAGGTCCTTGGAGGTGAACTTGACCAGACGACCGGTCATCAGACGCTTGTCCTCGCCCACACGCGTGCCGAGGATGAGCATGTACTCTTCGTTCTCCTCATCCCAAAGCACAAAGGGATCGCGCCAGTTGCGGTCATCGTAACCCTCCTGGGGCGGAAGCAGCGTCTCGGCGATGTTCTTCTCCCACTTGACGGCGTCGTCACTCGTTGCGTGAAGAAGAACCTGCTTCATCAAGCGTGCCTTGACCTTATCGCGATTGCAACCAGTGTAGAGCGCATGGTACTTGTCGCCCACCTTAAACACCGTGCCGGCATAAACATACTGGTCGACTTCCTCGTCGCCGCCACGCTCAAGGCTCTCGCCAAAGTCTTTGTAATTGACGAAGTCCTTGGTTGTCGCGAGTGCCCAGCCAAACGGCTCTCCGAAAGGTCCGGGGTTTCGCGTGTCACGCTGATGGTAGAGATAGAACGTGCCGTCCTCGCCGTACGGCATGATGTCGCCTACCCAAATTCCCTCAGGCTGGTAATACACCTTGTGCATCCGAGACTTCCTTTCTCACGAGATACTAACTCGGTACAACTGCAAGATATGTCAATCGTTTTCATATGTCAAACGTTTTCACACCAATACGTCTTTTCGCAGTTCCAGTCGTCGGCAAACGGTTGACATATGCCGGCGAACGGTCATCAGAGGTGTTTGAGGAATTCTTTTGGCACGGGATGAACTACGCGGTTTTACCCTCAATGAGTTCAACGGGGAGCTTGATATTCGATTCGGGCTTTTCGCCGTTAATAAGAGCAATGATGGATTGCGCCGCGAGCTCTCCGATGCGATCGATATCTTGGCGTACGGTTGTTAAGTCAGGCATAAACGTCATAGTGCGGCGGGCACCATCCGCGCCCACGACCTTAATATCGCCCGGAGCGCTCAAGCCGCGCCGCTTCATCACGTTAAGACAGATAGCCGCCATCGTGTCGTCTCCCGCAAAGATGCCGTCAATATCGGGGTTCTCATCGAGGATCTTCGCAACGACCGCGCTCTTTTCGTCGTCGGGCTTAACGAACTCAACCTCACGGACAAGCGCGGGCAAACCGGCCTGCTCAACAACATCGAGGTAGGCATCGGTACGCTTATTGGCAGGCATGCGCATGCGGCTATTGCTGCGCAGGCACAGGATGCGTGAACATCCGTCATCGATCAGGCGACGCGTGGCAAGTTCGCCGATGCTATAGCTGTCGCTCGCAATCTGAACAGAGGCTTCGCCAAGGTCGCAGTCGATACCAACCAGACTCAAGCCCATCTCGGCATACGCCTCGGCACCGATATTAAGCGAGTTGACGATGACGCCATCAACCATATTGCGTCGAAGCATGTCGATATAAGAGCGCTCAAGCTCGGGTCGATTGGCGCTATTGCACAGCAGCATCTTAAAACCGTTTTCGGCCAGGGTATGCTCAATGACTTGAACCACTTGGGCATGAAACGGACTGCTGACATAGGGGACGATCATACCGATAAGATTCAGGCGACCGTTGAGCATGGCACGGGCGATATCGTTGGGCGTATAGTTGATGCGCTTCATCGCGGCATGGACCTTATCGCGGGTCTCTTGGCTAATATAGCCGCGATTATTAAGCACGCGAGATACCGTAGTAGGCGAAACCCCCGCCACCGCTGCAACTTCCTTGATGCCAGGCTTAGCCGTATCCTTAGAACGAGCACTCTCGCGAGCCATAGCACCCTCCCCCATCAACATGTCATACGTTTACATACGAACAAAGCATACCCCAACAACAGCGGGAAGACGGTAACAGCACAAGTAAGTAAACGACTCATCCAAATAATTAGGAGAGTTCCGCCTAAAGGGTGACTACACAGGACCCCCGCCGGGCCGCTTTGGGTTACTTTCCAAAACATTTCCGCAGGACGCAAAGGGCTCCGCCGCGCGAAGCGCGCAGCGGAGCCCTTTGCATGTCCGAGGACGTTTTGGAAAGTAACCCAAAGCGGCCCGGCGATCCTGCGGGAGTTAAATCCCTTTAGAACTTGTCGTGGAAGGTACGCGCAATGACCTCGTCCTGCTGCTCCTTGGTGAGCGTGTGGAAGTTCACGGCATAGCCGGAAACGCGGATGGTCAGCTGCGGGTACTTCTCGGGGTGAGCCTGAGCGTCGAGCAGCGTCTCACGGTTGAAGACGTTGATGTTCAGGTGGTGGCCACCCTTCTCGGCGTAAGCGTCGAGCATGTGGACCAGGTTATCGGCCTGGGTCTCGGAAACTTCAGAAACCTTCATAATGTGTCTCCTTCGATTAATAGGCGCCGGCCGAAACCGGCGCACTAATCAGTAATCGTTATTGTTAGTATAGCACTAACAATAGTTACTCGCCCAGCTGATCAAGGTCGATATCGCCAAAGAACACCTGATCCTCCTTGCCGAGCGCACTCGGGATGATGGAGAAGGTGTTGGAGATGCCGTCCTGAGCATCGCGGAACGGGAGCTTGGAAACCGAAGACAGCGAAGCGATGGCGCCGTGGCTATCGCGCTTGTGCATGGGGTTAGCACCCGGGGCGAACGGCTGGCCAGCCTTGCGGCCGTCGGGCGTGGAGCCGGTCTTCTTACCGTATACGACGTTGGAGGTAATGGTCAGAACCGAGGTCGTGGGCACGGAGTTGCGATAGGTGTCGTTCATGCGGATGTACTCCATGAACTGGTGCACAACGTCGTGAGCGATCTGGTCGACGCGGTCATCGTCGTTACCGTACTTGGGGAACTCGCCCTCGGTCTCGAAGTCGACGATGATGCCGTTCTCATCACGGACGGGGTGGACCTTGGCGTACTTGATGGCGGACAGGGAGTCAGCCACGACGGAAAGGCCAGCGATGCCCGTAGCGAACCAGCGGTGCACGTGCTTGTCGTGCAGGGCCATCTGGATGCGCTCGTAGCAATACTTGTCGTGCATGTAGTGAATGATGTTCAGCGAGTTGACGTACACGCCAGCGAGCCACTTCATCATGTCGTTGTACTTGGCCACAACGTCGTCGTAATCGAGCGTATCGCCCTCGACGGCGCGATACTTGGGGCCGACCTGCTTCTTGGAGACCTCGTCAACGCCGCCGTTGAGTGCGTACAGCAGGCACTTGGCCAGGTTGGCACGGGCGCCGAAGAACTGCATCTCCTTGCCGATGCGCATGGAGGACACGCAGCAGGCGATGCCGTAGTCGTCGCCGTGATAGACGCGCATGAGGTCGTCATTCTCGTACTGGATCGAGGAGCTGGCGACAGAAGTCTTGGCGCAGAACTTCTTGAAGTTCTCGGGCAGACGGGTCGACCACAGAACGGTCATGTTGGGCTCGGGGCTGGTGCCCATGTTCTCGAGCGTGTGCAGGTAGCGGTAGCTCATCTTGGTAACGAGCGTACGGCCGTCAACACCCATGCCGCCGATGGACTCGGTGACCCACTGCGGATCGCCGGTGAACAGGGCCTGGTACTCGGGGGTACGGGCAAACTTGACCATGCGGAGCTTCATGATGAAGTGATCCACGAACTCCTGAATCTGTTCCTCGGTGAAGGTACCGTTGGCAAGGTCGCGCTCAGCGTAGATGTCGATGAACGTGGAGGTACGGCCGATGGACATAGCGGCGCCGTTCTGCTCCTTGACGGCAGCGAGGTAGGCGAAGTACATCCACTGGATGGCCTCCTGCGTGTTGGTAGCAGGGTTGGAAATATCGAAACCATAGGTCTCGGCCATCATCTTAAGCTCGCCGAGGGCGCGGATCTGCTCCTGCAGCTCCTCACGATCGCGGATGTTGTCGGCGGTCATGACCGTCGGGGTGGAAGCCTTCTGGGCCTCCTTGTCCTTGATCAGGTAGTCGACACCGTACAGGGCGACACGACGGTAGTCGCCGATGATGCGGCCGCGGCCATAGCCATCGGGCAGACCGGTGATGATGTGGGCCGAGCGGCAAGCACGCATCTCGGGGGTGTAAACATCGAAGACGCCGGCGTTGTGGGTCTTGCGCTCGAAGGTGTAGCGCTCGACAACGTTCTCGTCGACCTTGTAGCCGTGCTGGCTAGCAGCCTGGCAAGCGATGCGGATACCACCGTTGACGTGCAGCGCGCGCTTGAGCGGCTTGTCGGTCTGGAGGCCGACGATAGTCTCCTTCTCGCGGTGGGCGTTATCGATGTAGCCAGCGGGGTGGCTCACGATACCCGTGACGATCTTGGTGTCCATATCGAGGACACCGCCCTGTTCGCGCTCCTTAAGCAGCAGGTCGAGAACCTCGCCCCACAGCTCCTTGGTACGCTCGGTCGGACCGACGAGGAACGACTCGTCGCCCTCGTAGGGGGTGTAGTTCTTCTGGATGAAGTCTCGGACGTCAACCTCTCCCGTCCAAATGCCTTCCTTGAAGCCTTCCCATGCCTCCTGCATTGTGTAACCACGCTCCTAGTTACGTGTAATGCGGCGCTCTCTCACACCGCTGCTTATTGAATTCTTGAATTTTCGGCTTGCACTACCGGCTTCTTCCGTTCTTCACCACACGTTGGTGCAGGGAAAACGTTTGTCCACCTTGGAACTACAACCCAAAACCCAAGATTTCACCCGTCTGAGAAGGATAACATAGCGACCCTCTCCATCTGGGCTGTTATATGTTTCTTTTTTTATATCATAAGGGCGTTTTTTACAAATCCGCAGGAAACGCGAGCGCGAACAACTACCGTTCACCGATTTGTATGTTATTTTTCCTTGCCTTTGTACGACGTTCGCTCTAGCTGTTATGCCAGCTTTAGCAGGGTAAAGTGTCCCAAAGACCCTACAGAAACTGCAGGGCGGCCACGGGATCCCCCGTGGCCGCCCTGTGGCGTAGCTAGTTTTTAGCTTTGATTACCGTTTGGCATTAGGCGGCTGCGGAGGCCTTGTCGGTCGTTGCCTTGCCGTTGCTCTGCTGGCCCTCAAAATGCTTGTAGCACCAGCTGGTGACCAGCGGGGTCAAAATAGCCGTAACGATTGCGCAGGCAGCAACCTGTGCCGTGGCCGTCGCGAGCACCGCGCCGCCGTACATGGCCTCGTTGACGCTTGCCATGGCAGCAGGCGTGGCCACATTGGCTCCGGCGCAGCTCGAAATGGCCGCACCTGCGACACCCGTACCGCCCGTGAGCTTATCGACCGCGATAACGGGAATTGCAAAGACTACCGAGCAAATCACGCCAAGCACGATGCCGGGAAGACCGCCATTGATAAGCTGGCCGAAGGTCATGGTCGAGCCCATGGCAAAGAAGACGAGCACGATGATGGCGGAAAGTGCCGGTGCCATCATCTTCTTAAAGCTCGGGAAGAGGTTGCCCAGAATAATGCCGACGACGATCGGCAAGATGGCGCCCACGAGCGACCAGCCGATCGGAGCCTGACCGGCAGCGCCGAGCACGATCATCGTGACCGGAGGGCCGACAACCAGCGTGGTGATGGCGACGGCGCCACGCTCGGCCTCATTGCCCATGGTGCCCATCAGACCAGCGTACATAGCGTTGTTGGCGCCGGTGCAAGCCGCCAGCATCACCATGGCAGAGATGCCAAACAGGTTGTCGTTGAACACATAAAGGATGAGCAGCGACACGGCAACGACCACGATCTGCTTGACGGCGATGATGATGGCGCCGCGTGCAGCGGCGGCAGGAGCACTCTTAAACGAAATCGTCGTACCGACGATGAGCAAAAAAGCGCCCACGAGCGGGCCTGCGCCCTGCTGGGTCATGCCAAGCGTAAAGCTGCCGAGCGTTTTGAACAGGTCGGGGAATAGCGTGTTGAGCAGGCAGCCCAGCAAAAGCGGCACCAAAATATTGGCACCCGGGATGGAGGACATCTTAAAGAACGGCTCCTTTGCCGCCGGCGCCTCCACCGCAGTCGATTCACTCATATATATCTCCTTTGGATGCATGCGAATCGTAGCCGCACGCGCCTATGTCAGAAAGAAGGCGACGGTCCCGAGTCGCAGGGGCCGTCGCCAAATAATCGTCGTGGGGTATTACCCGTCCAGGACGATGCCGCCGTCGCAGTCACCGATCTCGCCGTTCACGAAGCTGGCGAGGTCGGAAGCGAAGAACAGCACCATCTGCGCAGGCTCGCTGGCCTGGGCGGCGCGGCCCAGAGGGATACCGTTGATGATGCGCTGAGAGTTCTCGTCAGAGAGAATCGAGGTCATATCGGTCAACGTGAGCGACGGGCACACGGCGTTGCAGCGGACGCCGAACTTGCCGCCTTCCTTGGCGACTGCCTTGGTCAGACCGTTAACACCGGCCTTGGAGCTGGCGTAGGCGGCTGTGCCGAGCAGGCCGCCACCGATTTTGCCCGCAACGGAACTCACGTTGACGATAGTGCCGGCATGGGCCGCCTTAAAGTGCGGGTACACGGCGTTCATCATAGTGAAGGTACCGTTGAGGTTGATGTCGATGGTGCGACGCCACTCGGTGTCATCGATCTCGTCGAACTTCTTGGTGCTGATGACGCCAGCGCAGTTAATCAAGATATTGGTTTGCGGCAGGTCCGTAAAAATCTGCTCGACGGTCTCGCGCGCCTTGGGCGCATCGGCGACATCGAGCTGATAGAACTTGTTGCCCTCGCCAAGCTCGGCCACTGCGGCCTCGCCCTTAGCAGCGTTCCTTGCGATGAGCGCGACATGTCCGCCGCCCGCGACGATGCCCTTGGCGATCTCGAGGCCAATGCCCTGAGTGCCGCCCGTGACAATCGCGGTCTTGCCCGTGAAGTCAAATGCCATGACTCCATCCCCCTTTATGTAAGGTGTCTCCTTGCGGGAAGTTGGAGCATCGCACGTGGCGCTTATATGAGTCCCAGTCGTCATGGTGGTGACAACCCCTCGCCTAACCGCGGGCATGATAGTTCTTTGAAACGCTTTAGCAATTGAATGATTTTAAGTCTTAATGAGCTCTTAATATTGCCTACTGTATGAGGCCCGCGTATGGGGGTATCATCTTCCACCGAAAATAGTTTCTAGTGTTAGGGGTTTTCGGTGGAAGATACCGATTTCCATGAGCTTGGGCGTCAGCTCTTTACCGAGTTTGGCAGCATGCACCAGCGCGTTTCGCGCTTTGCCGACCAGGCTCTGGGTGGCGAGATGGCCGTCATGCGCGCCCTCATGCGCGCCGGCGGCTCGCTCACGCCGAGCGAACTCGCTGATCGCGCCTGGGTCTCGAGTGCCCGCATCGCCAATATCTTACGCGCCCTCGAGGCCAAGGGCTGGGTCGAGCGCGAGCACTCAAAGACCGACCGTCGTCGCGTACACGTCACGGTGACCGACAAAGGATTCCAGGATCTCGAAATCAAACGTCGGGAATTCGAGAACCGCACTGCGGCTTTCCTCGAGCAGCTCGGCGAAACAGATACCCAGGAGATGGTGCGCCTTCTTAGACGCGCCAACGAAATTATCGACCGCAATCAAGAAAGGAGAGATGCCGAGTGAGGATTCTCAAGCTCTTTAAAAAACATGTCCTGGCACTGTTTGCAGCTATCGTACTTATCGTAATCAGCTGCAACGCCGATCTGGCACTGCCTACCTATATGAGCGACATCGTCGACGTGGGCGTGCAGCAAGGCGGCATCGCCTCGCCCGTGCCCGACACCATTCGCGCCGAATCGCTCGATGACCTTGAGCTCTTTATGAGCGCCAAAGACGCCAAGACGGTAGAGGCTGCGTTTGGCAAGGCAGACAAAAACGGGATTCGCACGTACAAGGGCACCGAGGAAGAGCGTGCCGATGGAGGCAAGATTGCCGACATTATGAGCCTGCCCGAGACTGTCGTTCTTTCGCTCGACCAGGGCATCGACGCCGACTCCATGGGCGACATGATGGGCTCGTCCAGCGAGAAAGACAACAACGCTGCCCAGGCCATGCCCACCCCCGAGCAAATGGCAGCGATGACGCCCGAGCAGCTCGCCGAGATGCAGCAGAAGGCCGCAGCGGCGCAGAACATGCAAAAGCAGATTGATGCCGACGGCGGTAAGATCACCATGAAGAGCCTGCGCCTGGGTGTCGAGGGCGGTCTGGTAGACCAAAGCAAGCTCGTCGAAGGCGCCAACCAAATGGCGGACAAAATGGGCTCCATGTCGGGCTCCATCGTCACCCAGCGCGCCGTGAGCTATGTACAGGACGAGTACAAGGCACAGGGCATCGACCCCGCCGACGTGCAGAACGCCTACCTGAGCCACATGGCGACCACGATGTTTGGGCTGTGCCTGGTGTCGCTCGTCGCCACCATTCTGACCGGTGCCGTGGCGTCGCGCACCGCCTGCTCCATCGCCCGCGACCTGCGCCGCGAGACCTTCAACAAGGTTATGCACTTCTCGCCGGCCGAGGTGGGCAAGTTTAGCCAGGCCTCGCTCATCACCCGCTGCACCAACGACATTCAGCAGATTCAGATGGCCGCAACCCTGTTTATCCGCATGTGTCTTATGGCCCCCGTCATGGGCATCGTCGCTGTCATGCGCGTCCTGGCCAACCACACCGGCCTGGAGTGGACCATCGCCGTTGCCATCATCGCGGTCTCGGCCGTCGTCGGCGTGCTCATGGGCCTCACTATGCCCAAGTTCAAAAAGATGCAAAGCTTTGTGGACCGCGTGAACCTTACCGCCCGCGAGCTGCTCGACGGCCTTATGCCCATCCGCTCGTTCAACCGCGAGGAGCATGAGCTCGAGCGTTTTGACAAGGCTTCGCTCGACCTGATGACCACGCAGCTCTACACCAACCGCGCTATGAGCTTTATGATGCCGCTCATGATGCTCGTCATGAACTGCATCACCGTGCTCATCGTCTGGTTTGGCGCGCAGGGCGTGTCCGACGGCGTGATGCAGGTCGGCAACATGATGGCGTTTATCTCCTACACCATGCAGATCGTCATGGCGTTTATGATCCTCACCATGGTTTCGGTCATCCTGCCCCGCGCCGAGGTCGCAGCCGAGCGCGTGGAAGAGGTCATCACCTGCCCCACGAGCATCAACGACCCTGCCTCGCCCAAACTGCCTGCTGCCAGCGCGCCGCGCGGTGAGCTCACCTTCCGTGACGTGAGCTTCCAGTATCCCGATGCCCGCGCCGACGTCATCAGCGGCGTGAACTTCACCACGCACGCCGGTCAGATGCTCGGCATCATTGGCTCCACGGGCTCGGGCAAGTCCACGCTCGTACAGCTGATTCCGCGCCTGTACGACGTCACGGGCGGCAGCATTTCGCTCGACGGCATCGACGTGCGCGACATGACCCTTTCCGAGCTGCGCCACCGCATTGGCTATATCCCGCAGCAGGGACGTCTGTTCTCGGGCACCGTCGAGAGCAACCTCAAGTTTGCCGGCGACATGGTAAGCGACGAGGACATGCACCGGGCGGCACGCATCGCCCAGGCCGAGGACTTTATCGCCGAGCGCGAGGGCGGCTACGACTCCCCCATCAGCCAGGGCGGCTCCAACGTCTCGGGCGGTCAGCGCCAGCGCCTGGCCATCGCCCGCGCCCTGGCCAAAAAGCCCGAGGTCGTGGTGTTCGATGACTCGTTTAGTGCCCTCGACTACAAGACCGACGCCCGCCTGCGCGAGGAGCTGGCCAAAAACGTCACTGACGCCGCGCTCGTGGTCGTGGCCCAGCGCATCGCGACCATCATGCACGCCGACCAGATCATTGTGCTCGACGACGGCCACGTGGTGGGCACCGGTACGCACGAGGAGCTGCTGCACAGCTGCCCGGCGTACCTGGAGATCGCACAGTCGCAGCTTTCCGCCGAGGAGCTGGGGCTTACCCAAGAAGAAATTGCAGCCGTTATGGAAGGAGGCAAGCGCTAATGGCAGACGAGACCAAGACTCAGATTCCCAAGCCCACCCGCCAGCGTGGACCCATGGGCCGCATGGGCGGCATGCGTCGCGGCGAAAAGGCCAAGGACTTTAAGGGCACCATGAGGCAGCTGCTCGGCTATATCGGCCAGCACAAGATTGCCGTGTTTACCGCCGTCGCCTTTGCCGTATGCTCGGTCATCTTTAACATTGTGGGGCCCAAGGTGCTCGGCCAGGTTACCACCAAACTGTTCGAGGGTCTGGTTGCCAAGGTCAACGGCACCGGCGATGTCGACTTTGCCTGGATCGCCAAGACGCTCGGCTTTTTGCTCTGCCTGTATCTGGCAAGCTCTGTCTGCAGCCTCATCCAAGGCTGGCTTATGACCGGCGTCACGCAAAAGATTTGCTACCGCATGCGCAAGGAGATCGCCGCCAAGATCGCCGTTGTTCCGATGAGTTACTTTAACGGCCACAGCAAGGGCGACGTACTCAGCCGCATCACCAACGACGTCGATACGCTGGGCCAGTCGCTCAACCAGAGCGTGACGCAGCTCATCACGTCGGTGACGCAGATTATCGGCGTGCTCGTCATGATGCTGTCGATCAGCCTGCCGCTCACCGGCGTCACCGTGCTCACGCTGCCGGCAGCCGCGATTATCCTGACCGTAATGATTCACTTCTCGCAGCCGTACTTCCGAGAGCAGCAGCAGGTTCTGGGCACCGTCAACGGCATTATCGAAGAGGACTTTGCCGGCCAGAACGTCATTCAGGTGTTCGACCGCGCCGAGGCCTCAATCGAGGAGTTCGACCGTCAAAACGACCGACTCTTTATTAGCGGCTGGCGTTCGCAGTTCCTGTCGGGCCTGATGATGCCGCTTATGAGCCTGGTGGGTAACATGGGCTATGTGGGCGTCGTCGTGGTGGGCGCACAACTCGCACTGACCGGCAATGCCACGCCCGGCGACATCCAGAGCTTTATCCAGTACGTTCGCAACTTTACGCAACCCGTGCAGCAACTGGGCAACGTAAGCAACACGATGCAGTCGATGGCAGCTGCCACCGAGCGCGTCTTTGAGTTCCTGGCCGCGCCCGAGGAGGAACAGAAGGCCGACGCGCAGATTCCCGAAAAGCGCCCCGGCCACGTGGAGTTTGACCATGTCAAGTTTGGCTACACGCCCGACAAGACCATCATCCACGACTTTAGCTGCGAGGCACAGCCCGGCCAGACCGTGGCCATCGTCGGCCCCACCGGCGCCGGCAAGACCACGCTCATTAAGCTGCTGCAGCGCTTTTACGATGTGGACGGCGGCTCGCTGCGCGTCGAGGGCATCGACGTGCGCGACTGGGACCGCGCGGCGCTGCGCGGCGAGTTTGCCATGGTGCTGCAGGATACCTGGCTGTTTAACGGCACCATCCGCGAGAACATCCGCTACGGACGTCCCGATGCGAGCGATGCCGAAGTCGAGGCCGCTGCACGCGCTGCACGCTGCGACCACTTTATCCACACGCTCGCCGGCGGCTACGACTTTATGATCAACGAGGAGGGCACTAACCTGTCGCAGGGTCAGCGCCAGCTCGTGACCATCGCCCGCGCCATTTTGGCCGACCGTCCGGCGCTGATTCTGGACGAGGCGACCTCCAACGTGGATACCCGCACCGAGGAGCTCATTCAGCGTGCCATGGATGCGCTGATGCAGGGCCGTACCAGCTTTGTCATCGCGCATCGCCTGTCCACGATCCGCAACGCCGACGTAATCCTGGTGATCCGCGACGGTGACATCGTCGAGAAGGGCACGCACGACGAGCTGCTCGCCCTGGGCGGCTTCTACGCCGATCTGTACAATTCGCAGTTCGACGAAGCGGCGTAAGCCCAATATCATAACTACAAAAAGATGGCCCGCTGATTACGCAGAATCAGCGGGCCATCTTTTGCCATTGCGCGCTTTAAAACAACCTAGAAGCAATCGCGATAACGTGGCCAGGCAAGGAGTGCCAGGGTCAGCGTCACGCCGATCTGGATGAGCGTCTGTTTGATATCGAGCGTGCCAGTAATCGCTACGGTGCGCAGTAGCGTCACGAATGCCTGGGGCAGACCGCCCAAAAACCAAAGTGCGGCACCGAGCAGCATCTTGTCGCCCATTTGGGGCTCAGCGTCACACGCTTCCGTGAGTGCACGATACGCGCGGACCTCAAATGCAATCACCAATGCGATACCGGCGATTGAAACGAAAAGCGAGATTGATGACACTACGGGCACGAGCGGCGGCGCGACCGCACCTGTCGTCGCCTCCATAAGTACAAGCATCCCCGCATACGCGCAGGCCACGCCTGCAAGCGCCAACATGGACCGGCGAGCCTCCTGCCGGCGAACGATTGTCGTCACCCCACGAAACCCTCGAGCCATCGCCCTCTCCCCTCTCATCAAAGCCTTGCGGTTACTCGCCGCAACCGCTCTCGATCAGCTCAACCAGCGCATCGACGGCGGCCTGCTCGTCGGCACCATCGGCCGCAATCTCGACATCGCATCCGCACGCCATCCCCAAACCCATAACCATGAGAATCGACTTAGCATCCTTGGGGTCGCTGCCCTTGGTAACGTTGCGCACGGTCACCTTGCTTCCAAACCCGGATGCCTTCTGAACAAACAATGAGGCAGGGCGGGCATGGATGCCGCTTGCGTTTACAACGGTCGTGGTCTTTGAATACATCCGAGTCCTTCTTTCGATCAAGGTTTCCAAAAGCCGCCGGGACACCCGCCCTACAGGCATCCCGGCGAAGGGGCCGAGCTACTCGACCACGATGTTGTCACTCGCGGTGTCGGCGCCGTTACTGGCGATGAGCTTCTTGTAGTAGAAGAAGCTCTTCTTCTTGCCACGCTTGCCGGTGCCGTCGCCATGGTCGTCCTGATCGACCGAAATCTGGCCATAGCGTTTAGTCATCTCGGAGGTGCCGGAGCTGATCAGGTCGATGGGGCCCCACCAGGCATAACCAAAGACGTCGACACCGTCGAGAATCGCCTGGTGCATTTGCTCGACATGCTCTTTCATGTACTCGATATGCGCGTCGTCGTCGCAATAACCGTTCTCGTCGCGGTTCTCGGTCATGCCGTTACCGTTCTCGGCAATAAAGATCGGCAAGTGGTAGCGATCGTAGATGTGGTTGAGCGTGATGCGGAAGCCCACGGGGTCGATCGGCCAGCCCCACTCGGTCATCTCGAGGTACTGGTTCTTGATCTCGGTAAGCAGCTTACCGCTCGGCTCGGGGGAAATCTTGCCCTTATAGCGCATGATGTAGGTCATGTAGTAGCTGATGGAGATGTAGTCCACCACGCCGGCCTTGAGGGTCTCGAGATCGCCGTCCTCCATCTTGATGTCGACACCGTAGTCGCGGAAGAAGCGCTTTACGTAGTAGGGGTACTCGCCCTTGGCCTGGATATCGGTGAAGAACCAGTTGAAGTGGTCCTCAAACAGCACCTGGAGCTGATCCTCGGGCTTGGAAGTCTCGGCGTAGTTCTCAAGACGGCAGAGCATGTTGCCAATATGTGCCTCGGGGTCGATCTCACGCAGCTTGATGACAGCCTTGGCGGACGCGACAAGCTGGTTGTGCGCGACCTGGAACTTCTCGGGCCAGCGCCCAGCATAGGGGTTGGAGCCGTCTTCCTTCTCATCCCAGATCACGCCGCAGCAGGTGCAGGGGTTGGCATACACGTGGTTAATCTCGTTGAAGGTCATCCAGTACTTGACTTTACCCTTGTAGCGGCGGAAGAGCGTCTCCGCGTAATGCTCGAAAGCGTCGACAACGTGACGGCTCGCGAAACCGTTATACTCCTCTGCCAAGTGGAGCGGCATATCGAAATGGTTGAGGGTAACCATGGGCTCAATGCCGTGCTTGTGGCACTCGTCGAACACCTTATCGTAGAAGGCCAGACCCTCCTCGTTAGGCAGCGCGTCGTCACCGTTTGGGAAAATACGGCTCCAGGAGATGCTCATACGGAAGACGCCGAAGCCCATCTCGCCGAGGAGCGCAATGTCCTCCTTGTAGGTGTGGTAGAAATCAATGCCGCGACGCTTGGGAAAGTCGTAGGCCATCTCGTTTGCCTTGCGAGCGGCAAGGGACTGACGCGTCACGGAGTTGAGCGGTCCGCCCTCGACAATGCCTTCGCGGGCACACGTCTCGCGGTCGAGCAGGATGACGTAGTCCGAGACGGCCGGTCCGCGTCCGCCCTCGTTCCAGGCGCCTTCGACCTGGTTGGCCGCCGTGGCGCCGCCCCAGAGGAAGCCCTCCGGGAAGGCATCGCCAAAGTCATAAGTAGAAAGATCAATCATGCTATGTCCTCATCTCTCAATGGTCGGAATCAATAGGTAACGAGTCGTTTTGAATTTAGAAACGCGCGCGGCTTTCACGGCGCTACTTCGCGGCGAGTGCACGCACGACGGGCATCATTTTCTTGGCCATGTGCAGCTCGGCACTGATGGTCATGAGCGTGTCTTGGGCGTGGACAAAGAGCAACGAGTACTCGACCTCCTCGCCTCCGGCCTGACGCTGGATCATCTCGGTCTGGGACTTATGGGCCTCGAGGATCTTCTCGTCGGCCTCCGCCAGGTGGGCCTCTGCCGCGTCGAAATCGAACTCTGCCAGGGCATCCATCGCCTTATCGATACAGGCACGGCCGTCGCCGGCGTTGATGATGACGCTCATCGCAACGGCGGGAATGTTAATGGGCTCTTCCTCGGCCATCGCGGTCTCCTTTCCTGTGGCCCCGGTCGTTTCCACAACCGGGGCATCGAATGATTACGTAATCCAGGGCAATGGGCCCCGGTGTCTCGCCTACTCGGCGACGGCGGCTACGGCAGCAGCCTCTTTGGCGGCCTTCTTCGCCGCCTTCTTGGCTGCCTTTTCAGCTGCTTTCTCTTCCTCGACCTTGCATTGATAGTTGTCGGCCGCCTTGAAGAACGGGAACCAGAGAATCGCGGCGATCAGCAGGTTCACGCAAACCAGGGCAACGTTGCGAATGTCGCCACCGGACATAAAGAACGCCGAGACAGCATTGGGCAGGAAGTTCATGTCGAAATTCTCAACGTGAAGGCTCGCCCAGCCCATGCTCATCCACAGATAGGCGTTGGCCGGCAGAATGATGGCTTGAAGCACCATAGGGATGAACATGAAGGGGTTGGCAACGATCGTAGAGAACACGAGCGGCTCGTTGATGTTGAACAGAGACGGGACGATCGTGGCGCGACCGAGCGTTTTGTTCTTCTTAGACTTGGCAAAAAGCATGTAGAAAGCCAGCGGGAGCGTGGCGCCCTCGCCGCCGATCATGATGTAGCGAGTAATGCCGTAGGCGTTGATGTTCGTCGGGGTAAGGCCGGCGGCATATGCAGCCATATTCTCGGCAAGGGCGGACTTTTGGATGGACTGCTGGATGGGCGAGAAGACCCAGCCGGAGATGCCGAAGAAATAGAAGGTGTCCATGACGAGCGGAATCGCAATAGTACCGGGGAGCGTCTGGGCAAAGCCGGTGACGGGCGACAGAATGATCGCAACGGCGCCAAAGACGTCAACCTGAAGCATGTTGGTGAAAAGCCACGCAACGAAGAGCGACAGCAAGACGGCGATGATGTTATCGAACCAGTTCTTGACGAAGTCGGGGACCATGCTGTCCTCCGAGAAGAACGTCATACGAGCCATGCGCTTGTAGATGAAGCCCACGACAAAGCCCACAACCATGGCGGTGAACATACCGCCGGCGCCGAACTTGGCCATCTGGAAAACGTAACCGTCTTCAGTGATCGTAGGGTTCATACACAGCATGAAGGCGCCTATACCGGTGAAACCGGCGATCATGCTACGGTCCTTGCGATCTTCCTTAACCGCGACGTTGTGCGGAATGATAAACGCCATGAACAGGCCAACGAGACCGAAGCTGAACGTCGTGAGCGGCGACAGATCGGGGAGCGTCGGGACAAAACGACGGATGATGTTCCAAAGGCTCGGGATTGCCGAAACCATAGAGAAGGGAACGATGTAGAGGACCGCGTCTGAGATGACGCCGAACCAATAAGTTGAGGTAAGCTTGTTCATCACGGGGACGACATGCTCGGTGATCCACGCCTGGACCGCTTCCATGAACTTTTGCAGCATGTTGTCCCCTCCTAGTCTTCGTCAAGCAGGTCGTAAGCATCCTCGAGGATGCTCTCGCCGTCGAGTGCCGCATAGTAATCCGGGTCGATGGCCATGACCTTCACGCCATGAGACGCCACCTGCGCCTGGATCTCGGGCACCTCGGAGGCGAAGTGCGGACCAAGCAGAAGGACATCAATCTTGTCGGCGTAATCCATAATCTCGGACTTGCTGACTGCCTTAATGGTGCAGTTGAGTCCCTTGGACTTTGCCACCTTGCGCATGCCGGCGGCCATGAAACCCGTCGAAGCGCCGATACCGCAAGCGAGGAGAATTCTGACGCATCCGTTCTCGTCTGCCATGAGGGGTACTCCTTTCCCAATAAACGAGTCCGCAGCGGCTCGGTTGCCGCCTCGGTCCTCGTACGTTTGGGGAGACCGTGTCGACCCGGCTTCCCTTGACCGTGACTGCACTATACGGCCTGCCCCTACCCTGCCGCGAACCCTCTTTTTGCCGCATGGCGGCAAAGTGTCAGGTTTTCCGCCATAGCGGCAATGCCGCAGTCTTTCCGTTCATGCGGCAAATTGAGACTTTTTCGCCCACGACCCTCTGCGATACCATGGCGCATGATGACAACATCGGGGCGCTTCATGCCCCGTGGGATGCGCCCTCGGCGGGCGCACGCTTCTATCTCGTTGGGAGTCGGCCGTGGCAAGCGCAAAGCAAAACCGAATCAACCGCATGGTCGATATTCTGGAGCATGCCACTTCATGGGTCTCCGCCTCCATGCTCGCCACCATGCTGGGCGCAAGTGAGCGTTCCATCCGCAACTATGTGACCGAGATCAACGGTCAGGGCGACACAATCATCGAATCGTCTAAGGAAGGCTACCGCCTAGCACATGCTGACGAGGCCCTTTCCTCACCGGCGTGCCCCAGCATTAAGTCCGCACCCGAGCGGGGCGGGGAACCCACGGGCGGCATCGGCATCGATGCCCGCTGCAACTATGTAGCATCGCACCTGGTCAACGCTCGGGAACCGCTCTCGGTCTTCGATCTTGCCGCCGAGCTCTGCATATCCGAAAGCACGCTTGCGAGCGCCGTCATGCCCGAGGTACGCGAACTCGCCGGCCGGTTCAATCTATTCGTCGAGACGCATGATTTCAAGGTAAGCCTCACTGGCCTCGAGCGCAACAAGCGCAAACTACTCGGGCACATCGCCACCCATAACTCTTACGGATATTTCTCATCGACGCGCACGCTCGAGAGTATGTTCCCCAATTTCGACGTCCAGCAGATCCTTGCGAGCCTCGTCGAAATCTGCCAGCGATCCGAACTCTTCATCAACGACTACGCGCTCTCCAACCTGCTCGTCCATCTCATGGTAATCATCATCCGCCTCACCTCGAACAACGAGCTCAGCGAAGTCGATGGCCCCATCGACGGTGACGGCCTCGTAGCGCAGCTCTCCCAACGCGACCAAATCGTTCGCTGTGCGGAGCATATTGCGTCCTATTTCGAGCAGGAGTTCGGTTGCGAGATTCCCCGCGCTGACTTCCAGCAAATCCTCTTGCTGTTGGCGCTTTCGATCGAACGCGTCGAATACCGCGAGCTCGATTTCGAAAAGCTGGCAAGCATCATCGACCCAGCATTCGTGGATACCGTGCTCGAGATCCTCGACGAAACGGGCGCCCGCTACAACATTCCACACTTCATCGACGAACCCATGCGACTGCAACTCGTGCTTCACATGTTCAACGCCTACCAACGCGCCGTCTACCACGTAAGCTATCCCAACCCGCTCGCCTCACAGATCAAGAGCGAATACGCGCCCGTCTACGACATGGCCGTCTACTTAACGCACCGGTTCTCGACCGTCATGAATGTCGAAATCGGCGAAAATGAAATCGCGTTCGTTGCGTTTCACATCGGCGCGTATTTCGAGCGTGTCGCGGCACCCAACAACCTTCTCACCTGCACGGTAATCGTCGAGGACTACCATGACTTCGCGCATAAACTCGTCGACGACCTAGAGATCGCACTCAAAGACGAAGCGCAGATTATCTCGATCATGAGCTGCGACCGTTATCTCTCCGAGCCGCCCGAATGCGACGCCGTCATTACCACCATCGATGTGACCGTCCCCGCCGGATGTGAGAAGATTCTGATCGGACCCATCCTCACCAAGCAGAACCTGCGCAAGGTGCGCGACCGGCTGGCCCGCATCCAAGAAAAGCATCGCCACAACTATGCGCGCACGCTGCTGCGTCATCTGATTAAGCCGGAGCTCTATTGTCGCAACGTCAACGCGACGAACGCCGCAGCCTGCATCGACGAGCTCGGTACTGCCGCAATCGCCGCTGGCTATGTCGATGCCGACTATGTTGCAGACGTCCATCTTCGCGAAGGAGTTTCCTCCACAGCATTCACCGATTGCCTTGCCGTGCCACACGCGATTTCGGTCTACCCGAAACGTTCGTTTATCGCCGTCGCGCATTGCGACACGCCCATCCCCTGGGGACGGCACGACATTCGCTTTGCTCTCATGATCGGCATCACACAGGACGATATGGGGCTTTTCCGAGACGTGCTCGACCTTATCATCGAGGTCTTTAGTAACGTTGAGAACACCATGCGGCTCCTTCAGACAGACGCCTACGACGAATTCGTTGATACTTTCTGCCGCGGCATGTCGTAGACGATGCCCCGTGGCGCCACTCCCTCCCGACATCCTCCGACGTTTACCCAGATAAAACCTGCCAAAATAAACCTGTCCCCTTTTGCGGGTTTCGGGGTAACAAGGGCTTGCACTTTAGCGTGCGACAGCGGATAATGCCGTGCATTCGACAATTCACGCTTTGACTATTTGATTGAGGAGGCCCCGCATGGCCATGGATTTCAAACGCAGGTTGCCGATCCCCATGGAGATCCGCGAGGAAATGCCACTTTCCGCCGAGCTTACCGCCAAAAAGCAGGCATTCGATGCCGAGGTCGCCAAGGTCTTTACCGGCGAGGACGCGCGCAAGGTACTCATCATCGGCCCGTGCTCTGCCGACCGCGAGGATTCGGTGCTTGAGTACATGAACCGACTGGCCAAGGTCGCCGAAGAGGTCAAGGACAAGCTCGTCATCATTCCGCGCGTCTACACCAACAAGCCGCGCACCAAGGGCACCGGCTACAAGGGCCTGCTGCACAACCCCGACCCCGAGGCGCCCGATGACCTGCTCGAAGGCGTCAAGGCCATCCGCCATATGCACCTACGCGTTATTGAGGAAACAGGCTTCTTCACCGCCGACGAGATGCTCTATCCGTCCAACTACCAGTACCTCGTTGACCTGCTGAGCTATGTTGCCGTGGGCGCGCGCTCGGTCGAAAACCAGGAGCATCGCCTGGTATCGAGCGGCATTTCGGTGCCCGTGGGCATGAAGAACCCCACTGCCGGTTCCACCACCGTCATGCTCAACTCCATTTACGCCGCCCAGGCGCACCAGAGCTTTATCTTCCGCAACTGGGAGGTCGAGTGCGACGGCAACCCGCTCGCGCACGCTGTCATGCGCGGCTACATCGGCCTCGATGGGCGCACCTACCCCAACTACCACTACGAGCAACTCGAGCGCCTGGCCGAGCGCTATACCGAGCATGCCGGCTATGCCAATCCGGCAGCGGTCATCGACTGCAACCATGACAACTCGGGCAAGCGTCCGCTGGAGCAGTACCGCATCTGCAAGGAGGTACTCGACAGCTGCCGCCGTAACGAGTCCATCTCCAAGCTGGTCAAGGGCTTTATGATCGAGTCCTACCTGGAGGACGGCAACCAGCCTGTCGACGGCGGCGTCTTTGGCAAGTCCATCACCGACCCGTGCCTGGGCTGGGAAAAGACCGACTACCTCATCCACGAGATCGCGGAGCGGGTGTAGGTTACGGCGTTTTACCAAACGCCGTAACCGGCCGACGCTGCAAACCCGCCAGAGCGGCAATCTGCCTTTCAGCTTCGACGGCATGACCAAAAGGTCAATGCCGCCTCGCTTCAAGGCACCTTGCTCGCTCTGGCGGGTTTTCGCTGACGTTTTTCTACCAGCGTCGTTGCCAAAGCTGGCACTTGGGGACGCTCCTTTTGGGGTAGTCGTTGGGGACATTCTTAAACGACTACCCAGAATGAGAGTGGATAATCTCCCGTTTTTGTGGCCTGCTTTTCGAGCGAAAGTGGGAGATTATCCACTCTCATTGAGCAAGTGTCCGAAGATCCACCCTCATTCCTTCTTAGGGCCCTCCGTCCCCGAGGGATCGAGGGTCGTCTGCCGAATGGTCGATACGGCAGTCCTGCGTCCATGTCACACTCAGAGATGGCCTGACCCAACCTGGAAGGAGCCTCCATGAGCCTTGACAACGTAACTCTGCGCGCCGCCACGCTCGATGACCTGACCGGCATCGCCGCCATTTACAACCAGCTGTGGTGCAACACACTACGCAACCGCGGCGACGTCGAAGCCGCCGATTTCTGCGCGCGCTTTAACATCGCTATGCAGCTGCAGCGCTCCCCCATCGCACTCGTCGCCGAGGCCGAGGGCCGCACTATCGCCGCCTGCTGTATCGGCATCTTCGAGGACGGCAAGCCGCGCACCAATCCCACGTGGGAGCCCTGCTACGACGAGATGCTCGCCCAGGCAACCGAGATGGCAAAGACCGCCGATGCCAAGCTCGAGGGCTCGCTCTTTGGCGACAGTCGTGAAAAGGCCACGGCCGACCGCTTTGCCGCCACGGGCAACGAGTATGCCCAGGGCCAGCTCAACCTGATCATCATCGTGCCCGAGTGGCAGGGCAAGGGACTCGGCCGCGAGCTCATCGACCTTGCGCGCGCCGAGCTCGCCAAGGCAGGCTGCACCAAGTTCTTCCTGATGAGCGACTGCAACTCCGACTGGCAGTTCTACGAGCACCTCAATATGAAACGCATCCTGGAAGATCACAGCCAAGACACCGGCGACGGCTTTATCGTCTACATGTACGGAGGCGACACGCAGGATTAACCTGCCGCCGCCTTGCGGGCTTTCTCCAAGACGGCCCAAACCAATCAGCCAAAACGAGCTAACAGAGCGCGCTCTCCTCGACAATAGGGACATTCATCCTGCGAAGCGTGATATAGATGACCGCGCGGACACTCAACCGTCTCAGACAGATACAGGTCGAGCAGGCGCGCCCATGTGCGCGCATCAAGGCGCTCATGCGCTTTGCCAAAGAGCGACCGGCGGAAAGCCTCGCCCATAAGGTGGCCAAAGTCATTGATCGCAAGAGCGTAACTAGGGACAATATATCCGATTAACGTCCCCGCAAAGGAGCTGCGCCCATTGCACACGCAGCTATTGAGCGATGGAGCGGGCAGCGTGTCGTCGTCTAGGTCAAAATTGTCTAGGTCCAGCTCGCCAGAACTGTACGGATGAATTCCGCGATTGAGCATCTTGAAGATATGGACCGCGAGTCCAAAGTCGTCCGTCTGAGGTGTAAACACCGGGGCATTCGTGGACGCCGCCAAGCTCTCGAAATCGCTGATGCCGGCTATCTCCATGAGCTAAAGCACTCGGAGGCAATATAGCCGGGAGCGGCGCATGCAGTCCTATGTGTCACATCCGAAAGCGTAAAGCTATACGAGCGCCTTGATCGTATCCATGCCCGCACGCGCCGAAACCTCGCAGCCCTTCTGCCCGTTGAGCACGCACTCGAGTAGCGCATCGTATGCGCGCTGGGCTTCGGGGGCCAGGTGCGCCCTGTTAAACATGCCCTCGGGTCGCACGTTTCCCTTCGAGTCGATCATACAAGCCCCCAATCTGTTTGGTTTCCCCAGATTGTGAGCCCGCACACCCAAGCCGCACGGCCCGCCGTTCAGCTGAAACCACCTGCCAAAAAGGGACAGGTTTATTTTGGTAGGTTTTATCTGGGCAAACGCCCAAGCCACCACACAAAAAGTCCGCCGGCCATTGAGGCCGGCGGACTTTCGCGTGCGGACAATCAAACCCTGTTTACCAAGGAGCTACTACTTGTGGCGCGCCTTGGGCTGCTGCTGGGTGATGCAGTGGATGTTGCCGCCGCCGTAGATAACCTCGCGAGTCATGATACCGATGACTTCACGGTCCGGATAAGCAGCCTGGATATCCTTGAGCGCCTGGGCGTCGTTGGGGTCACCGAACTGCGGCACAAGCACCGCTCCGTTGATGGGCAGGAAATTGAGATAGCTCGGCTCGAAAGCATCCTCGGGGGTACGCGGCAGCACGCCCTCGACGGGGTCAATCGTGCTGGCCTCCTCTTCGGTCATATATACCGAAGTCGCAGGCATGATCACCTTGTGGATCTTGAGCTTGCGACCCTTGGCATCCGTGGACTCGGAGAGCGTCTTGTACGCCTCCTGGCACTCCTTGTAGAACTTATGGTTGGGATCATCGGTCCACATGCAGCAGACCTCGCCGGGCGCACTAAAGCATGCGACGTCGTCCACATGACCGTTCGTTTCGTACGGATCGATACCGTCCTTGATCCAGATAACCTTTTCGATACCGAGATACTCAGAGAGCTTCTCCTCAATCTGCTCCTTGGTGTACTGCGGGTTGCGGTCCTCGTTGAGCAGACACATCTCGGTGGTCACGACGGTGCCTTGACCATCACAGTTGAACGAGCCACCCTCGAGGATGTAGTCCTCGGGACGATAACGGTTAACCTGCTCAAGCTGTGCCACCTGCAGGCCAATGGAAGCATCCTTGTCCCACGGGAAATACAGACCGTCAATGAAACCGCCGTAAGCATTAAAGTGGAAGTGCGAAAGGGCCACCTCCCCATTGTCATTAACGAGGAACGCCGGGCCGGGGTCGCGAATCCAGCTGTCGTTGTACTCCATGTGGATAACGCGCACGTTCTCAACACCGTCGAAGATCTCGCACACCGCGGGGAAGTCTTCGGTGTTGACGCCTACCGTGATGGGCTGAAAGCGTGCAACGGTCTTAATGATCTCGGTGAAGACCTTCTGCGCCGGCTTGGCGCCGCAGCGCCACACGTCGGAGCGGTGCGGCCACAGAATCCAGGTGCGCTCCTGCTCCTCATACTCGCCGGGCATATAGAACCCGTCCTTCTTAGGCGTGGATTCACTCTCGTAGATGGTCTTCATTTCAAGCTCCTAAATCTCGGTGCTTTTGCTTGACGAGACCATGATGCGGCCGCACCGAGATGTTCTCAATAGTCCCTCGAGCCCCTTTCAGCGACCAACGGTATACCATTCGCTGACCTAAAGTTCTATTCAGGCCGAGAACATGACATACTGGGTTCCACAATGGAAAGGACGCCCTATGCCCCCATGCAATAAACAGCAGACTATTGAGTTGGACAGTACGACCTGGACTGCTCTCAACGAGCTCGCGCTTGCAATCCACGCATCACACGGTGTCGATAAGCTGCAAAAGGAGACCCTCGAGGGAACGACAGGGCTCGTGCCCCATCGGATCGCCATGTTCGACCTGATCGAGGCGGCAGGCAGTGACGCCCCACGCTACGTCCACCCCGCAAGCAGCGGAATGGACGACCGCGCGCTGAGCGACTACTACAACCGCTACGCCGCGATGGACTATACAACATGGAGCTTTGACCTACATAAGGTCGGCGTCTACCGCGACCTCGACCTCGTGGACGTCGAGCGACGCGATGCCACGCCCATCTATCGCAAATGGATGGAACCGCAGGGCGTCTACTTTGGCTGTACGGCCACGCTCGCGCACAACGACAGCCCGCTAGGAAGCATCACCCTGTTTCGCGAACGCACGGCCGGAGACTTCACCGACACCGAGCTCGCAATCCTGCTCGAAATCGCTCGGCACGCGAGCCTCGCGCTCGCCAACCTCTATCCTCGGGGCATTAAACTCACCCAGACCGAAGACACAAACCAGCTGAATGCTTTCATTACAGAACATAATATCCAACCGCGCGAAGCCGAAATCATGCAGCTCATGCTCGGCGGCAAAACGAACAAACAGATGGCAAACGAGCTATTCATAAGCGAGTCAACCGTCAAGAAGCACGTCAACGCCATCTATCGCAAGCTCGGCGTCAGCAACCGTCTGGGCCTTATGACTGCCACGCAAAACATCCCACGATAAAAAAGGGCGCCCTCCATACGGAGAACGCCCTTTGATTTCGCCATTTGAATTAGTGTCGGCTCTGGCTCAAAGAGTAGACGGGGTTATTTTGGCAGGGTTTATCTGGGCAAATGTCAGCCGCCACGAGGGAGCTGCCTTCCCTCACGGCGGTCTTCCAGCAGAAAAACCAAGTGAGTAGGCTTTTTGCAGGAGGCCAAGCACGCCCCAAAACGCCACAGCTCTGACCTGCGGTTTTATTGAGCATTTGCCGCGGTGTGCTCGGCATATCCAAATAAGTCTACTCACTTGCATCTAAGACGCACCAGATAGGCAAAAACCGCAGCAAAAAGGGGCCGGTTCCCTTCGCGGCTGTTGTTAATACGCCGAGCTTGTTATCGTAAAAGCCAATCACGCGCCGAAACCACACTACAGTCTTTCGACTCATACGTTGAGTCCACGCGGGCTACAACATAGCGCGCATCTTTTGCAATGTCGATCTCATCGCATACAGTCTGTAGATGGCGGGCGTACTTATCGTGATACGTTCTGGATGATTTTATTTCGATAGCCTTGGGACTCCCTGAGTTTGTACAGTCGAGCAAATCGATTTCACGCTTGCTGTCGTCCCTATAGAAATACAGCTCGGGATTCTCGCCCACGTTGAGATGGCTCTTCGCCGTTTCGGAAACGATGAGGTTTTCGAAAACGGCCCCCAGATAAGGGCTCTCCAATAGTTGCTCCAGTGATCCAATTTTGAGCAAGTAGCAGAGCAGCCCCGTGTCGTAAAAATAGAGCTTGGGCGTTTTAGTTAGACGCTTCTTGGCATTTGCATAATAGGGCTGCAGCGAAAACGTCAGGTAGCTCTGCTCCAGGATGGACAACCAGCTTTTAATGGTCGATACGCTCACGCCCGTATCTCGAGAAAGCGAGGATATATTGATGAGGGCACCGACGCTCTGAGCAATTATGGACAGAAACTTATGAAACTCCGCCTTATTGCGCACATCAAGCAAGCCCACAACATCGCGCTCAACATAGGTATCGATATAGCTGGGAAAATAAACCGAGGACGGCATTCCGGCGGAACGCAGGCGAGGGTATCCCCCTTCGAGCGCGAACAAATCCACTTCCAGCTGCCCCTGCTGGCCCCTCTCCGCTTCTCGAAACGATAATGGCAGCAATTTCAAGATCCCGACTCGCCCGGCAAGAGACTGCCCGATGCTTTTCATCATCAAAAAGTTTTGCGAGCCTGTAAGGATGTATTGACCGGCGTCTCCCCGCTCATCCGAAACAACCTGGATCATTGAAAACAAATCCGGGGCGTATTGCGCCTCATCGATGATGAGTCCGCCCTTTCGGTTGCGGATAAAACTCACCGGATCCTCCAAGGCCGCGCGCCTCGTTTGAGGGTCCTCAAGCGTGACGTAGGAATAGTCGGGAAAGGTATGCCGAACCAGCGTAGACTTACCGCTCTGCCTAGGCCCTGTCAACGACACAACAGGAAACCAGCCTGCCATGCGAATGAGAAACTCATGCAAATCCCTGTTAATGAACTCAGCCATATCAACGCCCCTTATTGCGCTGTTACCATAATCGGATAGTTTCATTCGCCATAATCTTATATTAGCGTTTACCACAATCTTATAGTAGCCTAGTTCAAAAGCATTATTTATAGAGCCGAAATCTCAGACCCTAAATAACAAAAGCCACCACAATGGGGGCTGTCCCCATTGTGGTGGCTTGCAGGCGAGTTAACTTGTTCGACTATCGTACGCCAGCCATGTCCGAGCCTAGAGCGTGGCAAGGCGCTTGAACTCGTGCGCGGCGAGCGCAATGGAGATGATGCCGGTAATGGCGTCGGCCACCACCAGGGCGATCCACACGCCCTCAACACCCATCATGTTGCCGAGGAGGTACATAAGCGGCACTGAGCAGATCACATAGCGAAGCAGGCCGGTAAACGTGGCGACACCAACCTTCTCGACCGCCTGGAAATATATCGACATGGTCATGGCAAGATAGCCCAGGGCAACAGCCAGGATGACGGTACGCGTGGCGTTGGCGGCAACCTCAACGAGCGCAGGATCGCTGCCGGCAAAGAAGGCGCACACCGGAGTGGCGGCAAGCCAGAGCGCGACGGTGACCAGCGCCAGCGTCACAACCTGGTACTTAAGCGTGCAAGAGAGCGTCTCCTTAAGGCGCGCCCAAGCCTTTGCGCCGGCGTTGAAGGCAGCGATGGGCTGCAGGCCATAGGAGAAGCACTGGGCAACCATCATGGTGATGTAGAGGATGTAGCCGTTGATCACGCCAAAGGCTGCGATGTAGAGCGAGCCCATGTCGCCGCCGAGCGAGCCCAAAAGCGAGTTGGCAACGGTGTTAAAGATAAAGGTCGCGCCCTGGACCAGGAAGAACGGGAAGCCGATCTTGAGGATCTGGCCGCAGACGGCGAGGTCGAGCTTAAGGTCGGCCAGGCTAATCTGGAGCTGGGACTTTTTGCCCCCGATGAACCAGAAGATACCGATGGCCCAGATACCGATGGAAAGCCCGTAGTACACGCCGGCGCCCATAACGCCAAACTTGAGCACAAACGTAGAAAGCGCGAGCCAGCAGATGGCAACGATGGCCGAAACGGTCATGAGGTTGGCCTGGACCTGAACCTTCTCGTCCACACGCATCACAGCGGTGACCATCTGGCCAATGACCGTGAGCGGCAGCAGCACGGCGAAGGTGCGCACGCCGGCAACGGTATCGGCCATGATGTCGGGCGTGGCGCCAAAGAATGCGCAGATGGGCTCGGTAAACACGGCCATCACCACAGCAAGCAGCACACTCACAATCGTGGTGAGCCAAAAGCCCTGGCTAAAAGCCTTGCTTGCGCCCTTAATGTCGCCGGCACCCAAAAGGTTGCCCACCACGGCGGGCACGCCGGTGCCAAACAGGTTGCCAAAGGCCAGGTTGATGTACTCGACCGACATGATGATCGAGACGCAGGCCAGGCCGTGGGCACCCAGGCCCCAACCCATCACGAGGCCCTCGAGGACCACCATGATGATCTGAGCGAGCATGCCCTGGCCGGTGACGATGGTGTACTTACGCACCAGACCGGGAATCGGTTGGGAGGCGAGCTCGCGCTCCTCCTCCACGGCAGCGGTTACTTCTTCTGCCATTGTTCTCCCCTTTCCTTGAGAGAGTAGTGCTGAATGGATGTCAGGCGGCTGACAACTGGCGCCAAGCCGCCCAACCAAACGATGGCGCTAGGCCTCAAAGACCACCTTGCCGGCGATCATCGTAAGGGCCGCGGTAGCCTCGAGCACCTCTGCCGGCTCGCAGGTAAAGAGATTGCGGTCGAGTACGCAAATGTCGGCTTGCTTGCCGCAGGCGAGTGTGCCGATGCGGTCCTCAGCATGCATAGCGTAGGCGCTGCCGTAGGTGTATGCGCGCAGGGCCTCGGCCATAGTGATTCGCTCCTCGGGGAACCAACCCTCAGGATTAGATCCATCCTCGAGCATGCGGTAGACCGCTCCATAGACTTCCTCCATAGGCTCAAGCCCCACGACCGGGAAGTCGGAGCCCAGATGCACGCAGGCACCGCTCGCGAGCAGGCTATGAATTGGCCACGAGAGCGCCGCGCGCTCGGGACCAACGGCGTCGTCCTTTGCCAAGTCTGCCATATCAAGCAGCATATGCCACGGCTGCATGGCCGGACAGACGCCGAGCTCCGCATAGCGCGGCAAATCCTCAGGTTGAACAGTCTCGTTGTGCTCCATGGAGTGACGACAGCCCATAAGACCGTAACGCTTCTCGCCCTCCTCGAAGCAGTCCAGGATAAAGCGTACGGAACGATCGCCTATGGCATGGATGCGCGTG
Organism: Collinsella sp.; assembly: GCA_048321375.1. Lineage (GTDB taxonomy): Bacteria > Actinomycetota > Coriobacteriia > Coriobacteriales > Coriobacteriaceae > Collinsella. Next base: position 51,447 of record DBFDVR010000051.1, read on the forward strand.
TCGACACCCCACTCAAGCGCTTTAAGGATGGCTTTGCGCACACGCTCAGGTTCCTCAGCCGGCTCGCCACAGGTCTCGGGAGCATTAGCATAGGGCTCGAGCATCCAAGCAGTATGATCGGAACACACACCGTCAATGAACTGCTTAAAGCCATGCCACTCGACTTGCGTGCCCGGGAAGTCGTATTTCGCCCGAATCTCCTCGAGCGTCATGGCCTCGTTCTCAAAAAGGTCTGTGTACATGAACACGCGCAACGGAAGTTCGCCCTTGCGGTTAAGCTCCGCGAGGAATTTATAGGGGTTATCCATGCTCACAAAAGTGGGGTTTACCATGCCGACTGTCGTAATACCGAGAGCGTTGGCACGATGCGCGGTCTTGGCAAAGGAAGCACTAGCCACCTCGGGGGCAGGATTGTATACCTCATCCAAGAAAAGGGATCCCGCGTTGTTCGAGAAGACCCCAGTGGGGTTGCCAGCTTCATCCCTAAGAATCTTGCCGCCTGATGGGTCTGGCGTTTCAGCAGTAATGCCGATTTTCTCGATTGCGCAGGTGTTGGCACTAAACGTGTGCACGTCAACCTGCTGCAAAAAGACCGGACGGTCCGAAATGTACTCATCGATCATTGCCGCCGTAGGCATCTCGGGCACGTCCCACTGGAACTGGATAACCTGATAGCCCACGATCCACTCGTTGTTCGGGTGGTCTTCGGCAAACGCCTGCACGCGTTCCATACACTGCTCAAAGCTTGTGCAATCGATGAGATTGACGGCGAAATCGGGATCGGACACAAAGGCGCCCTGGGCATAGTGAGTGTGTGAGTCGATGATGCCAGGCATGACGAGCTTATCGCCATAGTCGCGCACCTCGGTATCGGGCCCGATAAAAGCGTCGAGGTACTTATCCTCGCCGCACGCAACAATCCTGTCACCTGCGACGGCAACGCCGCCCTTGAACGGGGCCAGCCCGTCACCAGTGAACACAGCATTACTTTTGATGACTAAATCCACTTTGTCCATATGAGCCTCCTCAGACGTTACAGGACAATGGATGAGCGCCACGATACGACGCGCCCAATCGGTGAGGGAGCATTTGTCGCTCCCTACATGACACGTGCCTACGAGCGGTCGGGTGTCTGTCCAGCGCCCTACGCCCCGTGTCAACACCCATTGACGCACCTCCTGCACAAGCTGCCAAGATGGAAGCGAGCGAACGGACGGCTTAAGAAGGTTTACACGTCTGAGCAGGTATTTTATTGTCAAAGTTTATTGTCGCTTCATTACGCCAAGTGGTCTGCGATACGCCGTCAGCCGAACCACTCCAGCCTTACGAGCGCCAGAATGTCTCAATCAAGTCGTCACGCGCCTTGACTTCGCTCTTTACATAGATGCGATGCAGGTGAGCCTTGACGGTACCCGGACTAATCACAAGTTCGTTAGCAATATTTTGGACATCGAGTCCACGCAATACGAGTGTAAGCACTTCCTGTTCACGCTTTGAAAGCCCATGCTCGTCCGAGAAAATCACAACACGCGAGACAAGGTCCTCCCGTGCATCACGGCGCTCTGTCGCTACCTCTTCATCGGCACGAGGGTGACGCGAGAACACACGTAAGATATGGCTGAACTGTTTAAATAGCTGAACGGCTGCAGCCACAAACAATAAATTCTCTGAGATATTCCGCTCGCCCAGATACCATAAAAAGGCGCTCACTATCACGTTGTCAACGTCAGGCGTGCAGAATAGGATCATATAGGTATCCTCGATAACCACCATCACGGTAAGCACGCAGGCTATGCGAAAGAACGTCCGAGAGCGCTCAAGATCGAGCCGCTCAGCCCTATTCTCCGTCTTGCGATAGCGGGCGTAAGCATATACCAAGCAGAATGCCATTCCCAAATCGCGCGCAAGCCAAAAAAGATATTGCTGAACCTGGCCCGCAAAACCAGTACGAGGCACCAGAGCAAGCTGAAGCACGGCGATCGGTACGACATATGCGGCAACGCGCTTAACGGTCACCTCATCGTGTAAGCGAAACGTTACCCAAAGCCATACGCACGCAAGAATCGCCACGCCCAGCGCGCAGCGCAGTAACGGATGTTGAAGTGGCTCATTAAACGTCACCACATAGTCATATTTGAGCCGGTTGTACTCATCAAAGAAGATCACCGACATATCGAAGATATAGAGAAGGAAGCCCGCGGCGGCCACCAAACAATCGCGTCGACGAGTCATGAGCCATATTATGAGTGCAGTTGATGCCGTTACCAATCCAATGCCCATGACAAGAATCGTGTAGATAAAGAATGCGAAGCTCATACTACCCTCATTCCGCGCACAACCAGCTTGATTCCGCATTACGGTTATGGTAGAAACATCGACGAATACCAAGATCGAAAGGAGATGCCATGGCGCCGATTACACCGCTCAAGATTATTGTCGCGCCTGCCGCCAAGGCCATCGCCAAGATCGGTTCGACCATGACCTACGATGACGTTCCTTGCATCGTTGATGAACGCAACGACAGCTGCCCCTACCTGGGCCATGTCCCCTACTTTGCGCCTAAACTCTCCTCTGATATCGAGCAGCACAACCGCTAGCATAACCTTCACGATTGCCGCAGTAATCCTCGCAGCAATTTGTTAACTCGGAAGCAACTCCGGTTTTGAGTCCCGCACTGCCGAACCGAACCCCCTCACGATTTGCGTTTTCCACACACGCCAACGCCGGGATTGTCGACGCTGCGGCCGCGGCGCGATATGAGGCGCGAAACCTCGCCCAGCAACACGGCGATCACCACACCCATGAGAATGGGCAACTTTGCCATTTCGGCGGGCGAGCCGTTGAGCGGCACAATCGTAGCGACAATCGAAAGAACAAGCTCCACCACGGGAATCGCAAGTGCCACCGCAAGCACCCTGCCCTCGAAGGGCGCGCGGAACACGCGCGGGCGATCGTCATATTTGCGCAGGCGCCAAAACGCTGGGAACATCGGGATATAGCTCATAAGCAAGAAGACGACGTTCATCGAGAAGAAAACCCAAAAAACGTCGGAACCCTCGCCCAGCGGAATCTGAAGTAGCAGCACCAAGCTGGCAAAACAACCGTTAATGATTGCCGAGCCATTGGGCATGCCGGTCTTCTTGGACACCAGCGCAAAGGGGCGCGGCATGTTGCCATGGCGCGCGGCATAGCTCGCCACGTTGTTGACGCCAAAGCTCCAGCAGATCATGTTGGCGAACAGCGTCACCAAAAAGGCCACGCCCACGACCATCGTCAGCGGGTGAGCGCGCCCCACCATGGCGGCGACCGCGTCCACAATGCCCGAATCGAGTGAAAGCTGCTCGGTGGGAACCGCGGCTCCAATGCCGATACCGCAAATAATGTAGATCGCCGCAATGGCCACGCCACCGGCAATAACCGCCTTGGGGATATCGCGCGATGGGTTTTTCATCGTGCTGGCAAAGGTCGCGACCACTTCGAAGCCCATAAAGTTGAATAGGATGATCGATAGGTACGTCAACGAATTGGTGTCGCCCAAATCTGGAATGAAGGTCTTAAACGACATGTCGTTGGCAAAGCCGTTATTGCAGGCAAACCAGATGCCGACGATTCCCACCACGGCGGTAATGAGCACCTTGATGACGGCACCGCCGTCCATGACCCAATCGGCCTCGGCCACCGGGTGCATCGCCATGACCGTGACGCCCCACACAAAGGCAAGCTCGATGGCAATTCGAACCCCGAGCGAAAACTCGATGCCCCATACCGCATTGATGACACTGGGGAACATACAGGCAATACTTGCCACCCACAGTGGAAAGTTGACCCAGTAGCACCAGGAGCAACGGGCGCCCCAACGGTCGCCCAAGCCCAGGCGCACCCAGTCGTACAGGCCGCCCTCGGAATCGAACGCCGTACCGAGCTCGGCCACCACCAGGCCATAGGGAAGCAAAAACGTAATGATGAGGAAGATCCACCAGAAGAACTGCACGTTACCCATGGCAGACGCCGGAGCAGCCGCCTCGATGGTAAATACGACGCAGATAACCGAGAGGATGACCTCGAACAGGGAGAACTTTTTACCTGCCATGGCACGCTCCCCCTACAGCAAAAAGGATGGCATCTGCACCGAAGGCGCAGCCCAAGGTAGGGTTGCAGGCCGCGTCACCGGTGCAGGTGCCATCCCATAGAGAAGAGAGGATGCAATTGTTGGACCAACGCTCGCGGAACAGGCGCGTGTAGATAACGATACGCTGGTACATAGATACTCCGATCAAAACGGTCGCGCTCGCAACCGGAAACTATCAGCAATTGAATACGCGTCTGGCCTGGGAAATTCAAGCGAACAATTGGCCTAACCCGCAATAAATCCCAGATCAGACGCGTATTCAATCAAAGAAAAAGGGCACTCCGATGTGGAGGCAACGGAGTGCCCAAAGAAAACCCAACCAATCAATCAGGTAGCCCTGTTCGCTTGACCGGCTGGGTTTCTGAGGTGCGGCAGATTCCCGTGAAAGAGGAGCGCCGCGTACTTCGGTACGCAAGCGACGAATGAACGGGAAGGTGCCGTGCCTCAGGAAGCCAGACGATTAAGCCGACGGCTCCTGCTGCGTAATGCAGTGGATGTTGCCGCCACCGAAGACGACCTGCTCGGACTGAACGCCAACGCACTTGTAGACGCCCTCGCCCCAGACCTCGTCATAGATCTTCTGGAGCGTGTCGACGGCCAGCTGGTCGTTCTCGTCGCCGTACTGCGGGACGATAACACCGTGGTTGGTGACCAGGTAGTTCATGTAGGAAGCGATCAGCGGCTCGTCGGGAACGCGCGGCTCGGCGTTCTCGTCGGCGTCGATGGTGTCGCAGGAAGCCTGGTCCATGAACAGCGGGTTCACGGGCATGCAGAGCTTGTAGACCTTCAGCTTGCGGCCCTTGGCGTCAACGGCGTTGGAGAGGGTCTCGTAGGCGGCATGGCACTGCTCGTAGAACGGGTACTCGGGGTCGTCGGTCCAGATGCAGGCCATGACGCCCGGGGCGATGAACGTGGCGACGTCGTCGATGTGGCCGTTGGTCTCCTCGGGGTCGATGCCCTCCTTGACCCAGATGACCTTCTCGACGCCCAGGTAATCCTTGAGGTGCTCGTTCATGTACTCGCGAAGCTCCTCGCTCCAGGGCTCGAACTTCTTGTGGTACTTGGGCCAGATGGACTCGGGGTCCTCTTCCTCCTCGAGCACCGCAGAGCAGGTGCGGCCGGGGGACAGGAGGCACTGGTCGGTCACGACAAGGGTACCCTCGCCGTCGACGGTGATGGAGCCGCCCTCGAGGATCATGTCGTCGGGACGATAGCGGCGGCAGCCGGAGAGCTCAGCCATCTTGAGGGCGATCTGCTCGTCCTTGTCCCACGGGAAGTACAGGCCGTCGACGAGGCCGCCGTAGGCGTTGAAGTGCCAGTGGTTGGCGCGCTTCTCGCCCTTACCGTTGATGACGTAGGTGGCGGCGGTGTCGCGGAACCAGGCGTCGTCGGTGGTCATCTCGATGACGGTGACGTTCTCGTCGTTCTCGAAGACGGCCTTGCAGTTGGCGTAGTCGACCTGGTTGGCGCACATATAGACCGGGGTGAACTCGGAGATGGCGCGGGCGATGGCGGCATACTGCTTCTGGGCAGGCTTGGCGCCGTGGGCCCAGGTGTCGGTGCGGTGGGGCCAGCCCATCCACACGCGATCCTGCGGGGCGAACTCGGCGGGCATGAAGAAGCCGTCGGCCCTAGGGGTGGACTCGGACTCGGTGATCGTACGCATAAGATTTCCTCCAAATCGAACGATCGTTTGCCACGGGCGGGTTACCCGCAGCCTAAAACCAAGAGATGGTAGGCGCCCGTTCCCCGGCAAAGGTCGGGGCGCCCGGCGCCGGTTTTCACGGAGTCGCACCGGCAAGCGACGACGTAACCCGGTGCGCGGAGACAAAACGCACGAAGGATACGGAAGAGAGATTGGGGTAGGCGGTGGTTACCGGAGCAATAGCTCACACCCACCCCAGGGAATGGTTAGCAAACCTGTCGCTTGGGCACGCCTCCGAAGAGGCCGGAGTGCCCGGAGTCGGGAGCGACAAGCCCGACGAAGCGCACGTTGGTACGCGAGGAGGGTTGGAGCCCCAGAACCGGGTGCTCTAGTTCTCCTCGGCCTCGGCGGCCTCCTCAGCGAGACGCTGGGCTGCGAGCTCAGGGGTCAGACCCTTGTACTCTTCTTTGCGGCCCTTGGCGCTGACGACGCGGACGACCTCGCCGATGAGCACGAGCACGATGAAGATGACGATCATCGGGACCTTGTCGCCGATTTCAGCGGCGGAGAACGGGATCAGCGTTGCAACGATGGCAAGAACCAGCTCGATGCAGGGGATGGCCAGCATGACCTTCATCATGGCGCCCTTAAACGGGAACGTGAAGATGCGCTCACGGTTCGGGTCGTTCTTACGAAGGTTGAGGAATGCCGGGAACATCGGGATGTAGGTGAGCAGCAGGAAGACGACGGAGGTGCCGAAGAGCATCCAGAAGACACCGTTGGAGATGGCGTCGATGGGAACGAGCTGCAGGCAGAGAACCAGGGAGGCAACGACAGCGTTGACCAGGTTGGCGCCGTTGGGCATGTCGTCCTCGGAGATCATCGAGGCGAAGACCTTGGGCATGTTGCCGTGCTCAGCAGCATAGCGAGCGACGGAGTTGACGCCGAAGGACCAAGCAGCCATGTTGGCGAACAGGGTAATCAGGAAGGCGATGCAGATGACCTTGAAGAGCATGGAATCGCCCACCATGGTCTGGACTGCGACGATCATGCCGTAGTCGGGGTCGATGGAGTCGGCCGGCACAGCGGCGCCGATGCCGAAGCCAGCGAACAGGTAGATGACGGCAATAGCCACGCCACCGACAATGATAGCCTTGGGAATATCGCGAGCGGGATCGGCCATGTCGTCGGTCATGGTGCAGATGACCTCGAAGCCCATGAAGTTAAAGATGATGATCGACAGGTAGCCAAGAGCGTTGGTGTTGGTGAGCTCGGGCAGGAAGGTGGCAGCGGACATGTCGTTCGCAAAACCGTTCTCCATGGCATACCAAATACCCAGAGCGCCGACGATAACGGCAACGGCGACCTTGATGATAGCGCCTCCGTTAAGGACCCACTCGGAGTCGGCCGCCTTGGAGCGCCCCATAAGGTAGACGATCCACACAAAGGCAAGTTCGATACCCATCTTGGCAATTAGGTTGAACTCGACGCCAAAGACCATGCCCAGGATGTCGGGGAACATGGTAGCCAGCGAGGCGATCCACAGCGGGTAGTTGACCCAGTAGTAGTACGAAATGCGGGCGCCCCACTTGTCACCCAGGCCATCGCGTACCCAGTCGTAAATGCCGCCCTCGCCGTCATAGGTGGTGCCGAGCTCGGCGACAACCATGCCGTAAGGGAGCAGGAAGGTCAGGATCAGGAAGATCCACCAGAAGAACTGCTGGTTGCCAATGGCAGCAGCAGGTGCGGCGGCCTCGCAAACGAAGACGACGCAGATGATGGTCGAAATGACCGTCAAGAAGGAAAGCTTTTTCTTTCCGTCGCTCATGATGAGCTCCTTCGCTCAGTCTTGGACAGATCCGAGGCCCTAAGGTATTAAGGCAATTGCCTGGGCCTCGGTGAGCGGGCGACAGGAGACGAGCATCCGCCGCCCGCAAACGTGCTTTAAGAAGCCTTGAGGCTTAGAGCTGCTCGAGAGCCTCGAGAGCGGCGTGGAGCTCAGCCTTGGCGGAGTACTCGACGTCCTCGTCGTTGAGCGGAGTGCGCTTGCCCAGGGCGGCAAGGAGAGCACGGATGGAGTGCTTGCGGTTCTCGGCCTCGACCCAGCACAGGGAGCGCTCGGGATCGTCCATGACCTCGTCGACGACTTCCTCGTTGCGGGTGGCCGGCAGGCAGTGCATGAACTTGGAGTTGGGGCCGGCGAAGTTCATCATGTCCATGGTGACCTGATACTTGGGATAGAACACGTCCATGTAGTTCTCGCCCGAGACCTCCTCGTCGTACAGGCCATACCACACGTCGGTGTAGATGAAGTCGGCGCCCTTGATGCACTCGATGTCGTCGGAGATGACAACCGAGCCGCCGGAGACCTTGCAGTTCTCCTCGGCGATAGCCATCATCTGCTTGCCGAACTCGGCGCGCTCCTCGACGGTGCCAACGTGCAGGCCGCCGTCGGGGATCTGGTGGCCCTTAGGTCCAAACTGGACAAACTTCATGCCGACCTTGGAGGCGATGAACATGAGGGAGACGCAGACCTGGGTGGCGTCGCCGATAAAGGCCAGGGTGCAGTCCTCGATCTTCTTGCCCTCGGGGAGGTTCTCGAGCATGGTCATGAGGTCGCCCATCTCCTGCGTGGGATGGTTGAACTCGGACATGCCGTTGATGACGGGCACAGCGGAGCCCTCGGCGAGGCCGACGACGTCCTTGTGACGGTCAACGCGAGCCATCATGATGTCGAGCAGCGAGCCCATAACGCGAGCGGTGTCGCCCAGGGACTCGTGACCGCCGAGCTGGATGGTGCCAGGGCCATAGAACTGAGCATGGCCGCCGAGGTCGGTCATAGCGGTCTCGAAGGAAAGACGAGTGCGGGTGGAGACCTGCTGGAAGATCATGCCAAGGCTCTTGTTGCGGAGCAGGTGCGGATAATAACCGTCAACCTTAATGGCCTTCTTCATTGCCAGACCAAGATCCTCGATAGCCAGGATCTGCTCTTTGGTGAAGTCGTTGGTGTCGATGAAATCCTTAGGCAGTGCCATATCGATTTCCTTTCCGCCGGTCTTGCCGACTATTAACTATGAGGCGCTCGAACATCACGCCTCGTGTTGACAAGACCATCATTCACCCGTATGCAATTTTTACCTAGTTTATTCGGGATTAAAGACCGTTCACGGAGTTACACCCTCTCTAATCCAATATAAACCCGCAGGTCAAGAGTTTACAGGGGGTTTACCGTCTGGAACCGCGAACGGTATACGGCTATGCTGTATCTTGGCGTTTAATCCGCAATGGAACGACCGGCGGAGGCATGTATACCCGGGGGATATAGCGGGCTCCATAAGGGATCAAAATGAGACAGGACGGTGACAGATGGACACACTCATGTTCTTCTATACCCAAGCGATACTCGTAATCTGTATTGTGACGGCAGTGCTTTCGCTTGCCGCCTATGCCTCGTCCCGTCGACGCTTCTTTATCTATGGCAGTGGCGTTTTTATTTGCTACGCCATCGAAATGACTGAGATCTTCTTTTTTGAATACACGTTGCAAAACGAGAGTTTTCCGGCCAGCGACTATTACTCAATTACCATGCCTGTGTTGCGGACCCTTGTGGCGACCGCTTCACAGGCTTTTATTTGGCTGATTGCCATGGACTTGCTCGATAAGCATTCTAAAAAGCAGTTCGCTATCCCCGTCTTAACGTTTTTGCTGTGCGAGTCGCTGGCTATCGTCGCAGTCCCCTCCGGCCCCATGCGTCAGTGGATCTACTACACGATACGCCAGGCATTCCTTGTCTTTGTGGGACTGTATATCTTATGGACGGCTCATAAGAGTACAAAGGTTGAGCTGAAGGCACGCGTCAACAACCAGCGAAAGCACCTGATTATCGGCGCTATTCTGGTCGGTTGCATCGTTGCCGAGGATTTCTACAACATCCTGGTCATCCCCATGAGTCTGGCACCCTCTTGGCTGCAGCTATATCTGTCCGAGCGCAACTTTAGCGAGAACTTCTTTGCGTGCTACTTTGCGATTCTGTTGATTATCTACTCCTACCACGTGCTTTCAATCCGCATGCAGGAGGCGCCCGAGGAAAAGAACGTCAGCGATCTTGATCGACACATCGAAGAGCAGATGCCCTTCTATCGCAACGCCTACAAGCTCTCCAACCGCGAGACCGAGGTTATGCGTTTGGTCGTACTGGGCAAGTCGAACCAAGAGATCGCTGACGAACTCTTCCTTGCTGTGGGCACCGTCAAGACCCACATCCACAACATCCTGGTCAAAACCGAGCAGCAAAATCGCACCACGCTCATCCTCCACTTCTGGAAACGATGAAGTTACGCGGTTTTACCAAACCGCGTAACGGTTCGACGCTACAAGCGCCCCTAAGCGGCAATCTGACGTTCAATCGTCGGTCGCGTACCCAAAGTACGCTTCCCTCCTCTTAAACGTCACCTTGCTCGCCTAGGGGCGCTTTCGCTGACTTATGCTCAACTTACGATAATTCCGAGTTGAACGGGTTACTCGCTGTAGCGGGTGGCGATGGCAGCTTGCACCATGCCGGCGCTCATGAGGTAGGTCACCAGGAAGTAGCCACCGTATGCTGCCAGGAAGATTGCACAGGTGAGGCCCACGGTGCCGCCGATGCTCATATCTCCGAAAATGCTCACCACCTCGATGATCACCTTAAGTGCCACAAAGGAGTGCGCCAGGCCCACTGCCAGCGGGAACAGGAAGAATACCGCTTGCTGCGCCATCACCGAATGGCGAATCTGGCGGTCGTCGCAGCCGATCTGTGCCAGTACACGATAGCTGCGGCTGCCGTCGGCCACGTTGGAGAGCTGCTGGATCGACAGTATCGCCGCGCATGCAACGACCAGTACAAAGCCAATGTAGATGGCCAGATAGCTAATCATGCCGTTCATCTGTGCCGCCTGCGTGTACATCTCGGAACGCGTGATGAAGACACCCCATGACCCCGGCTCCTTGCCGTCAACGAGCAGATTGTCGAGCATGGTGTATTTAATGCTCTCGTCTGCTTTGGTCACATCCATCCCCTGTTTGTAGTTAACGAGCAGGCTACTGGAACACGGCTGCAGATTAAGTTGGGACAACAGCTCATCGGCAACGACGACGGTACCGGGATTGCTGCCCATCGCCGAGTTGGCGATGGCCGCCGTGTCCTTGTCCGACTTATCGGTTGCTGGCTTGAGCTCATGCCCACCCAAGGTGAGCGTATGGCCGCCGGCCATGTATTTGGTGTACAGGTCGCCCAGCTCACCGCCCATATCACACGTAAGCACGTACTGGTCGCAGCCAATGCTCACCGGCTCCTCGCCCATCATCTGGCGCAGCTTGTTGTACTGGCTCGCCGGCGTCACAAACAGGCCCATATCATCGGCATTGCTACCCTCGAGCACCTTGGGGAGCTTTTCGCCCATGGCCTTGCACATCTCACCCGCCACCACCGAGGGGCCCGAGCCGCCAAGCGGGTAACTCAGATACGAATCGATCTGCACATGCTCACCGGCAACATCGGCGATATTGACCTTCTTTCCGGTCTCGTCGTTGTTGTCCGCCGACTTGCCCTTACTACTTTCTGTAACGTTATCGGGATCGATACGATCGCCGTGCCATGCAGCGTACAAATCGACCGTTGCATCGGCCAGCACCATGCGATCGGCCTCGGACGGATTGACATACTCCTTGTAGTAGTCGAGCCTATCGGGCGTGTAATAGACATACGTCTGAGACACGTCAACAGGGTTATAGCGCTCCAGGTTTTCGTTCATCACGTTGGCGATCGACATACCGCACGTCACCGAAGTGATTGCAAGGAACAGAATCATCGCGATGACGCCCATCGAAAAGCACACCGTATTGACCTTGGCCGAAAGCTGGCGCACGGTAAACATGTTGAGGCCGCGCCAATACACGCCGCGCAAGCTCTGCAGCAGCTTGATGAGCATGCCCGAGAGTCCCCAGAACAGGGCAAAGGTGCCCACGGTAACCATAGCGGTCGTAATGCCAAACTGGCTCATGGCCCCGTGCAGCTTGTCGCCCGTCTCGGTTAGCGGGAACCCATCACGTAGCAGACGGTAATAGGCCACGCCCACCAGCACCACGCCCACAGCAAAGATGGCAATCGCGATCCAGGGATTGCGCGTCTTGATGCTCTCGTTGCGACGCTCGGCACCCATGAGCTCAATGAGCTTAGTGCGACGAACGGCGCGCAGGTTCAGCAGTAACGTGAGCACAAACATTACGAGCATGCAGGCAAGGGTCAGGTTGAACGCATGCACCGAGAAAAAGAAGTGGAAATTAGCGATCTGTGTCTTAAAGAGCGAGGCCGTAAAGAATGTCATGAGCTGGGAGAGCCCCACGCCCAGCACAATGCCGGCGACAAAGGCGCCGACCGAAACGATCACGGTCTCGAGCGCCATGATCGTGGCAACGCGACCGCGCCCCATGCCGAGCACCTGGTACAGGCCAAACTCCTTCTTGCGGCGTTTCATAATGAAGTTGTTGGCATACACCATCAAAAAGGCCATGACGCCGGCCAAAAAGTACGTGAGGTAGCCGAGCATGCTGCCCATGAGCTCGGACAGTCCCTGCTCCTTGATGCCGGCAATGTCGACCTGCATCGAGACGGTATTGAAGGCATAGAAGACCGTGACACCCAGGGTGAGCGTCAAAAGGTAGACGAGGTAGTCGCGGCCGGCGCGGCGGACGTTGCCCCAAGCGAGTTTACAGAGCATCGGAGCCCTCACCGCCCATCATGGCAACGACCTCCATAATGCGGTCGAAGAACTCTCGGCGGTCGGTGTCGCCGCGGCGCAGCTCGGTGAAGATCTTGCCGTCGCGAATAAACAGCACACGGCTCGTGTAGCTGGCGGCAAAGCTGTCGTGCGTGACCATGAGCACGGTGGCGCGTAGACGGCGGTTAAGAGCCTCCAGGCTCTCGAGCAGCAAGCGGGCGCTCTTGGAATCGAGGGCGCCGGTGGGCTCGTCGGCCATGATCATGGTGGGATCGGTGACGAGCGCGCGAGCCGCGGCAACGCGCTGCTGCTGGCCGCCGGACATCTGGTAGGGATACTTGTCGAGCACCTGGCTGATGGACAGGCGCGCTGCCACATCCTGCACGCGGGTCGAGATCTCCGCCGAGTTTGTGCGGGCGATGGTGAGCGGCAGGGCGATGTTCTCGCGTGCCGTGAGCGTATCGAGCAGGTTGGAGTCCTGGAAGATAAAGCCGAGCTCCTCGCGGCGGAACTGCGAAAGCTTAGCCTGCTTCATGCGTGTTACGTCCTGCCCGTTGATGCGGATCGTGCCACTTGTAGCGCTATCGATGGTCGACACGCAGTTGAGCAACGTCGACTTGCCCGAGCCCGAGGCGCCCATGATGCCAACGAATTCGCCGCGGTTGACGGTAAAGCTGACGTCGTTGAGCGCACGGGTCACGTTGCCCAGCGCTCCATATACCTTTTCGAGATGCGCGACCTCCAGTACCGGGGTCGCCATGTGCGTGGTTTGCATACCGAGTCCTTTCTTGCAATTAGTCTACGGCATCTATAGTCGCAAGAAGACGAGTCGGCTACCATCGATATGGCTTACGCTTGCCTTACCGTTGTGTAAGGTAGAGGTAGCCAGTCTGCCACGTGTTGATATTGAGAGAGGACTCCTGTTGAAGACTGTTCATGTTGCCGCTGGGATCATTCGCAAGGATGGATCCGACGAGTTACTGGCCGTGCAGCGCGGCTATGGCGACATGCAGGGACTTTGGGAGTTCCCAGGTGGCAAGCTCATGCGCGGCGAGACGCCCGAGGACGCCGTACGCCGCGAGCTTATGGAAGAGTTGCAGGTAAAAGTCACCAACCTGCGCGATTTCTATACCGTTGAGTACGACTACCCCGATTTTCATCTCTCCATGGAGTGCTACTACTGCTCGCTCGCCGATGAATCCGATGAGCCCCAGAAGCACGACCGTCAGCTCGATATCCGCTGGATTCCGCGCACCTCGCTTGCCACGGTTGAGTGGATGCCCGCCGACAAGGGGCTCATTGATGCCCTGATTGAGCTGAAGGAAGACCGGCTTGAGGCTAACGGCGCCGCCAACGACGCCGAGGCCACCACGGCAGACGAATCTGCTACCAAACCCAAACGTAAACCCAAGCGCCGCAGCAAAAAGCGTCCCAAGCCCGGTCTGCTCGACGGCATCGATACCTCGGACCTCTCCGCTGACGAGCGCGAACTGGTCCGCCGTCGCGCCGCCATCAAAAAGTCCATGAAGGGCAACAAGCGCGCCAACACCAAGCCCGAGCTGCTCGTACGACAGCGCCTGCGCGCAGCGGGCCTTACGGGCTATCGCTTGGAATGGAAGGTTCCCGGCAAGCCCGACATCGCCTTCCCCGGCCGCAAGATCGCCATCTTCGTCAACGGCTGCTTTTGGCATCGCTGCCCCAAGTGCAACCCTAGCCAGCCCAAGCGCAACGTTGAGTTTTGGGAGGCAAAGTTCCGTCGCAACGTCGAGCGCGACCGCGCTGCCGTGGCAACACTCACTCAAATGGGCTGGACGCCTATAACCATCTGGGAATGTGAGCTCAAGAAAGACCGCATCGACGCCACGATGGAAAAGGTCATCGAGCAGGTGCGCGCCGCCGCACCGCAGCGCTAGGAACGAGCCGTCCACACGCCCCACACAGGCGAGCCACATCCACGTCACAAACCTTAGAAAGCCCTTAAGTCCAAAACCTTTCAAGAGTGTTACTCGATAGCTTTGACCTGCGGTTTCATCGCAACGTCAAACCTCATTAAGCTTTTCTTTAGCGATTCTTTGCAACAGCCGCGGCATAATGCTGCCAACGCACGGGACCTAGCAGCATACCCCGAGCGCAATCTTTTGGTGGACATCGAGGAGGCCGTATAAGCATGCATTCTTCCAATGCCGTAGCACGGCAGCCATCCCCAAAACATGCAGACCTTTTCTCCTTCCCCCCGACACAGAGAGACGGCCTCCTCGACTCCCCCACCACAAAAGCCAAACGCTCAACCAACCAGAGCCACAACTTGCGAGCATCGTTCGATAAACTCCAAGCATCCCTAGACAAAACCTTCCCCAACCAAGCCCGGGCATACTAATTCCCCATCGACAAAGAAGCCCTGGCGCCCCACCCCCTTTCCGCCCCAACGCCACAAGGGCGACGACCTCGAGTAGGTCAACCTGGGAGGGACGAGGGCTTAGTTCCCCAATCTTTCCGCAGGGGGCAAAAAGCCTCGCCGCACGAAGTGCGCAGCGAGGCTTTTTGCATGCCCGAGGACGATTGGGGAACTAAGCCCTCGTCCCTCCCCGGGATATGTAGCGAGTCGGAGTACCCTTGCTGTTACTCTGCTTTGCCCACAGAGTTGAGGTTGGTCATGCGGATCTTAACCAGCTCGGTGATCTCACGCATGCCCTCCTTGGCCGGCTTCTTGGGGTCGAAGCAGGCGGGGTTCTCGGCCATGTAGGCCATGAAGCCCTTGGTGTAGGCCTGACGCAGCTCGGTGGCGTAGTTGACCTTGCAGATGCCGTTCTTCACAGCCTCGGCAACCTGCTCATCGGGCACACCGGAGGTACCGTGCAGAACCAGCGGCACGTCGACGGCGTCGCGGATGGCCTTGACCACGGACTGCTCGATGTGCGGATCGCTCGTGTACACACCGTGGCTGGTGCCAACGCCAATAGCCAGCGAGGTGCAGCCGGTGCGCTCGACGAACTCCTTGGCCTCGGCAGGATCGGTGTAGGGGCTCTCGCCCTCAACCGCGGGACCGTCGTCCTCCTTGCCGCCAACCTTACCGAGCTCGGCCTCGACGGGCACGCCCATGGCGCGGCCAGCGTCGGCGACGGACTTGGTCAGGGCGATGTTGTCCTCGAAGGACTCGTGCGAGCCGTCGATCATGACAGAGGTATAGCCGGTGCGGAAAGCCTGCATGCAGCGGTCATAGCCATCGCCGTGATCGAGGTGCAGAGCGACGGGCACGGAAGCGCGCTCGGCGGCAGCCTTGACCATGCCGTAGAAGTAGTCCAGACCAGCGGTCTTGATGGTGCCCGGGGTGGTCTGCATGATGACGGGGGACTTGGTCTCCTCGGCAGCGGCCAGAACGGCCATAACAAACTCGAGGTTCTCGACGTTGAACGCGCCGACGGCGTAGTGGCCGGCCTGAGCGTCCTTGAGCATCTTTTCGGTGGTAACAAGTGCCATGAGCGTTTGCTCCTCTCCCTCGCCCGCATCTGGACATCGGGCGTAGTTGTTCACAAGGCGTTTTACCTTGCGTTTTTCTGCGCTCATTGTATGAAATTCAGCGGCTTTACACGCGCGAGATATTGAGCCCATGCAGGTCAATACAGTCGTTTTTGAAAAGCAAACGGAAGGAATTGGAGCCGAGTGGGCGTGTTCGATATTGAATTTTAGGCGTTCAGCGTCTTTCTTTTATAGAAAAGATAAGTAATCGAAAGGTGTTTTCTTACTCAAAAAGAAAATGAACGAAAATAGAGTCAACACAATTCCTGCAAATTTGGCCGAGAATGGAACAGCTATGGCCCATGCGACAACCCGAGCCTTCGCCGATGAGCGTCGTGCCGCCATTATGGAAATGCTCGAGCATAATGCCTCGGTGCAGGTGGCAGAAATTGCCCAGACCTTTGGCGTGTCCTCCGTCACCGCCCGCGCCGACCTGGACGCGCTCGCCGAAGCAGGCAAGCTGCGCCGCACACACGGCGGTGCCGTCTCGCTCCACAAACGCCTGACCGTCTCCACGCAGGATCGCCGCATCAATGTCAACGTCGCTGCCAAGCAGGCCATCGCGCAAAGCGCCATCGAGCTCGTCAATGACGGCGACACGCTGCTCGTCGACTCGGGCACCACGGCGCTCGAGTTCGTCCGGCTCCTCGACCAGCGCGACGGCATCACCGTCATCACGGCAGACATTACCATTGCCGATTACATCGACGAGAGCATGCCCTCGGTCGATGTCGTCATGCTGGGCGGGGCGCTGCGCAAAGGCCATCGTTATTTGTACGGACCGCTCACTATGCAGGCGCTTCAAATGGTCCATGCCGATCTGGCCGTCATGTGCCCCGGCGCCTTTGTCTCCAGCTGCGGCTTTACGACCGACTTTCCCCAGATGGCCGAGACCAAAACGGCTATGATCGCCGCGGCCCATCAAAGCGTCGCTCTCATGGACGCCAGCAAGGTTAACGGACGCGGCATGTACCGCTTTGCCGAGCTGACCGATGTCGACACCATCGTGATGGACCGTGACCCCGATCATGCCGTCGCCACCTCAATCGCCGAGGCCACCGACAGCGCACGTCCAGCCCTCATCATCGCCGGCGCTTAAACAAAAACCACCACAAAGGTGCCTGTCCCCTTTGTGGTGGTTGTGATGGTTGAGCGTCAAAAGTGAACGTGTCGCTACTTGGAGAGCTCGTCGGCGAGGGCCTCGATCTGGGCGCGCGAGGCGTCGTTGAGCGAGCCCAGCACAGTCACCTTGTTCTGCGTCAGGGTGATGTCCTTCATGCCCTCGAGCTCCTTGGTCATAACCTTGGCAGCTGCGGGCGCCCAGGAACCGGACTCGACAAGCGCCACGGTGCGGTTCTGGTAGGCATGCTCGGCGAGCGTGTGGATAAAGGTGCTCATGCACGGGAAGATCTCGCCCTGATAGGTAATGGAGGCGAGCACCAGACGGTCGTAGCGGAACGCATCCTCAACGGCCTCGGCCATGTCGTCGCGAGCCAGGTCAAAGACGGAGACCTTCTGGCCGCGAGCCTCGAGCGCAGATGCGAGCTCCTCGACGGCAGCCTTCAGATGGCCATACACGCTCGCATAGGCGATCGTGATGCCCTTGTCTTCGGGCTGATAGCTCGACCAGATGTTATAGGTGTCGAGGTAGTAGCCCAGGTTCTCGGTCAGCACGGGGCCGTGGAGCGGGCAGATAATCTGAATGTCCAGGTCGGCGGCCTTTTTGAGCACGGCCTGCACGAACTTGCCGAACTTACCGACGATGCCAAAGTAGTAGCGGCGAGCCTCGCAAGCCCACCCCTCGGGATCCTCGATGTCGTTGGTGCCAAACTTGCCAAAGCCGTCGGCACTAAAGAGCACCTTGTCGGTGGACTCGTAGGAGAAGATCACCTCGGGCCAGTGAACGTTGGGGGCGCCGATAAAGGTCAGGCTGTGGCCGCCCAGGTCGAGCACGTCGCCCTCTTTGACGACCATCTTGCGCTCGGGGTAGTCGGTGCCAAAGTAGTTGACCATCATGCGGAAGGCACCCATGCTGGCCACAATCTGTGCCTGGGGATAGCGCTCCATAAAGGCAGCGATACCGGCGGAGTGATCGGGCTCCATGTGATGGACGACCAGGTAGTCGGGCGTACGGCCATCGAGCACGGCCTCGAGGTTGCCGAGCCACTCGTCGACAAAGTCAGCGTCAACCGAATCGGCGACAGCAATCTTTTCGCCCAAGATAACGTAGCTGTTGTATGCCATACCGTTCTCGGACACATCGTACTGGCCCTCGAACAGGTCAATGTCGTGATCGTCGACGCCAATGTAGCGGATATCCTTGGTGATCTCCATCAGGCAAAGCCTCCTAGATAGACAAAAGAACCCGTCTATCATAACACTCGTCTTCATAGACACGGCTATCTGCCAGTATCCTTATCGATTGTTATTGAGGCGGAATATTGAGCCGATGAGCTGCGGAAACTATGCGCGGGGAGCTGCCGTGGTATGCCGAACGATGAGCTGGCCGGGAATACGAATGGCAACGGTTTTGCCCGCCGTACCCGCCTCGGGAACCGCATGCTCAAACACCTCGCGTCCGCGCTGATGTAGAGCGAATCGCACGGTCGTGAGCTCGTTGTGTGCCACAAAATCATCGAGCGAATCGTCGACGCCCACCACGCTCACGTCCTCGGGCACGCGCAGGCCGCTATCGCGCAGCGCCGCAATTGCGCCGTTTGCCATCTGGTCGTTTGCCGCGTAAATCGCCGTCATGGTGTGATCGTGCTCGGCCAGGTACCTGCCGGCCTCGTAGCCGCTGTTGGCAGACCAGTCGCCCTCGAGCGGCTCTGCCGGCTCGATGTGTTTACGCTCGAGCGCATCCTGCCAACCGGCGCGACGAAATTGCTCGTCGACCGAGAACGACGGGCCGCCAATATAGCGAATCTGCTCGTGTCCCAGCTCAAACAGGTGATCCATAAGCAATAGCGAGCAGCCGTAATGATCGGAGTCGACCGTGGTCACCCGCGGGTGCGCGTACATGGTAACGATGACCGTGCCAATGCCCGGCAGTGGATCAAACGTCTCAAAATCGGGCGCCATGCGGCTCATGCCGATGATGATGCCGTCCACCGGCAATGCGGCCATACGACGCGTGGCCTCGGCAAGCGAAAACTCCTCGGTCTTGGACATCTCGACCAGCGTGATGGCGCAATTATGCTCGCGAGCAGCGCTGGCGATGCCGTCAATCATTGAGAGGTTGCCAAACTTGGTGACATCGTTGACGCACAGGCCGACCGAATGGTAACGGCCGTCACGCAGCGAGCGACCGGCATAACTCGGACGAAAGCCGAGCTCTTGCATAGCGGCCTGCACGCGCTGGCGCGTCTGCTCGTTAACGTTGGGCAAGCCGTTGGCGACGCGCGAAACCGTCTGCTGCGAAACGCCGGCAGCGCGGGCGACGTCGGCCATGGAGACCGGACGCGTACCTGTATCGTTGGACGGGCGCCTTGCCACAGGATCACCTTCACCCTTGCGAGATCTGAATAGCGTGAATGCCGGCCCGGGCAGAAATACACTCCGCGCCGAGGCCCGCTATCGTCGGACGCATGTTAACGTACTCTACTTTTTCTATCTGCATCTCTTCTGCTTTATAAGTCCATACGGCAGTACCGTTCACGGCTGTATTTCTACCGATTACCAGATTCTCAAAAAGTGACAAGTGTTGTGTTATGAGTACGTTAACATAGCCCGTAACGTGCGGTATCGTGAACACTTGGTTCATGCCGCTTTAAGTTGTTAACGTACTCATAACGACGCAAAACTCGCCCGTGCGCACCAAGGAAAGGACTCCCATGACCACCCTCGACGAAAAGACATTCGCCACGCTCACCAAACTGTTTGAGGAGGAGTTTGGCCCCATCGGCGACCGCCAGGTGCTCTATGTGCACGCGCCCGGCCGTTCCGAGATCAGTGGCAACCACACCGACCACGAGGGCGGCCACGTTATCGCCGGCTCGCTCGATGTCGCCGTCGACGGCATCGCCGTGGCAACCGATTCCAACAAGGTTCGCGTAGCCGACGAGGGCTATCCCACGTTTGAAATCGCGCTCGACACGCTAGACGTTCAGGAGTCCGAGAAGGGCACGTCCGCGAGCCTCGTCCGCGGCATGGCCCACGAAATCGCTGCTCTGGGCGTTGAGCCCCAGGGCTTCGACTTCGCCTTCACCTGCTCTGTCCCCTCGGGCGGCGGCCTTTCCAGCTCCGCTGCTGTCGAGGCGGCATACGGTCGCGCCATGGAGACGCTCTGGGGAGCACCCGCCATCGAGCCCGTCGCGCTCGCCCAGATGAGCCAGCGCACCGAGAACAACTGTTACGGCAAGCCCTGCGGTCTGATGGACCAGGCCGCTGTGTGCCTGGGCGGCCTTGCCTACATGGACTTTGAGGACCAGGCTCAGCCTAAAACCCAGAAGCTCGAGCTCAATTTTGAGGATCACGGTTATGCGCTCGTGCTCGTTAAGGTTGGCGCCGACCATGTGGCAGCTACCGACGACTACGCCGCCGTTCCGCGCGAGATGCAGGACGTCGCTGCCGAGTTTGGCAAGGCACGCCTGTGCGAGGTAAACGTGGCGGACTTTGACGCCAAACTCCCCGAGCTGCGCGCCAAGCTGGGCGACCGTGCCTGCCTGCGCGCCGTTCACTACTGGTACGAAAACGGCCTAGTCGACAAGCGCTGGGCTGCCCTGAACGCCGGCGACATCGACCAGTTCCTGGTCCTGACGCGCGAGTCCGGCGCCAGCTCTGCCATGTACCTGCAGAATGTCGTTGCCAAGCTGGGCTCCGAGCAGCCTTCCATGTACGCCTTGGCACTGGCCGAGCATGTCCTCGACGGCCGAGGCGCCGTCCGTATCCACGGTGGCGGCTTTGGTGGCACCATCCAGGCCTTCGTGCCGCTCGACCTGGTCGACACCTTCATCGCCAAGATGAACGGCTGGCTGGGCGAGGGCTCTGCCCGTCATTACGCTATCTCTGACAAGGGGGCTTACGCGGCATGGCTGTAATGACTGATGTGCGCGAGGCTGCGCAGGGCCTGACTGAGTATGCTATCCACCGATCGATGATCGGACAGGACGACCGCATCTGGGCGTATAACACCATTCTCGAGTGCATCGGTGCTACGGGCCCGGCGCTCGACATGGCCTGGGCGCTCCAGGTCGAAAAACTCTCGCTCTTGCACCCCGACACCCTGCCCAACTTTGACCTTGAAGGCACACTTGCCGCGCTTGCCGAGGCGGCTGTTGCCAACGGCGCCGCCGAGGACACGGCATCGGGCCGCGACCGCATCGCCATGCGCATCATGGGCGCGCTCATGCCAAGGCCTTCGGTTGTAAACGAGGAGTTCAACGGACGCATGGGCGTCAACGAGCCCCGCGCCGCGACCGACTGGTTCTACGGCCTGTGCTGCGACGCCGGCTACGTGCGCCGTGCCGCCATCGCGCGCAACATCAAATGGAGCACCCCCACCAACTGGGGCGACCTCGAGATTACCATCAACCTGTCAAAGCCCGAAAAGGACCCGCGCGATATTGCCGCGGCCGGCGCCGCCAAAAACACGGGCGAGAAGTATCCCGCCTGCCAGCTCTGCATCGAAAACGAAGGCTATCCCGGACGCTCCGCTGCAGCCGACGGCGGCGCCCATCCCGCCCGCCAGAATCTGCGCGTTATCCCCATTAAGCTCGACGGCGAGCGCTGGGGCTTCCAATACAGCCCGTACGCGTACTTTAACGAGCACTGCATTGCCATGAGCTCCGAGCATCGTCCGATGCACGTCGACCGCAAGGGGCTGACCTGCCTGCTCGACTTTGTCGACCTGTTCCCGCACTACTTCATTGGCTCCAACGCCGACCTGCCCATCGTGGGCGGCTCGATTCTGTCGCACGACCACTTCCAGGGCGGCGCGCACGAGTTCCCCATGATGCATGCCGCCGAGGTCTCGCAGTTTAGCGTGCCTGGCTTTGACCAAGTCAGCGGTACCGTGTTGCAGTGGCCGCTTTCGGTGCTGCGACTGCGCTCGCACGACCGCGCCCAGCTGCTCGACGCTGCCGAAAAGATTATCCTCACCTGGCGCGAGTGGACCGATGAGTCGGTGGGTGTCATCGCACACACAGCCGACGGCGTGGCCCACAACACCGTGACACCCGTCATTCGCCGCGTGGACTCCCGCGGCAACGCCGGCGGCGAGATTTACGAAGCCTACCTGGCGCTTCGCTGCAACATCACGACCGACGAGCATCCGCTGGGCGTTTTCCACCCGCATGCTGAGTATCACCACATTAAGAAGGAAAACATCGGCCTGATCGAGGTCATGGGCCTGGCCATTTTGCCGCCGCGCTTGGTTCCCGAGCTCGGCGCTGTCCGCGAGCACTTGCTGGCGGCCAAGGCCGATGCCAGCTACGACCTTGCTGGCGCGCTCGAGGGCGACGACCTTTGCCGCAGCCACGCCGCATGGGCCAAGGACGTCTTTGCCCGCCGCGCCGACGAGCTTACAGCCGACAACGCCATCGACATCCTGCACGAAGAGGTCGGCGTGGTGTTTGGCCACGTACTCGACAACGCCGGCGTCTTTAAGTGGGACGAGGCAGGACGCGCCGCCCAACAGCGCTTTATCGACTCACTATAGAACACGGGCCCGAACGTTCAACAGCAGCCCGCACGACATAGCCACCTACACGACAACGGCGCCCGCCGGCAACATCGCCGGCGGGCGCCGTTTTTGAGTGTAGTCATTGGGGTCATTCTTAAGGGGCGTTCTTAAACGACTAGTCATTAAAGAGCGTCCCCAATGACTACTTGCGACCAAGGCAACGCCGGTGTCTTGGCAACGACAGCGAAAACGCCCCTAAGCGAGCAAGGTGACGTGAAAGAGGAGGGCATTGACCTTTTGGTCATGCCCGCCGATTGAACGTCAGATTGCCGCTTAGGGGCGTTTGCAGCGTCGCGCCGTTACGCGGTTTGGTAAAACCGCGTAACCCTACAGTTCAGTCACGACAACACTGTTGTAGACCTCGTCCCAACGGTCCATAACCAAATGCCCGGTCTTGGGATCCATGGCGTTGAGCTTGCCGCAGGCATTGGCGGTCTTGAGCACGGTGACATCGTCGGCGCCGGCAGCAATCGCATGCGCAAAGCCGGCGATGGTCGAGTCGCCGGAACCCGTCGCGTTCACAGCCGCAATCGCGGGCGTCTTGGCGCGGAACGCACGACCCTCATGGAAGCCCACCGAACCGGCAGCGCCCATCGAAACGACAACCCAGGGAATACCGGCAAAGCGGCCATCGGCGGCAAGCGCCTCGCGCAGGGCATCGACATCATCGGTCGTAAAGGACGTACCCAGCAGGCCGTTAATCTCGGTCAGGTTGGGCTTTACGAGCTCAGGCTTGGCATCGGACTCCAGCGCGGCCTCCAGCGATGCACCCGAGGTGTCGAGCAGCACCTTGGCGCCCGCCTCCTCGGCGATCTTGACGAGCTCGGCATAGTAGCCGGCATCGACACCACGCGGCAGCGAGCCCGAAAGCGTCACAACGTCCGCCTTCGCTGCAAGCTCGGCAAACTTGGCCGTAAAGGCCTCGAGCTCGGCCGGGGCGATCTGCGGGCCGCTCTCCAAAAGCTCGGTCTGATTACCCTCGTGCAGAATATTCAGGCAAATGCGCGTCTCACCGGCGATGGGCACAAATTCGTTCTTGACGCCATCGGCATCCATGAGCTCGGCCATATAGGCACCCATGTGGCCGCCAAGCAGGCCAGTCGCGAGCACGTCGTCGCCCAGCTGCAGCAACACGCGGCTCACGTTGAGGCCCTTACCGCCAGCGGTCTTTTCGGGCGTCACGCGGTTCACGTCGTCGATGATCAACTTGTCGAGCTGATAGCGCGTATCGATCGACGGGTTCATGGTAACGGTCAGAATCATATTGAACTCCTGTTTCCGGGGCACGACACGCGCGACCCCAAACATACGATAGCTCGTTAAAGGATCTCGATCTCAAAGCCGCGGGCAACGGTCTCCCCCGGCTTGGCCACCAGGCAGCCACGCTTGTGCTCCAGAATATCGTCCTCGTCGGAGCAGGTGGACAGGCCGCCCCACGGTTCCACGGCCACAAAGTCGCCCTCGGGCTTGCTCCACACAATCAGGTACGGCATATCGGGGAACGTCAGGCGCACGCCCTTGTCCTCGGTCTTCTTGGTCAGCGTAACCACGCGGCTCTCGAGCACGTCGAAAATGGTCTCCGCAAAGTCGAAGAGTTCGTGGGTCAGCGGCAGGTCATGGCTAACCATCGGGTTCTTGCTGCGATGCTCAACATCAATCAGGCCCGTCGAGGGAACGGCAGTACAGAGCTCGGCGGCCTCGCGCTGCTCAAAACGGAGCTCGTAGTCGTCGTAGGACTCGCCCTCGTCAAGCGGGCACTTAAAGCCAGGGTGACCGCCCACAAAGAACGGCATGTCCTCGGTGCCCTCATTGGTCACCTCGTACGACACGGCCACCTTCTCCGCATCAATCGTGTAACGAGCAACGATCTTAAACGGATACGGGTACTGCTCGAGCAACTCGGCATGGTCGGCAGAGCTTAAGCTCAGCGCAACCATGTTGTCGCTCTGCTCCTCGAGCTTCCACTCCTGTTTGCGCGCAAAGCCGTGGCGGGCGAGCTTAACCTCGCGGCCGCCCATGGTCATTGCGTGACCGTCGCGAAGGCCGCCGCAGATCGGGAAGCAAATAGGTGCCTGCCCCGACCAGACCGCCGGATCACCCTGCCACAGGTACTCACGGCCGTTGGCCGCAATAGAAGTAAACGATCCGCCAGCCGTGCTCAACGCAATGCGGACAGAGCCGTTATCAAGAACAAACTCCATGGGAATCTTCTCCTTCACATATCCATCTCGCACGATCCATTGTGAACGTCGTGCCTTTAGCAGAAAGGTAA
Organism: Collinsella sp.; assembly: GCA_048321375.1. Classification (GTDB taxonomy): domain Bacteria; phylum Actinomycetota; class Coriobacteriia; order Coriobacteriales; family Coriobacteriaceae; genus Collinsella. The sequence goes on from DBFDVR010000051.1 coordinate 76,446, forward strand.
TAAGGCAGCGCCGCAAACAAAAGAACAATGCACGTCCAGCCCGCTGGGCCAATTGGGCTGATAGCAAACCGGCCCGCGCCCCATCACAGAAACGCGAGCCGTCAACGAACTAGTTAATTACGCCGGATACCCGCTAATCATGGTATTCGCCGCGGTCCCACTTCTCGAGGAACTCGTCAAAGAAGTGCGGGTCAGCCTGAGCCTCGGCGTCGGCCTTATTGCAGGCATCGATCTTGGCGATCAGGGCATCGTGCTCGGGGGTCTTCTCGTAGGGCTCCTCCAGGAAGGCAAGCATGATATCGGCCATCAGGAACTCGCCGGTAATCTTGCCGCCAAAGCCCACGATGTTGGCGTTGAGCTCGCGACGGGCATACAGGGCAGAGGTCATGTCGCGGACCAGGGCGCAACGGGCGCCGGGAACCTTGTTGACGGCGTTGGTGATGCCGATGCCGGTGCCGCACAGGGCCACGCCAAAGTCGGCCTTGCCGCTGGCAACAGCCTCGCCCACGGCCTTACCGTAGATGGGATAGTGCGTACGGGTGTGGCTGTAGGTGCCGCAGTCGAGCACCTTGTAGCCAGCCTGCTCCAGGCGGTCGGCCAGATAGATCTTCTCGTCCGTAACGATATGGTCGCAACCGATTGCGATGGTCTTCTTCATCAGAACGTCCTTTCGTCTGAATTCACAAGTTGAGGTAGAAGTTCGAGTTCTCGGTGGCTCTCGTTAGGCCATCTTGTTGAGCATGTCGACACGGATCTGGTGACGGCCGCCGGCGTACTGGGCGCGCAGGAACTCGCGGGCGATCTTCTTGGCGACCTCGGTGCCCACAACGCCCGGGCCCATGGTGACCATGCGCGAGCCGTTGTGCTCGCGGGTCATGTAGGCGGAACGCTCGTCGGAAATGTTGGCGACGACCATGCCCTTAATCTTGACGGCGGCCATATAGGAGCCGACGCCGTACTTATCGAATGCGAAGCCCTGGGAATCCTTGTGCTCCAGCAGGTCCTTGGCAACGGCGGTCGCGGAATCGACAAAGTCCGCGGCAGGGGTCTCGGAATAGTCGACGACCTCGTGACCGTCGGCGATGAGCATCTCCTTGATGGACTCCTTCATCGACATACCGTCGGCATCGGAAGCGATTACAACCCTCATGACATCCTCCTTGAGAGATACGCAGGTGCGTAGTTTCTGTTTGGAAGTGTTGAATCGCGTTCAGGTCCGGGCATCTGAATGTGCGGTTCTTCACTGTTCATGTTTATTTGAACACATTCGAACAGTAACTGCAACAACTATTTGTTTATCTTTGTTCTTTTTTGAACAAATACCGTTTACGGATGATTGCTGACCGTTTGGATTCAGGGAATGCCCGGCTTGTCACGTATTCAACAAACAAAAAGGGCGGCCGAGAACGCATCTCGGCCGCCCTTCTTACGGTTGGTTTTCCAAAGATCGCTTTGCCGCCTACTCAGACTGCCCACCCTTTTTGGCGTGCTTGGAAGGAGCGCTCAAGAAACGACCCGTCAAATAGTTCGCCGGGCCGGAAATATCGATCCCCAGCAGCACGTGGCCCAGCCACAGGAACGCCACGAGCACCAGCAGCGGGATAACGCACGAAGTCACGATCATCACGATGACGCCTTCAATCAGATCGGTCACCTGCCGCACGATCTCATCGGTCATCTGCTTGGCGCCGCTGGTCACCGACGTAACAAGGCTCGATGCCCCATCAGTCAACTGCTCGAGCACGTTTTTGGACTCCGTGGCCTCGGATTTTTTCTTGTTCGATTTTGAGCTGGTCTCGGCTGACTTGTCCGTGGTGTCGGCCGCATCCGCAGCGTCCGCAGCCTTTTGCTCAGCTTGCTCAATACTTACGCGATACGTTTCATCGACCTTCTGCGACACCCATACGCTCGCGGGCACGAGCGCCATGCCGATCACGGCAACCACCAGCACGCGCCTCGCCACACGGCGCAGGACAGTGCTCGTGCTCCAGCGCCCGTGAATGCCGAGCGACACCGCAAAGAGCACCAACGCAAACGGGATTAAGATGCCCAGGCCAACCGACCACAAAATGGTTAGCAGGTATTTCTCTAGGTAGAGCACGGCAAGCACGATACCCAAGTTTCCCGAAAGCTGCGCGAGCTGCTCGGCAACTGGCGTTCCCGTATCGCCCGGCAGCGCAGTGATACCCGCAGATAGGGCGACGCACGAGGTTGTGAGCGCCAAAACATTGCCCTTCTTTTGATCGATGACCTCGATGGTGGAGTCCCAAGTCTTGGTATCGGCAAAATGCGGACGAGCTACAAAGCCCGACAACAGCGCCAGTACCACGAGCGCAACGATAAAGCCAATCTGCAGCTTTTTGTTTGTGCACACGACATCGGACAGGCTGGGCTGCAGCTCGGTTACCGTCGTATGCTCGGTTATCTGGACAGGACGCCCATGAGCCATCTCGCGCGCATCTGTCTTTTGAATCAATCCGTTGTCCGGCATTTGGACACCTCCTCATTCCGGCCTGCATTGCGGATGGAAGTATACCCACCCATCGAAAAACCGAACGGGAGGGCGTGCAGAAGCTCCAAGACTGCTCCCAACGACTAGTCGTTTAAGAACGTCCCCAATGACTGTCTCGGGATGAGTTGCGGTGGAATAGGGATTGTTTTGCGCCCGCCGGCCCCTATTCAGTCCCCATTTCACCGCAACTTGGAGGAGGACAGAAAAAGCCCTGCCGCGGGTAGCGGCAGAGCTTTTGGAAGGGGACTTGGTTGTGAGGACTCGTTAGGCGAGCTTGGCCTCGAGCTCGGCGATGCGCTTATAGGCATCGATGGTAAAGCGGGTCTGCTTCTCCAGGATCATAGTGGTCATGAGAGTGTCCTGAGCGTGAGCCATGATGAAGGTCATCTCCATCTCGCCACCGCCGGCCTCCTGCGAAAGCAGTTTGGTCTGCGTGTCGTGGGCACCGATGAGTGCATCGCTGGCATCCTTGTGCAGCTGTTCGGCCTTCTCAAAGTCACCCTCGCGAGCAGCATCGAGCGCTGCAAGCAGATCGGTCTGGGCGTCACCTGCGTATGCGACGATCTCGAATCCAACCATCGAGATTTCTTCTTTGGTTGCCATATTGCGTTCCTTTCACATATGAACCAATGGAGAGCATCGCGTCCGGGCATACGCGCTGCGTTGTGTATGACAGAAACAATAACATTCAAACAAAAAAGAACAGCTCAAAACGTAATTTCGAACTATGAACGGTCACTTTTCGCCCGTGAACGGTTTTTAAACCAATCTGAACAATATCGAACACAATTAGCGGTAACCCAAACAGGGCCGCACCCTAACGCAAATCGCGCACCGTATCGCCCTCTACGAGCACACCGGGAATCAGCATGTGCTCCACGCCAGACGCACCCCCATCGGCGCCGGCAATCTTGTCGACCGCCCACATGCCGACGCGCTTGTTGTCAAAGCGCACCGTGGTCAGGCGACGGTCGGGCACGATATCGCCCAGGCTGTCATCAACACCCACCACGCTCACGTCCTCGGGCACACGCCTTCCGCACGACTCGAGCCCGCGAATGCAGCCGTAGGCCATGGCATCGTTGGAGGCATAAATGGCCGTACAGGTCGGATCTTCCGCCAGAGCCTGACCAGCAGCATATCCGCTCTGTGCCGTCCAATCCCCACGGACGAGTCGCGGCGGTTCAATACCATGCGCGCGCAATGTCTCGCGCCAGCCTTCCTCGCGCCGCATGCCCGAAAGCGAGCGCTCGGGACACGAAATAAAGTGCACGGTTTTGTGCCCCCGCCCCAGCAAGTACGCGACCACCTGGCGCGAGCAATCGAACTGGTCGTTATCGACCGTTGAACAGAGCGGGTGCTCCAGCATCGTAACGAGCACCGTCTGCATGCCGGGCAGCGGCTCGAAGGTGCCAAAATCCGCCGGCATGCGATTCATGATCACGACCATGCCGTCTACCGGCAGCGCGCTCATACGCGACGATGCGCTCTCGAGGGTATAGGGATGTCCATCTACTTTAGTGAGGGTGATGGCATAGCCATGTTTGTCGGCCGCGGCGGCAAAGCCCTCCATACGGTCGAGGTTGCCAGTACCGGTAATGTTGAACATGGCGACGCCGACGGTCTTAAACTTGCCACGGCGCAGCGATCGACCGGCAAAATTGGGGCGATACCCCAGCTCGCGCATGGCGGCACGCACGCGTTCCTTGGTCTCGGGGCGCACGCTGGGCGAATCGTGCACGGTGCGCGAGACCGTCTGCTCCGAGACGCCCGCGAGGCGCGCCACGTCTTTGACGGATACCGATTTTTTAACAGCGGCCATAGGTCGATCTTTCTATGTCAACGATGCCATTGGCGGCACCCTACGCAGTCAAATGAAACGTCTTCAAGTATATCTAACGCCTCCCCCACCATACGCTCACCACCCAAAACCTACCGTTCACCGACATTTTTGCTTCCCCGAACGGCTTTTGTCGCCCAAATGTTAACGTTGCCATTGTGCAAACAAAGAGCCACCGGGCGGCTCAAACGTTTACGCGTAAGGAATCGACGGTTCGCAGGCACAGGAACCACCGGTTCGCGTCTTTTTTTGTGTCGCAAAATGGCAACGTCAACATTTTGGCAAGCAAACGTCAAAAGCTACCATCGTTGCTAACCCACCGACTCTTAGGAGCTTTGCATGGAGCAACTCATCGCCATCATCGAAAAGGGCCAGCCCTTTTTCAACGCGATCGCCCGCAACAAGTACCTCAAGGCGATCCGCGACGGCTTTATCTCCGTCATCCCCATCATCATCTTCTCGTCCATCTTCTGCCTGGTAGCCTCGGTCCCCAACATCTGGGGTTTCTACTGGCCCGATGACATCAACAACGCTCTGTGGAAGTGCTACAACTACTCCATGGGCATCCTGGCCATCGCCTGCGCCGCCACCACGGCCAAGCACTTCGCCGACGCTCAGAACCGCGACCTGCCCAAGAATAACCAGATTAACTTTATCTCATGCATGTGCGCGGCCATCATCGGCTTCTTGCTCCTTTCGAGCGACACCATCGCCACGGACGCCGCCAGCGGCTTCAACACCACCTACCTTGGTTCCAAAGGCCTGCTGACCGCCTTTATCGCTGCGTTTGTGACCGGCATCATCTACAAGTTCTTCATTAAGCGCAACATCACCGTCAAGATGCCCGAGCAGGTTCCGCCCAACATCTCGCAGACCTTTAAGGACATCATCCCCTTCTCCGTCTGCATTACCGTCTTTTGGGTCTTTGACATCGTCTTCCGCGCTGCTTTTGGCTTCTGCTTTGCCCAGGGCGTCATCCAGGTGTTCCAGCCCCTGTTCACCGCTGCCGACGGCTACATCGGCCTCGCTGTAATCTACGGCGCCATGAGCCTCTTCTGGTTCGTGGGCGTCCACGGCCCCTCAATCGTCGAGCCCGCCATCGCCGCCGCTCTCGTTGCCAACATGACCGACAATCTGGCTGCGTTCCAGGCCGGCCAGCACGCTTCCGCCGTCCTGACCCAGGGTGCCCAGTACTTCGTCGTCTGCATGGGCGGCACTGGCGCCACGCTCGTCCTGGTCTTTATGTTCTGCTTCCTGGCCAAGTCCCAGGAGATGCGCGCCGTCGGTAAGGCCGCCATCGTCCCGGTCTGCTTTGCCGTCAACGAGCCGCTGCTGTTCGCCGCACCCATCGTGCTCAACCCCGTCTTCTTTGTCCCGTTTGTCTTTGCCCCGATCGCCAACATCTGGATCCTCAAGATCTTTATCGACTTCTTGGGCATGAACGGCTTTATGTACACCCTGCCTTGGACCGTCCCCGGCCCCATCGGCACCATCATGGGCCTGGGCTTCCAGCCGCTCGCCTTTGTGATGCTCGCCCTTATCTTGGTCGTCGACTTTGTCCTGTACTATCCGTTCTTCCGTGCCTATGACGCCCAGAAGTGCGCCGAGGAGGCCGAGATTTCCGAGGAGGAGCTCGCCGCCAAGAACGCCGAGAAGGCTGCCAAGCTCAACGACGCCTTCCAGGGCAAGGCTGACGCCAAGAGCGTTGCCGCCGGCGCTGCTGCCGAGGCCGTGAAGGCCGACGCTCCCGCCGCTTCTGCAGCACCCGCCACCGAGGCCACGGCCACCAGCGACCTCAACGGCAAGCGCGTGCTCGTGCTCTGCCAGGGTGGCGGAACCTCGGGCCTACTCGCCAACGCGCTGGCCAAGGCCGCCAAGGAGCGCGGCATTGATCTTGAGACCGCTGCCGAGGCCTATGGCAACCACGTCGACATGCTCCCCGACTTTGACCTGGTCGTCCTGGCCCCGCAGGCCGCCAGCTACTTGGCCGACCTGCAGAAGGACTGCGAGCGCGTGGGCAACAAGTGCGTCGCCTGTCGCGGTAAGCAGTACATCGAGCTCTCCCAGAACGGCGATAAGTCTCTCGCCTTCGTCTCCGAGCAACTCTCGAAGTAAGTAACGCTCAGGGCCAGCCGACCATCCAAGACCGGCTGGCCCTTCGATTTAGACGATTGGATCATCATGTCCGTTAACCCTGCTAGCGTCACCAACCCGCCTGCGCAGTTTCCCGAGGACTTTGTCTTTGGCGGCGCTACCGCTGCCTACCAGGTAGAGGGCGAGACCCGCACCCACGGTAAAGGCAAAGTCGCCTGGGACGACTTCCTGAAGGCCCAGGGGCGCTTCTCCCCCGATCCCGCTTCGGACTTCTACAACCAGTACCCTGTCGATCTGGAGCTGTGCGAGGAGTTCGGTATCAACGGCATTCGCCTCTCCATCGCCTGGAGCCGCATCTTCCCCAACGGTACCGGCGAAATCAACCCCGAGGGCGTGCAGTTCTATCACGATCTCTTCGCCGAGTGCCACAAGCACCACGTTGAGCCGTTTGTCACGCTGCATCACTTCGATACGCCGCTTCCCCTCTTTGAGAAGGGCGACTTCCTCAACCGCGAGACCATCGATGCCTTTGTGGACTTTGCCACCTTCTGCTTTAAGGAGTACGCCGACCAGGTAACCTACTGGTTCACCTTTAACGAGATCTGGGCCGACGCCTCCAACACCTACATCGAGGGCACCTTCCCCGGTGGCGTCAAGGCGCATCTGGCCGAGGCCTTCCAGTGCGAGCACAACATGATGCTCGCCCACGCCAAGGCAGTACTGGCCTTCCACAACGGCGGTTTTAAGGGCAAGATCGGCGTCATCCAGTCGCTGGAGTTTAAGTATCCGCTCAACGAGAACGACCCCGCCGACATCAAAGCCGCCAACAACGAGCACGTGCTGCAGAACCAGTTTTTGCTCGACGCCACCTTCCGCGGCGACTATGCGCCCGATACGCTCGAGTGCGCTAACCGCCTGGCTGCCGTCTCGGGCGGCACCATCGAGATCCCGAATGAGGACCTCGAGATCATGCGCGAGGCCGCGCTCTACAACGACTACCTGGGCGTTAACAACTACCAGTGCCGTTTCTTGAAGGCTTACGATGGCGAGAACGACCTGCACCACAACGGTACGGGCGAGAAGGGCACTGGCCGCTGGCGCGTTAAGGGTATTGGCGAGCATGTGAACAAGCCTGGCATCCCCACCACCGACTGGGACTGGATCATCTATCCCGAGGGCCTGTTCGATCTGCTCGTCTACATTAAGCAGCGCTACCCCAACTACAAGCAGATTTTCATCACCGAGAACGGCATGGGCTACAAGGACCCCTACAAGGACGGTTTTGTGGACGACCAGCCGCGCATCGACTACATCGAGCAGCACCTGCGCTGGTTACTCAAGGCCATGGAGGTGGGCGTCAACGTGGGCGGCTACTTCCTGTGGAGCCTGCAGGATCAGTTCTCCTGGACCAATGGCTACAACAAGCGTTACGGCTTCTTCTACGTTGACTTTGAAACCCAGAAGCGCACGCCCAAGGCAAGCGCATACTGGTATAAGCACGTGGCGCAGACCCGTCGTCTGGACTAGCGACTGGCGGGGTTGCCCGCTCACATAGCCTGTCCCCATTTCTCAGCCGGGGGCGGCACGTCACACGGCGCGCCGCCCCCGGTCTTTTGTTTTTGTTCGGCCTGGGGGCCGTTTGTCTCGATCTGTAACATCTAGCCGAGTTTTTTGGTCCTAGCTGTTACAGATTGAGACGAACAGGATTGCTCTTTCCGAAGAATCTAAATCTGTAACACGTAGCCCGCTTTTGACCGTCTACCTGTTACAAATCGAGACAAACGGAGTAGGACCTAACCCCGCATGTCCCTAACAGTCGAGCGTTCGACCAGCGTACTCGGCACATGAATCGCCTCGATAGACGAGCTCTCTCCAATCGCCGCCTCAAACGCAAGCTTACCGACACCGCGCAAATCAAATCGCAGCGTCGTCAGTCGATTGTGAGGAACAAGTCCCTCGAGTGCGTCGTCGATACCAACCACGCTCACGTCGTCGGGCACGGACAGGCCCGCGTTCTCGAGCGCGGCGATAACGCCCAGCGCCATCTGGTCATTTGCCGCAAGCACGGCAGTCGGCGCCTGCGACCCGCCGGCAAGCACCTCGGCCGCAATCCGCTCGCCCATGGCGTACCCACTGTCCGCACTCCAATCGCCACGCAGCATCGGAGCGGCATCGACATGAGCACGACCCAGCGTATCGCGCCAACCGGCCTCACGAAAACGCGAGGAAATCGAGTTTTCCGGACCCGCCACAAACCGCATATTCGAGTGACCATGTTCCAGCAGATAATTGGTCAACAGCTCGCACGAACCATACTGGTCGGAGTCGATCGTCGTGCAGCGCGGATGCGCATACATGGACAGGATGACCGTTCGCACTCCCGGCTGGGGAACAAACTCCTCAAAATCGGGAGCCATGCGGTTCATGTTGAGAATCATGCCGTCGACGGGTCGCTCGACCATGCGGCGCGAGGCATCGGCAAGTGTATAGGGCTTGTCGCCGCCCATCTCGATCATAGTGACGGCAAAATCGTGCTCGCGCGCCGCTTGCATGATACCCTCGAGCGTCGCCAGGTTACCGACACGTGTGATGTTGTACATGCACAGGCCAATAGAACGATACGACCCGCCGCGCAACGCCGCTCCAGCAAAATTGGGACGAAAGCCCAGCTCTTCCATGGCGGCCAGCACACGCTTGCGCGTCTTTTCCGTCACGTTGGGCACACCGTTGACCACGCGAGACACAGTCTGGCGGCTCACGCCAGCGAGCGCCGCAACCTCTGCCGCGCTCGCCGAATGACCATTCCTTGTCTGCTGAGCCATGCCTTCCACGCTAACCTGCTTCCCAACTATTCCCCGCGCCCATGGCGCATCGTACATACATCGATAACGTGCTCATGATACCCGAGCCATATACCACAACATGAAAACTTCTGTCAATCAAAACCGCTTACCGAACAAATACAACCGTTCGCGGCTGTTTGAAGTTGTTTTGTTTCTATACATCCCAGCCGGATGTTAACGTGCTCATTGTCAAATGTTCACGTGCTCATTTTGGTTCTAATCATTTTAAGATAGTGTTTATCGGGCTTTTTCACCGCTGAACGCTAACCAGGGAGCCTCCTGAGCGCAAACGCACAATATCGAACAGCGAGACGAGAGGGTGTATGCATATGTCTTTGCTAAACCGCGTACAGCAGCTGCCGAAGGGCTTTGTTTGGGGCGCCGCAACCGCCGCGTACCAAACGGAAGGTTCCACGAAGGTGGCAGGCAAGGGTAAGACCATGTGGGACGATTACCTTGTCGCCCAGGGTCGCTTTTTGCCCGACCCGGCCAGTGATTTCTACAACCGCTACGAGGAGGATATCCGCCTTTCTGCCGAGCATGGACTCAACGCCATCCGTGTGTCCATCGCCTGGACCCGCATCTTCCCCAACGGCGACGATGCCGAGCCCCTCGCCGAGGGCGTTAAGCACTACCACGAGCTGTTCGCCTGCTGCAAAAAGTATGGCGTCGAGCCCTATGTGTCCCTGCATCACTTTGACTCCCCCGCCGCCCTGTTCAACCAGGGCGACTGGCTCAACCGCAAGACCGTCGACGCCTATGTGCGCTATGCCGAGTTCTGCTTCCGCGAGTTCCGCGAGGTCAAGAATTGGTTCACCATCAACGAGCTCATCAGCCTCTCGCACTCCCAATACATCCAAGGCAACTTCCCGCCCAACCATCACTTTGATGTGACGAGCGGCATCCAGAGCCAGCACAACGAGCTCGTTGCCCACGCCCGCGCCGTCAACCTGTATAAGGATCTTGACGAGACCGAGCACCTGGGCGGACGCATTGGCATGGTCAACGTCCTGACGCCGGCATATCCTGCCACAGACTCGCCCGCCGACCAGCACGCCGCCGACCTGTACAACGCCTTCTACACCGACTTCATCATGGACGGCGCCTTCCTGGGTCACTACTCCGCGCGCACCCTCTCACTCATCAACGAGATTCTGCGTGCCAACAACGCCACGCTTACGGTTGAGGACAGCGACATGGAGGAGCTCGCCAAGGCGGCGCCCCGCAACGATATGTTCGGCCTCAACTACTATCAGTCGGCGTTTATCGCCGCCTACGATGGCGAGTCCACCAACAGCTTTAACGGCACCGGAGACAAGGGCACCTCGTGCTTTAAGTTTAAGGGCGTCGGGCAGCAGGTCGATATGCCGGGTATCCCCACCACCGACTGGGATTGGCTCATCTACCCGCAAGGCCTCTACGACACGCTCAAGCACATCAGCGCCACCTATCCCAACCTCCCCGTCATCTATATCACCGAAAACGGCCTGGGCCACAAGGACCCCGAGCCCGGCGCAAACGGCATCGTCGCCGATCCCGAGCGCATCGACTTTGTCGACCAGCACATGGAGAAGGTACTCCGGGCGCGCGCCGAGGGCGTCGACGTCCAGGGCTACTTTATCTGGAGCCTGCAGGACCAGTTCTCGTGGGCCAACGGCTATAACAAGCGCTACGGCCTGTTCTACATCGACTTCGACACGCAAAAACGCTACATCAAGCAGTCGGCACTCTGGTACAAGGAGCTCGCCGACACTATGGCGGACGCGCAGTAGCGCATCGCCTCGCTTTCTCCCGAGAGGGGAGCGGCCCTATGCGATACAAACCCAGCCGCTCCCCTCTCTCCCCCTGGGACCGACCCCGCCTGCACCCGGGCTTTTAGCAAGCGGGAGACCATATAGGTTTTCAACGTCCATGCCATTAAGATTTCATGCAAAGAGGAGCGTGAACTATGGAATCGATCGTTAAGTTCTTGGAGAAAGGTCAGCCGTACTTCGACAAGGTCTCTAAGAACATCTACCTTCAGGCCATTAAAGACGGCTTTTTGGCAGCAATGCCCATCATCCTGTCTTCTTCTGTCTTCCTGCTTATTTCGACCCTGCCGGGCGTTGTCGCCACGGTCGGCGGCTTTACGCTGCCCGACTGGTGGAACGTCGACGTCGTGAACTTCTGCAACAAGGTTTACAACTTCACGATGGGCGTCGTGGGCATCATGGTCGCCGGCACCACCGCAAGCGCGCTGACCGGCTCCAAGAACCGCCGCATGCCTGCCGGCAAGGCCATCAACGCCACGAGCACCATGGTCGCCGCCATGTGCGCTATGCTCATCTTGGCCGTTACCCAGACGAGTGCCAAGATCGACGGCGCCGATGTCTCGGTGTTCTTTACCGACAACATGGGCACCAAGGGCCTACTGAGCTCCTTTGTCGCCGCATTTGCCACGGTCAACATCTATGCCTTCTGCATTAAGCGAGACATCACCATCAAGCTGCCCAAAGAAGTCCCCGGCGCCATCGCCCAGAACTTCCGCGACATCTTCGCCTTCAGCTTCTCCATCCTGTTTGTCGCCGTCATCGACGTTATCTGCCGCACCTGCTTGGCCGTCCCGTTTGCCAACGTCATCTCCACGCTGGTGAGCCCGCTGTTCGCCGCTGCCGATTCCTACGCCGGCCTCGCCCTCATCTGGTTCATGATCCCGCTGTTCTGGTTCATGGGCATCCACGGCCCCTCGGTCGTTAAGCCTGCCCTCAACGCCGCGCTGTTTGGCAACATCACCACCAACCTCGCCACGCTGCAGGCCGGCGGTCACCCCGCCCTCGCCCTGACCGAGAACTTCGGTAACTACATCGGCGAACTCGGCGGCACCGGCGCCACGTTCATTGTCCCGATCATCTTCCTGCTCTTTATGCGCTCCAAGCAGCTCAAGGCCGTCGGCAAAGCCTCTGTCGTACCCGTGATGTTCGCCGTCAACGAGCCGCTGCTGTTCGCCGCGCCCATCATCCTCAACCCGTACTTCCTGATCCCGTTCCTGTTTGCCCCCGTGGCCAACGTCCTCATTGGTAAGTTCTTCATCGACTTTTTGGGCATGAACGGCTTTATCTATGCCATGCCGTGGGCACTCCCCGGACCGATCGGCACCTTCATCGACACCAACTTCCAGCCGATCTCTCTGGTCCTGGTTGTCGTCCTGCTGGTCGTTGACTTCTTGATCTACTACCCGTTCTGCAAGGCCTACGACAACGTCCTGTGCAAGCAGGAGGCCGAGACCCTGGCCGAAGAAGAGGCCGAGGAGACCAAGGCCGTCAAGACCGCTGCCGCCCCCGCCGTTGAGGCTCCTGTTGTCGAGACCGCTTCTGCCACCGAGGCCTCCGCAGCTCCGTCCGCCCTTAAGGGCAAGGATCTGAGGGTTCTGGTTCTGTGCGCTGGCGCCGGCACCTCTGCACTGCTCGCCAACGCGCTTAAGGAAGGCGCCGACGAGCTGGGCATCGACATTACCGCCAACGCCGGTGCCTACGGCAGCCACTACGCCATCATGGACCAGTACAACGTCATCGTCCTGGCTCCGCAGGTTCGCACCTATTACAACGAGATGAAGGCCGACACCGACCGCCTGGGCATCACGCTGCTGTCGCCCAAGGGCAAACAGTACATCGACCTCACTAAGGATCCCAAGGGTGCCGTCGCCTGGATCGAGGAAAACCTCAAGGCATAAGACGCTGACGCCACCTGCCGCTCGCAGACAAAAAATGGCCCGTGCATCGATGCGTGATGCGCGGGCCATTTTGTTTAGACCGCACCCGTCCTCCTGTTCATCTTAATCTGTAACATCTAGCCGAGTTTTTGGGTCCCAGCTGTTACAGATCGAGGTGAACGCACAGGCCAAGCCAAAAATCTCAATCTGTAACATGTAGACCGCTTTTGACCGCTTAGATGTTACAGATCGAGACAAACAGATGGGTCAATCCAATCAATCTAGATCTGTAACACCTGGCTGGTCATTTCACTCCTAACTGTTACAGATCGAGACAAACGGAATAAGCCGGGCCGAATTGTCTAAATCTGTAACATCTAGCCGAGTTTTCGGGTCCCACCTGTTACAGATTTAGACGAGCAGGCCGAGCACGTCTACGCCCGCAGATCCCTTACGCTGGAACGCTCGACCAACACGCCCGAGACGAGCGTACGGCTTCTGGAGCTCGGGGCTTCCAGACCTGCAACGACCTCGTTAAGCGCACGGATGCCCAACTCGCGGTGGCGAAACTTCACCGACGTCAGAATCGAGTTGGGAATCGTCTTGTAGAGCTCATCGTCGAAGCCGATCACGGACACGTCGTCGGGCACGCTGAGCCCTTTGTCACGTAGAGCCATCATTACGCCGTTTGCCATGCAGTCGTTAGCAGCGAGGATCGCCGTGCAATCGGGTTTATCGGCAAGCACAAGGCCCGCGGCATAACCACTATCCGCATTCCAATCGCCTTGCAGAGGCTCGGGCGGCTCAATGCCACGCGCCTCGAGTGCCGCACGCCAACCTTTCATACGGCACTGGCTCGACAGTGACTCTTTTTTACCAGAAACGAAGTACACACTCTTGTGCCCGTGATTCAAGAAGTACTCGCACGCCATGCGCGCGCCGCCCTCTTGGTCGTCACTGACGGTGGAGCAGGTAGGATGCTCCATCGGCGTGATAATCACCGTCTTGAGGTCTTTCGGCGCCTCAAAGGTATCAAAGTCATCGACCATCTGACGCAGGTTGAAGATCATGCCATCAACAGGCAGCTGCGACATTCTGCGCGCCGCATCGGCAAGGGTCATCTTCTCCCCTGCGCACTTCTTAATCATCGTGAGCGCAAAGCCGCGTTCTTCGGCGGCATCGGCGATACCGTCAATCATGTCCACGGCACCGCCCGACAAGTGGAACAGCACCACGCCGATGCACCCGTAACGGCCCAACTTGAGCGAACGCGCGGCAAAGTTGGTTCGAAACCCGAGCGCCTCCATTGCGGAATGGACCTTATCGCGTGTCGACTCTCGCACGCTATCGGGCTCGTTGATCACGCGCGACACCGTCTTGAGAGAAACGCCCGCGGCAATCGCCACATCGTTCATCGAGACGTTTTTCTTGTCCATCGTTGCCACTGTTTCTCCAGTCGGTTTTACATCGCTTGTTTTTTGCGTTCTAGCATACACTACCTGCCTGACTGATAAATCAGCCGTTTATCGGACAATATCGACCGTTCACCCGTAAATCCTTGTTGCTCTTCCAAAAATGTCTTACGTTGTCATTAACGAAATGACAACGTTGTCATTTCGCAATGCCTTCCTTAAGCAGGAAGGTCTCCGGGCAGTCCTGACCATCCATCGACGACCAGTTCCATCCACATGCATCGCGCATCAAGCAGCAAAGGAGCTCTATGGACGCCATCGTAAAGATGCTCGAAAAGCATCAACCGTTCTTTGAGAAGATCTCGAGGAACATCTACCTCCAGGCCATTAAGGACGGATTCCTTGGGTGCATGCCCATCGTCCTCACCTCTTCGATCTTTCTGTTGATCGCCACCCTTCCTGGCGTAGTTGGCATCACGCTGCCCCAACCGCTCATCGACTGGTGCAACAAGCTGTACAACTTCACCATGGGCGTCATGGGCATCATGGTTGCCGGCACCACTGCCAAGAACTTCACGGCATCCATGAACCGTCGCATGCCCGCCGGCAAAGTGCTCAACGACGGTTCCACCATGGTGGCCGCCCAGTGCAGCATGCTGCTGCTCGCAGTCACGCAGTTCACCACCAAGCTCAACGGCTCCGAACTTTCGGTCTTCGACTGCACCAGCATGGGCACGCGCGGTCTGTTCTCGGCCTATATCGCCGCGTTTATTACCGTGTGGGTCTACAAATTCTGCGTCTCGCGCGATCTGACCATTAAGCTGCCCAAGGAGGTCCCGGGCGCCATCGCTCAGAACTTCCGCGACATCATCCCCTTTGGCGGCGCCGTCATCATCTGCGGCATCATTGATGTCGTCGTGCGCAACCTCATGGGCGTTCCGTTCTCCGAGTTGCTTATCAAACTGCTCTCCCCGCTCTTCACTGCGGCAGAGACCTACCCCGGACTCATCCTTATTCAGGCGGCCACCGCGTTCTTCTGGTTCATCGGCGTCCACGGCCCTTCGATTGTCCAGCCGGGCATCGACCCCATCCGTCTTGCCAACCAGGCCGAGAACCTGCAGGTTCTGCTGGCCGGTGGCCACCCCGCCCACTCCCTCACCTTTAACATGTCGCTCGTGGGTGAGTTCGGCGGCACCGGCGCCACGTTCATCGTGCCGCTTCTGCTGATTCTCTTTATGAAGTCCAAACAGCTCAAAGCCGTCGGCAAGGCCTCGATTGTTCCTGTTGCCTTCGCCGTCAACGAACCGCTGCTCTTTGGCGCGCCGATGATCCTTAACCCCTACATGCTCATCCCCTTTGTTGCCGCCGGCTGCGTCAACGTGAGTGTTGCCAAGTTCTTTATCGACAACGTGGGCATGAACGGCTTCTCCTTCGTGGTGCCTTGGGCTACCCCTGCCCCCATCGGCATCTTCATCACTACAAACTTCCAGCTTATCGCCCTGGTATTTGTCGCGATCATCATCTTGCTGGACGCCATCATCTACCTGCCGTTCTTGAAGGCATACGATAAGCTGCTCTGCGACCAGGAAGCCGAGCGCGCCGCCGAGCTGGGTCTCGAGTCCGATGGTGCTGCCACCATCGCCGCCAGCACCTCTGCGCCCGCTGTCGAGCAGGCCACCGCTGCCGTCGAGCCGACCGCCGCTGCCGCTGACAGCAAGCCTGTCGCCGATCAGCCCGAGCCCGCTGCCGATGCATCCGCTAAGAAGGATGTCGACGGTCTGAAGGTCCTCGTCCTGTGCGCCGGCGCCGGCACCTCTGCCATGCTTGCCAACGCCATCAAGGAAGGTGCCGCGCAGACCGGAGAGAACATCGCTTCCTCCGCAGGCGCCTATGGCCAGCACACCGCCATCATGGATCAGTACGACGTCATCGTGCTCGCCCCGCAGGTTCGTAGCTACTACAACGACATGAAGGCCGACACCGATCGTCTGGGCATTAAGCTGCTCGCTCCCCGCGGTAAGGAATATATCGACCTTACCCGCGACCCCGCTGGCGCCATCAAGTGGCTCCGCGAGAACCTCGACTAGTTTCCTCTCTCTGTTGGTGCCCGGATCCCCAGTTCGGGCACCTCTCCCTATTCGTATCCCACAGAAAGGATGACTCATGACCAACCCCATGCAGTTCCCCGACGGCTTTGTGTTTGGCGGCGCCACCGCTGCTTACCAGGTTGAGGGCGAGACCCGTACGCACGGCAAGGGCAAAGTGCCCTGGGACGATTTCCTGGCAGCCCAGGGTCGCTTCTCCCCCGACCCCGCAAGCGATTTCTACAACAAGTATCCGGTCGATATCGACCTGTGCCAGCGCTTCGGCATTAACGGTATTCGCGTCTCCATCGCTTGGAGCCGTATCTTCCCCAGTGGCACCGGCGAGATTAACCCCGAGGGCGTCGCTTTCTATCACGAGCTTTTCGCCACCTGCAACAAAGCTGGCGTTATCCCCTATGTCACGCTCGATCACTTTGACACGCCCGAGGCCTTCTACCAGGATGGCGGCGAGGGCTTCTTGACGCGCACGACCATCGATGCCTTCGTCGAGTACGCCAAGTTCTGCTTTGCCGAGTTCACCGAGGTCAAGCACTGGTTTACCTTTAACGAGATTCCCGCAACCGCCGAGGGCAGCTTTATCGTCGGCAACTGGCCGCACGGCGAGAAGTATCGCCTGGACAAGGCCTTCCAGCTCATGCACAACATGATGGTGGCCCATGCCAAGGCTGTCGTCGCCTTCCATGAGGGCGGCTTTGAGGGCGAGATCGGCATTGTCCAGAACCTGGAGCCCAAGTATCCCCTCGACCCCAACAACGCCGCCGACTGCGAGGCCGCCCGCATGGCCGACGTCATCAACAACCGGTGGGTACTCGACGCCACCTTCCGCGGCCACTATGCAGCCGACACCATGGAGGCTGCGACCAAGCTGGCCCATATCGCCGGCGGCGAGCTCGACGTCCGCGACGAGGACATCGCCGCGCTGACCGCCGCGCTCCCCTACAACGATTGCCTGGGCGTCAACACCTACAAGTGCCAGTTCCTGCGTGCCGCCGAGGGCGAAAACGACATCAACCATAATGGCACCGGCGACAAGGGCTCCTCGCGCTGGTTCCTCAAGGGCGTGGGCGAGTCATGCGTGCGCGAAGGCGTACCCACCACCGATTGGGACTGGATTATCTATCCCGAGGGCCTGTACGACCTACTGCTCCGCATTAAGAACGATTACCCCAACTACAAAAAGATCTACATCACCGAGAACGGCATGGGCTATAAGGACGACTTTGAGGACGGCTTTATCGACGACGCTCCTCGCATCGACTATATGCGTCAGCATCTCGCATGGATCCTCAAGGCAATCGACGGCGGCGTAAACGTCGACGGTTACTTTGTGTGGTCGCTGCAGGACCAGTTCTCCTGGACCAACGGCTATAACAAGCGCTACGGCCTGTTCTACATCGACTTTGAGACCCAGAAGCGCTATCCCAAGGCAAGCGCGTACTGGTACAAGAACGTCGCGGAGACCGGCCTGCTCATGGCCTAACTTTTGCCGCATACCCCCTGTCGGCCGCATGCGAATCCCTCCACGGGTTCGCATGCGGCCTTTTTGTTTTTGGTGAGCCCGAGCGGATCATTTGTCTCGATCTGTAACATCTAGCAGGGATTTTCAATCCTAACTGTTATAGATTTAGACGAACGGGCGACCAGGGCTGAAAGATCTCAATCTGTAACACGTAGCCCACTTTCGACCGCCTACCTGTTACAGATCAAGACAATAAGATAGTCAAATCCAAACTTTCCAAGCAGTTATGAACCATGGTTTCTAGTTTTCGGTATAACGAACATACTTTCGGTATCATTTAATGATATTATGATATCGAAAGTATGTTCGTGATACCGAAAGGAGCCGCATGCGCCAGTTCGATTACACCACAGTCCCAGCGGAACTCGAAGCAACTCCAATCACCAACCTCCTCCTCTCGATACGCGAGCATAAAGGCCGTCAGCTTGCCCTGAGTCAAGTCAAACCCGAGCTTCTATCGTCCCTAATGGAGGAGGCTAAGATCCAAAGCACCCGGTCCTCCAACGGACTTGAAGGAATTGTTACCACCCAAAAAAGACTCAAAGCGATCATGGCGTATTCCGCCAAGCCAAGCTCCCGCGCAGAGGAAGAAATTGCTGGATACCGAGATGTGCTGTCGCTTATTCACGAGCAACACGATTCCATTCCCGTAACGCCATCGGTCATTCTGCAGTTGCATCGTGACCTCATGGCGCACACGGCAATCTCGTATGGAGGCCATTGGAAAGATGGCGATAACGAAATCGTCTCCATTGACGATCAAGGAAATCGATTTGTGCGCTTTAGGCCCCCTTCGGCCCTAGCAACCCCGGGACTTATTAAAGAAGCCTGCCAGTCCCTCAACGATGCTTTATCTCGCCAAGTTTGCGATCCCCTCCTTATATCGCTCCGCTTTATCTTCGATTTTGTTAGCATTCATCCCTTCAACGATGGCAATGGCAGGATGAGCCGGCTCCTTACAACGCTGCTGCTCGAAAAGACTGGATACGACGTTGCGCGTTACATCAGCATCGAACGACTTATTGAAGACAACAAAGCGCTTTACTACAACGCTCTCGCTGCAAGCTCCACTGGATGGAATGAAAATCAAAACACCGAAGTACCCTTTATCCGTTTCATGCTCGGAACAACCCTGGCCGCCTACCGACAGCTCGAGCAGCGTACCTTAATTGAATCAAGCACTCGTCCCATGTCGAAGCAAGCGCGCATCGCCGTTCTATTTCAACAGAGACCCGGCGTCATTAAGAAATCCGACATCCGATCCAACTGCCCCGATATCAGCGAGGTCACCGTTAAACGAACCCTCGGTCAGCTTGTTAGTTGCAGCGCAATCGAAAAAACAGGAGCGGGTCGTTCGACGGGCTACATACTCAAAGACGTCCATGCTCTAGAACTATTCTTGCAAGCCGCAATACCCGATGGCGAGGCCGCAATAACAAAAGAGGCTCCAAAGGATAAGCTCCTTGAACGTATAAACCACGCCGAGGATGAAAGCAGAGAGGAGCTCTATGAAGACTACGATTCATTCTCAAGGGACATAAAGACGAAATACGGAGTCTAGTCATATCCCAGAATAGCCTCATCCTTGTTGCCCAAAATTATTTGCGCGTCATTTTAAAGCGGTACCCCTGCGCCGGCTGGGGGGCAGAAGTATCGTCTGCCGATCCTGCTGGAGTCGGCAATCAGATAGCGCGCATCGGCCTTGCTAAAGGCGAGCTGCTGGATGCGGCCCTCGTCCATGTTGGACGTGGACACGTCGCCGTCCAGAATGCCGTTGGCACCGATAAACGCCGTGTCAATCCCTAGTGCGCGCAGGGCATCCTCGGCCATGGGGCCCACAAAGGCGGCGGTGCGGCGACGGTACATGCCGCCCACCAGGCACAGGTCGCAGCCCTCGCGCGCCTCGAGCAGGTTAAAGACCGAAAGCGAATTGGTCACATAGATGGAAGGCAGTTTGTCGGTGACTCGGAGAGCGCCAATGCGATCTCACGACGGTTGCGCTCATTGTCTCAATTAGATACTCAACGAAATACGGCCCCGCAGCTCAATAAGCTGCGGGGCCGTACCATACACCGACGAATCAACGACGAAGTGCATCCACTATTTGGCCAGCTCCTGAACGATCCAGTCAATTGCACCTTCGGGATCGTTGGTAAGGTCGATATACTCCTTGCCCCTTGTGGTGAGCAGTTTAATTCCAAGGCGATCGGTATCGGCCTTCATAGCGTCATAGTACATGCGTGCCTGGGGCGCCAGAACAATCACGTTGTACTGATCCATCGTCTCATAGTGGCTTCCGTACGCACCGGACTGAGAAACCAGATCGATACCCTTAGCAGCGGCACCTTCGCGAAGAGCATTTGCCAAGAGAGTCGAAGTGCCGGCACCCTGGCAAAGCACAAGCACGCGGATCTGCTCCGCCTTGTCCTTTACCGCCTCGAGAGCTTTTGCGACATTTTCCTGTGCGGCAATAGCATCTGCATCCGAGTTTCCTGCAGTCTCCTTTGCAGACTCTTCCAAACAAAGCTGATGGTCATACGCCTTGCAGAACGGATAGTAAATCACAAAGTCAACGACCAACAGCACTGCCATCAATACGAGAGAACGCAGATCGAGACCCGTGGTGAGGAACGCACCAATTGGGCCGGGAAGCGCCCACGGCATGGTATACATGGGGGCGTTCATTCCAATGACGTCAATGAAAAATTTACCGATAATGGCGTTGACCATAGGAGCCACTAGGAAGGGCACGAACATATAGGGATTGAGAACAATCGGCATACCGAAGATAACGGGCTCGTTAACTCCAAAAATCACCGGGATAATCGATGCCTTGCCCATAGCTTTAAGCTGCTTGGAGCGCATAAACATGATCAGGATAATAGGAACGATGAACGTGCAGCCAGAACCGCCCAGACCGCCGATGAAGCTTGTAAAGTCCTGCGTGAGAGCAATTGACGGGTGTCCACCTGCTTGGAAAACCTCAAGATTGGTAACGGTATTGCCGTAGAGCGCAGCATTGATCGGACTCATGACAACCGAAGCACCGTGGATACCCATAAATTGGAAAAGCGCGACCGCGCCTTCGATAAGCGCCATGCCAGGATAGGTGTCGACCGCGGAGAACAGCGGCGAGATGAGAGCGGATACCAAATTGGCGAACGGCACAGCAAGCAGCTTGCGGCTCGCAAGATCGATAAAAGCGCACGCAAGGATCGAAAACCCAAATGCAAAGATATCGCGAAAACTCTGCGCAATAGAGCCAGGGACCTCTTTGGGAAGCTTGATCGTCACATTATGGCTAATGCACACCTTATAGATATTAACAGTCAAGAATGCGGCTACGAACGCAGCGAGAAAACCCTTGGTTCCCATATAGCCGGTTTCAAAAACAGATGTATCTGCTCCGCCAATCGAGACAACATCGTTCGTCACCGATAGCAAGAGCATGCCGCACATGGCACAAACCATGCACGAGGTGGGGTTGAGAGATTTACCCGAAGGCATGCGACGGTTCATCGACATGGCAAGTGAGCTCGCCGTGGTGCCGGCCACCATAATGCCAAGAAGTCCCATGGTATATGCATAGATTTTATTGAAGAAATCCAGCACCTCAGACGGAAGCGTGATGCCTACATAGGCAGGGAGCGTCGAAAGAAGAAGGAACAGGCTCGAGAACAGCACAATTGGCATATTCGAGAGAAAGCCATCCTTAATCGCCACCAGATAAATGTTCCTCGAGATTTTGTCGAAGAGGGGCTGGTGTTTTTCAAGGAATTTGACGATAGCGTCCATAACACATCCTTTCATGATTCCCGGGCACACAACGATTTATCCGGACTCAACCGTCGTCGTCCCCGTTTGTATCCACTTATGTAAGTGAATACGTTCTTGTGCGAAATGTAATATCATTTGCACGATTTGTCATAACCAATTCTTTTTCCGCTTTGTCGATATGTCAAGAATTCAAATACTTATTCGGTGAACGGTAGTTGATTAATATAATGTTTTCCCAGCTAAAGGCTATTTTTTTCGAGCAGTACAATAAGTTTGCAACCGTTCACCGATTGGATATAACATATTTAATATATTGTTGTAACAATATTAGAGACAATGTCACAAGCCTGTCGTTCTAGTCAAAGGAAGTAACAATGCCCAAACGATTACTGAACATGTCCGCATCCGATTTTGCCGCCACGTCACCCATGGATCTAAAACAGGCAATTCTGGCTTCCGAGGGACGTACCATCATGGCGGAAAACGTACCCTCTTCCCAATTTCTCGGCGGCGTTACTAATGCAGAAATCGAACGTGCCGCAGGTGCCGACCTGCTTCTGTTTAACGCGCTCGATGTGTTCGATCCAGTTATTGCCGGTATTCCAGATGATCTCAATGAAAACCCGGTCACTTGGGTGAAGCGAGCATGCGGAAGGCCCATTGGCGTCAATCTGGAGCCAGTTGATAACGAGGCAGAGATGTCTGAATCCCGAACGGAAATCCCCATGGGTCGTCGCGTCTCTCCCAAGACCTTAGAAAAGGCTAACGAACTCGGATTTGATTTTATCTGCCTGACGGGCAACCCTGGAACCGGCGTCTCCAACGATGCAATCGCCCATTCGATTAAACTCTCCAAAGAGCATTTCAATGGCCTGGTCATAGCCGGAAAAATGCATGGAGCGGGCGTTGCGGAACCTGTCATGACGCTCGAAATTGCGCGCAAGTTTGTTGACCTCGGCGTCGATATCCTTCTCGTGCCAGCCCCCTACACCGTCCCTTGCTTCCAAGAAGCAGACCTGCGCGCCATCGTAGACTTCGTACGATCCCACAACGTAGGCAAGTCAATTGAAGAGAAGGTTCTCGTCATGGCGGCGAACGGGACGAGTCAAGACTCCTGCGACAGCGAGACCATTAAGAAAATAGGCCTTGCAGCAAAAGCAGCCGGCGCTGACCTCCAACATATCGGGGACTCCATGAACGGTATTTGCCTGCCCCAGAATATCTTCACGCTCGGACAAGCCCTTCGTGGATACAGGCATCAGATCGTCATGCTGAGCCGCTCTGTGATACGTTAAGGTTACCTTGCCCACGTTACATCCCGACTGAGGCAACCATCAGGTATAACCAACATGCAAACTGAGGCTCTAATGCTCGATACACACGAAAAACGGCCACTCTATTTACAGCTCACCGACGCGCTGCTCAAGCAGATCGTCGATGAATATCAAGCAGACGATAAACTTCCGACAGAAATGGAACTCTGCGACGAATACGCCGTAAGCAGAACAACCGTCCGACTTGCCATGAGTGAGCTGGAGCGTCGTGGAAGTATCTATCGAATCCAAGGTAAGGGATCGTTTGTTGCACCGAAACGCGTTAGCGAGCTCAATTCACTTTTAGACTTTGACTTTGCAAGCCATTGCGATGGCGTTGATCCGGATGCCATCACCAAACATTTCGGCGGCCTCACATCAGGTCGTCCAATTTCCGTAATGATGCTCCAACAATTTGGATGTCAAAGTCGCGATGAAATTCAGCGTCTTGAATTGACCTACGAACTTGAAGGCAGCTTCATAGGCGCTGATACGTTCTTCATTTCAAAGTCGCGCGTTCCGAATAACCAGTTAGATTTTCAGGCATTTAGCAGAATCATGGACGACTTGTCCAAGTCTATCCAATCTGTTAGGGAAAGCTATAGAGCACGTCAGCTTAGCGATTCCGAAGCCAGTAATTATAGTGTTGCAAAACTTCCGGTCATCGAACTGACTCATTATGCTTACGACTCCGGAGGCAAACTAATCTCAATTGTCTGCCGCACCGTCTTAACTGGGCGGGTCCCTTATCAAAACTATATTTTCAAGTCCTAATGTTCTTTTTCTTTTGTCTCGATCTGTAACACGTAGCCGAGTTTTTAAGTCCTAACCGTTACAGATCGAGACAAACAAGGTAGACCACGCCGAATTGTCTCAATCTGTAACACTAAGACCGGTTTTGGACGTCTAGATGTTACAGATTGAGATGAATGCACAGGTCAATCCTCTCAATCTCAATCTGTAACAACTAGCTGAATTTTTCGGTCCTAGCTGTTACAGATCGAGACAAACGGAATAGGCCGAGCCAAAAATCTCGATCTGTAACATCTGACTCGCTTTTGGCCGCCTAGATATCACAGGTTGAGACAATTTGATAGCGGAGTCCTCATTTGCGCGTCATATCGCGTAGCGCTGACGCGCTGGTTTCCACAATGACAGGAGGTAAAAGTCCTCCCGCATCGCCCGTTGGCAATCCCGCAGCGATAGCTAGCAAATGATCTGCGTGTGCTCCTCTATGGCGGCGCGGTCCTCGGCGGCGATACCCGGTTCGCACACCACGGCGTCCAAGCTGTCCAGGCGACAGAAGGTGTAGAAGTCGCGCTTGCCGATTTTACTGGAATCGGCAATCAGGTAGCGCGAGTCTGCCTTGCTAAAGGCGAGCTGCTGGATACGGCCCTCGTCCATGTTGGACGTAGATACGTCACCGTCCAAGATACCGTTGGCACCGATAAACGCCGCATCGATGCCCAATGCCCGCAGGGTATCCTCGGCCGTGGGGCCCACAAAGGCGGCAGTGCGGCGGCGGTACACGCCGCCTACCAGGCACAGTTCGCAGTCTTCGCGCGCCTCGAGCAGGTTAAACACCGAAAGCGAATTGGTCACAATGCGCAGGCGAAACGCCGGCAGCATCGAGGCCATCTGCTCAACCGTGGTGCCCGTGCCCAAAAAGATGGTCGAGCCTTCCTCGATAAGCTCCACAGAACGGCGCGCAATCTGCAACTTTTCCTCGGCATGCTTCGTGCGCTTTTCGCTGTGCGAATACTCATGGCGCAGCATAGCGTGTGGACGGCCCTGTGCACTGCGGGCTCCGCCGTGCACGCGCTCGATCTCGCCCAGGCTCGCAAGCTCCTCAAGGTCACGGCGGATCGTCA
Source organism: Collinsella sp. (assembly GCA_048321375.1). Taxonomy (GTDB): domain Bacteria; phylum Actinomycetota; class Coriobacteriia; order Coriobacteriales; family Coriobacteriaceae; genus Collinsella. The sequence continues at coordinate 101,420 of DBFDVR010000051.1, forward strand.
TATCCGAGACACCTAACGCATCCGAAATCTCCTTGACCGAGACCGTTCCCTGTTCCTCGAGCAGCTGCCGAACCTTATCCTGTCGCTCCGCTTTAATCACGATGAGTCCTCGCTGTTCCACGCTCACGTCAATTCAAACAATAACGAACAAATTGTATCAGACTCGCGCGCGTCAGAAATGAACGCCCGCACAGCTCCAATCATCACTTTTTTGAGAAAAATACCCCCTGCTTTAGTGGGATGTAGTGATAATCTCGCCTGTTCGCGCTACAGTTTGTCGGAAATACCTCGATGTTAGGAACCAAATGATCACTTCCGAGCTTTTCGGCACCGCGCCGTGCGGTACCCCCGTTCATCGTTACACCCTCAACGGGCCCGAGATCTGCGTTCGCATTATGGACTATGGCGCCACCGTGTTGGGCATCGACGTGCCCGATATCCCCGGCAACGTGCGCGATGTGGTGCTGGGCTTCGATAAGCTCGAGGATTACTTTGACAACCCCGCCTGCTTTGGCGCGACCATCGGACCTGTGGCTAACCGCACTGCAGGTGCCACGATCACCATCGCTGGCACGGACTGGCATATGCCCGCCAACGAGGGCGCCAACAACCTGCACAGCGATCTTGAGCATGGTCTGCACAAGCGCGTATGGGACGTTGAGCTCGACGAGGTCCACAATGCCGTGCGCATGACCACCTCGCTTGAGGACGGTGAGCTGGGTCTTCCCGGCAACCGCACCTTTACGGCCGTGTTTACCGTGACGCGCACCGGCTGCTTCCGTATCGAATACGGCTGCGAGAGCGACCGCGCCACCTACGTGGCCATGACCAACCACACGTACTTTAACCTTGCCGGCCATAACGCCGGAATGGACTGTGAGCACTTCTTTGTTGCTAACGCTGCCCACTACCTGCCCATCAACGAGCAGAACATCCCCACCGGCGAGATTGCTCCGGTCGAGGGCACGCCGTTTGACTTCTGTGAGCTGCGCCCCATCGCGCCTGGCATGGAGGCCGACGATCCGCAGATTAAGCAGGCACGCGGCTACGACCACTGCCTGTGCATCGATGACTATCAATACGGTCGCAACCTGCGCCGCGCCCTGCATGTCGAGGAGATGTGGACCGGCCGCGAGCTGGACTACTACACCACCGCCCCGGGCGTGCAGCTCTACACTGGCAATTGGCTGGGCGACGAGCACGCCAAGGACGATGCCAACTATAGCTGGGGCGCCGGCTTTGCCCTCGAGGCAGAGATGTACCCCGACACGCCGCACCAGCCGCTGTTCCCGCAGGGCATTGTGGGCCCGGGTCACCCATACAGCAATGTGATCGAATACCACTTTATGAGGCACTAGGCCCACAACGCGACATATTGCACAGCAACGCCCGCCGGCACCACCGCCGACGGGCGTTTTTTTCATCTTTTGGGCTCAATTTCGCTGTGACTGTATGAGCGACATATCAAAACTATGCCCATTTACTACGTTTAGCCCGGGATGCTCGACCATGCACCGGTTTTTGCTAAATTCGCGAGCCGCCTACCTGCACTGATAATTGTTCTCGGGGGAAGCGGGCACTGCGGGGCGCGGCAACGGCGCGCGATTTCCGCGTCGCAGCGCTACCCTGATGCTGAATGCCGGGACGATGACCCACTGACCTGCTGACGCCTCTTCGGCCGT
>DBFDVR010000052.1:0-20028 GCA_048321375.1 Collinsella sp.
GCCCAGCCCGCCGACGGGGGCGGCGTAGGCCGCGGGCCCGCACAGGGCCAGGGCGGCCGCGACCGCCAGCGCGGCGGCGGCACCGGAAATTCGTTTCGTGGAGCGTCTCATGGAAAATCCCCCTAATCTAGCAACGGTTTAGAGTCTACTAGATTGGGGGGACGGGAGCCAAAGCATGATGGGCCGAACGGTTAGCCACAAGCTCACCTTCGGCGCCAATGGCCTCATCCGTATAACCATTGAGTTCCAGATGACCGACATCGATCCACACCCAGCCAACGCCCGAAACACCTGACTCGCAGCACGCAACGTTGCCTATAAACATGCTCTCCGTGTCCGCGGTATAAGAACGCCCGCCCTGCAAAACGCACGGACAGGCCATAGCAACAGGCAACTCGGCGCAAATCGTTTGAGCAGGCGGCGCGCGGAAGGAGCGTATAAGGCGGTTTTCTGCTGGCTGTCAGCCGCGGCATCCTCACGGAAACCTAGTTGTCGCCGGAATTATAGTTCCCGGCGCGGACTCACCTTATCTCCCCGGTGCGGGCTCGATATCCTCTCGGATATCTAATCGTCTTGGACTTTAACCTGCCCAAGCACAGTACAGCTTTTACGTGCCGCCACACGGAGCTTAGCTCGTGGACTATTTTCTAAAATATAGACCTTCAAAGCAACTTGGGTTCAAGCACGGACAAACAAAACAGGCACTGAATACAAGACTTGTTTATCAATAGTTATCAATCAAATGCGTTACCAGCAAATATCGTCCGTCTCATACGCTGCGATACAATCAATCTCACCAAATGCTTAACCAGTAAGTCGAAGGGACCAACGTGCTAACAATTCACTATGGTGATATGGAAAACGTTATCTATAATACGTCGGTTTACTTCGATAACATCTATTCGCCCGAATGGTTTCAAGATGCTTTTGCGCAGAGAATTATTAAATCCATTGATAAGGGCGGCGTGGTTGGACCCGGCGCAATAAACACCAAGATCCTTGGCATTATCCCACCGGAAAGGCTATCGGGCGGAACTAAGACGCTGCTGCTCATGTACTTCATGCCTCAGAACATATACAACGCCACAACCTGTAGCGACAATTGCGCTTACTGGATTCTAAGAATTGCCACGCAAAAGGACTTAACCATCAGCCTCTACCATTTGATGGATTTTGGGAACGGCAAATTCACAGCGACCGTTGCAAACACGGGCGATGTCGTTCACACGATGTTCGACCTCGTCCCAATAGCCGCAAAATGCCTAAAGGAAAACTCCTGACACGCGCTTTCGCTAGGCTCTGTTAGACCAAGATTGGCATACATATGTCATCACGGTGCCATATTGTTAACCCCGTAGACCGCGACGATGGGGACATCATGAACGCCGAGGACCTGGTAATCACCTTCAAGAGGGACATCGCGAGCCTCAGCAGGACCGAACGCCGCCGGCTCCGCCTACGAAGTCGAATACTGCCCGCGCTGCGGGTCCGCCGCGGTCGTGAAGAAGGGGAAGGCCGGGAACGGCGAGCAGCGCTACCTCTGCCGGGGCTGCGGCAGGACCTTCGGCATGGGCAGCGAGCGCATCCTGGGGGCGAGCAGGCTCCCGAAGGAGACCTGGATGGCCTACGCCGAGTGCTTCGAGCTCATGCTGCCCCTGCGCGAGTGCGCGAGGCGCTGCCGCGTCTGCCTCAAGACCGCCTACACCATGCGCCACAGGCTGATCGAGTGCCTCTCGGCCTACTCCCCCTCGTTCAGGATCGAGCGGGGCTGCGGCTGCGAGCTCGACGAGACCTACTTCCCCGAGTCGTTCAAGGGCAACCACGCGAAGGGGTCGTTCACGATGCCGCGCCCCTCCCGGCACCGCGGCAAGCAGGTGCACAGGCGCGGGCTGTCGCGCGAGCTGATCTGCGTCATGACCGGCGTGAACGACCCGAACGAGACGTTCCTCGAGGTCACGGGGCGGGGCGCCCTTTCGAGGGGGCGCGCCATGGACGCGCTGAGGGGCCGCATCGCGGCCGGCTCGGTCGTCGCGACCGACAGGGCGGCCGCCTACGTCGGCGTCCTCGCCGAGCTCGAGGTCGCCGCGCACGCGGCCCACGATTCCAAGGACCGCTCCGGGGGGACCATCAACCGGGTCAACGCCGTCCATTCGCTCCTCGGCGCCTTCATGGGGCCGTTCAAGGGCGTGTCGACGAAGCACCTCGATGCCTACCTCGCCTGCTTCAGGTGGTGCCGGACCTTCATGGCGGCCGGCCCCGGCGCCGCCGAGCGCACGGTCGCGCGGCAGCTCGCGCACGGCGCCTGCGGGAGCCGCGTCCGCGACATGTTCAACGTGGAGCCGCCCTACATGGACCACTGGGCCGCGCCCGCCGCGCAGGGGCGGTAGAATGGACGCAACGAGATACACGAGGAGGGGCTCAGCCATGCCGTCGAGCATACCTGCCACGACGATCCGCATCGACCCGGAGGTCAAGAGGGAGGCCACGGCCATCCTGGACGAGCTCGGCCTGTCCATGTCCACCGCCGTCAACGCGTTCCTCAGGGCGCTCGTCCGGGAGGGCGGGATGCCGTTCGAGATGAGGGTCAGGACGCCGGAGCCCGACGGGGAAATGGCGAGATGGCCGGCGGGACGGCCCGAAACGGCAGGGCCCGGGCGGGCGGTCTGTCCGACCTTGAGTGTATCGCCCCCTTGCCGGATTTGAGCCCGGCAAGGGGGCGATTTTCTTGCCAATTTCAAAAAGATGATTGGGGCAGAATGTCAATCATGGTCTAACAGAGCCAAATCAATCCAACAGTTTAGATAACGGTTAATGATTCGGGAACAGGGCGTTCGGCCGGATGGGACAAATAGATCTGGAAAGAACGAACCCCTTCGGGGCACACAAGTAGAGACAAACAATGGGGTCGCTTCGAGAAGCGATGCTTTCGAAGCGACCCCATTGTTTGCACAATTGAATTAGGCGCTGAGACCAAGTTGAGTCAATCTTAGACTAACAGAGAGAAGCGCCGCCCAAGTCATGTACTATCCGCTCCAACTCGACAATGTAGGACTCAACCGAATCATCCGATGGCGAGACTTCTGCTCGAATAATGTGGTCCCATTTATACAGGAAATTTTCAACCTGTCGATCTGGGTCATTCTTCCACAGTGGAGCAAGTGCAATCAACGCCGCATCAAAAGGATTGAAGGAAAAATTATCAGCATCAATATAGCCACCCATACCGCCCCTGTCGCAGTCATATACACTTCTAACTATTCTCTCCAATTCAATAGCCTGATTATGATTCATAAAATCACCTCCCTTTCTACTCTTGATACCCCAAAATAGAGAGGAAAAGAGTTTCGATAACATTTATCCGGTTGAAAATCATACACAATCGCTAAACATCGGTTGATTTCCGATCTCAGCCGATCACATTAAACCGATAGGCCGTTCCGGCAGTTATCCGGACGCCCCCGCGGACCCCGTGGGCCCCGGGGGCGGCGTTTTCCCAGTTGGAGGAACGGTGGAGATGTGTTTCGATGGGTTCGGTGGCCATGCTTCGCCCTCCGCCTGACACCGCTTCCCAGACCCAGTCAGACGTTCGGTCCGCCTATTCCGTTTTACCTTAAGGATAGACCAGCGGGGTATCGCCCATCTCGGCGCGCGCAGGCTCTATGAGCCCCGGCGTCAGGTCGAGCATGTCGACGGGTGTTAATGATCACTAAAAAGAGGTCCGCGTGATCGCCGGCAATCGAGCACCGTGAGCACCGAAACTGAGCAGTTTGAGCAAAAGGGCCGTACCCCGGGAACCGGGAGCGCGGCCTTCGCCATACGGTTCCCCGGGCGGGAACTTTGGCGAGGCCGCCCGGGAAGGATGGGGAGATGACCGTGCCCCTGGACACTGTGAATGATATACGGTCGACGGAGGCGGCCGGGCGCCCGGGGTTCAAGATAGCCCGGGCACTTCACCTGAGCCGCAACACCGTGGCGAAGTACGCCGACATAGAGAACATGTCACCCGCCGCGACGATACCCCAAAGGAGGGCCAGGCCGACACTCGAGTAAATCTGAATCTACCCCATCCCCTCATCTATCGCCACGAGGAACTTAACCACTTCCCTAGTATGCACGCGAACTCCCGTCCGAACAATCGCATGCCCCACCATAGTATCCGCGGCCCCCAAACAAGCAGCGAACTAGAACCGGACAGGAGAAAACAGTTCACACAATTTTAGAAAGAAGCTTGACAGCATTAGAATGCAAAACGGCCGAACCGCAGTTCTTCCAATTGGATAGAAAAAGATATTGTAGAAAAACCCAGTAAACGAACCAGGAAATACGGAAACAGAATCAGCGTTGTGAACAACAAAATGATGAGCCATTACCGTCCACATAAGGACAATGCGGAGTAATTCGATACGGGAATCTCGTATTTTTACCATAATGTCCTCAAGTAAAATCAAAACCTAGTAATACCTCGGCCTAGAACCGTTCGAGAATCTCCTCGGCATTCTCTCGCAGATAGATATCTAGGTCCGGCACGGCAAACTGCACGTAGCCCCTCTGTGGTGCCTGAATAACCTCTCTTTGTAGCAATTTGGCCCTAATAGAGCTGACCTCATTGGTCTTTTTACCCATGCGTTTAGCAATCTCAGATGATTTGGACTGCTGCTTATCCTCGCACATGGCCAAAAGGTATTTGATATCGTTGAGTCCAAGTCCAGAAATCGCGGGCTCGTGAACAACATCGTGAAAACGAGCCTCTGCCAGCGCAATGCCTTCGGTGACGTCGCCCTCGCTCACAATGGCACTTTTGGCACGATGCAAGTTGGCGCGTTGCCAAATGGAGTAACCGACCAGTTGCACCAGATAGGCATAGCCCTTGGTGGCCTTAGCGGCTCTCGACAGAAGATCGTCCTCTATGGTCAAACCAGTCGCGACAAAGCTATCGCCCATAGAGAGCGCTACCTCCACCTGGTTGATAGGTGCCAGATCTTCGGGGAGGGCACGACGCAAGAACGTAAGCGCCTTGCCGTTAATAAGATCCATAACGCCGGCGGGTAAGCCGGCAAAGGCAAGTGCGATATCTACTTATATCGAATAATATCGAGCTGTATAAGCTTGTATAAACTTATCGCGGAAGTATCGAGCTTTCGTAATATGACTTAGTTAGTAGTCCACCATTGCTTTCTTCCAAGCTCATAGCGAAAGAAAGTTCAGGACTTCCTAAACCCATTGCCTTAGACCGAGAAATACTCACTCTCGGCAGATAGGTTTGGCCCCAACCACGGATCGCCATCGAGGAAGAACTCCGGCCAGCGCTGCATGAACAGTGCCTGCTCTCGCTTCCAGCGGCGCAGCTTTTCCTCGTTGGCCTCTTCCCTGCCGCGCGAGGTAAACTCGTAGTGGTACAGCTCGGCATAGGGCGTAAAGATGGTGCGGTAGCCCGCCTCCCACACGCGCAGGCAAAAGTCTGCGTCGTTAAAGCCGACGGCGAATTCCTCGTTGTAGCCCCCGACCTGCTCAAATACGTCACGTCGCACCATCTGGCAGGCGCCCGTTACGGCGCTAAAGTTGCCCGGACGCACAGCACGGGCAAGATAGCCCTCGCGCTTTGCCGAGAAGTCTTGGTTGGCATGGGCAAGTGCGCCGCGCACACCGACCAAAATGCCAGCGTGCTGCACCAGGTGGTCGGCAAAATAGAGCTTGGCACCCACCACGCCCGCATCGGGACGTTGCAGACAACCCATCATCTCTTCGATAAAGTCGGGGCTAATGACCTCGGTATCGTTGTTGAGCAGCAGCAGGTAGTCGCCCTTGGCGTGCTCCACACCAAAATTGATGATCTGAGAGTAATTAAACTCGCCCGGCCAGTACACAACGCGCGCGATGCCCTTGCCTTCTGATGCTGAAGCCACGCGTTCCGGCAGGGTTTCGTAATACGCAAACGTATCCGGGGCTTCGCTGTTGTTCTCCACCAAGACGATCTCATAGTTGGCATACATGGCCTTCTGGGCAATCGACATCACACAGGCATCGAGCGTCTCAACGTGGTCCTTGGTGGGAATCACAATGCTCACCAGCGGCGCAGGCTCCGGCAGCGCATAGCGCATGCGATAGACAAACGGCGTCTCGGTCTCCTCGACCGTTCCGCAAATGCCCAGCTCGTTAAAGTGACGCTGCAGCGCAAGGCGCCCGGCTTCAATGGCATACGGCTTGCTATCGGCAGAGCCATCGGCGGTCGACCCCGGATGAACGCGCCAGTGATACAGCACGTGCGCAACATGCTCAAACCGCGCGCCCGCCGCAAGGCAGCGAAGCGTCAGGTCGTAGTCCTGGGCGCCCGCAACGTCTTCTGGGGACATGCCAATACGATCGATAAGCGCCTTCTCCACCATCAGGAAATGCGTCACGCAGTTATGGCTATAGAGCAGGTCAACGTTGAGTTTGGTCTTAAAGACCGGCTGGCCCCACTCCCCCGTTTTCTGGAACATGTCCTCGTCGCAGAACAGGACCTGGGGACGCTCGCCCTCGGCAGCCTTGTTCAGCGCGGAAACATACTGGAATAACGCGTCCGGTTCCAGAATGTCGTCATGGTCCAAGAACGCGATGTAGTCTCCAGTCGCCTGCTGAATACCAGCGTTGGTGTTGAGCACAATGCCGCCGTTGCCAGGCAGCTCAATACGACAAACCCGCTCGTCATTGGCGGCAGCCGCAAGATTGGCCACCGCATCCCATTCGGGCGAGGCGTCCATAAGCAGCAATTCCCAGTTGCCATAGCTCTGAGCTAGCACCGAGTCCAGCAGCTCGCGCAGGTAGACCCGATCAGTTTTATAGCACGGCACCACAATGCTCACGAGCGGTCTATAGGCAAAGGCCGCCGAAGCGACACGTTGGCACGCCAAATCGCCCGGCTTTGCGCGATGTTGCTCAAACCAACGTCGATAAGCTGCGTCGTCCGCACGCGCGTCCTTCATGCGGTTCCAACTGTCATCGACCATGCCGTTGTACAGGCGACCATCCATGGCGCAAAAACCGCTCTGGATCTGCCCCGCGGGGTCGATTGCAATCGCGACAAAATCACGTATATCCTGGGGCATCTCAACGCTCAAATACGTTTTATTGACGCGGCATCCGTTCTGCTGCGGCACATCGATCTGCGATTCAAACACATGCACGGTGACATCGATGGCATTCATATGCGTATCGAAAATCTGGAGCTCAGGTGCGCACTGAGGGTCTCCAGCCCAGGTAACCTCATAGCGCCACGCCGCGCCGGCGTCTGCCGGCAAATAGCGAATGGCATCGATCTCGTAGAGGCCGCAGTGTTCGCCACGCTGCGCATCGCGGATAAGCGCACACAGCGCAGGCTTTGCTTTGTAGTTAATCTTGGATTCCAGCTTGGCCACGCGGCTATCGAGGCGAATGGAGCCCAACCTTTGGCCACCGGATGCAAAAACGACATCCATCGACGAGCCGTCCAAAAACGGAAGCACCAAGACGGCGAGCTCGCGCTCGTAATCGAAAACGGAAGGGCAAAGCGCCAGCACACGGCCATGATCGACTGGGAACACCAGCGACGGCACACAAGAACCGCTCGTTGTCGCATGGGCAAACGCCTGAGAACCCTCCCGCTCGATAAGCGCGGCGACATCCTGACCGGCAAAACGAAGCAGCACAAACAGACGGCCCTGACTGCGGCAAAGTGCCAAACGCTTGATACTCATCTACACTTCTCGCTTTCCAAGGGCGTTCGCTGCCATGCGTTTGCAGGCACCCAGGCGCCCAAACCTCAAGACGTCGTAATCGAACATGAGCTTTTTGCACGCACGGGCATTGGGGGCATTGCTGGTAAGCGCCGCACGCACCATAGCAGCAACAGAAGGAGCGCATTGCGCGAGCGCAGTATCGCTGCCCACGGCAGAGCCGGCAAGCGCCGTGGCAACGGCAGCAAACACCTTGCCGCAGTCCGTACCCAACAGCCTGAGCGCATCGTACAGCACCAGATCGCACAGGAAATATGCCAGGTCATCGGCATGCTGGGCATCGAGACCATCGCGCTGCCAGTCAGCCAGCACCGCGGAGTAAATCTTCACGTGCTCTAGCAGGCGCGTCTCGTCGTCATAGCGCATGATGTCCATGAGCGAGCCCTTGCGCGCCACACGGTAGTCATACAGCTTGTTCGAGATAAGCGAAGTCTTGCACGAACGACCGTACACGGCAAAATCGAAGACCTGGTCCTCGCCATACTTAACGGTTTCGTCGAACACGATCCCGTTGCCCAGCAAAAACTCACGCTTGCAGGCGGTGCGCCATGCAAAGGGGCGAGACGCTTCCTTAAACAGCAGGTCGGTGCTATAGCCCTCAAATGACACATCGCGCGGGCTCAGCACATAGTTAAGCCACGGATACCCTGCCTCCAGCGGATACGGGTTCGCGCCAAAGGTCAAAACGTCGCAGTCCTCGCGCTCAAAGGCATCGACGATCACGCGGCATGCATCGGGCGTAAAGCGGTCGTCGGAATCCAAAAACGCGACGATAGGAGCCGAGGACGCAGCGATACCCGCGTTACGGGCGCTCGACAAACCACCGTTGGGTTTATCAATCAGCGTAAAGCGCGCGTCCTTTTCGCAATAGGCAGCGGCGATGTCGCGCGACCCATCCGGCGAGCCATCGTTAACCAGCACACCTTCCCAACCGGGCATATCCTGCGCGAGTAGGGAGTCCAGGCACCAGGCCAGGCAATCCTCCACCTTGTAGATGGGAACGACAACGGAAATCTTGGGGGTAACCATAATCACGCGCTCCTACTGTGCGGCCGGAACGTCATCAGGGTGCGGGTTGTCACCGTAAGTGCGCTGATACGTCAGCACGCGCCAGACCAGCGGCAGGCCGCCGATCTTAAAGTAGTGCTTAAACGTATTGAGCTTGCCCGGCTTCTTAAAATCAAAGCGCGAATCGATATAGGCGCGGGGCGACTTGACCATCAGGCGCAAGTCGGTCTCGCCACGCGGATCAAACAGCGACAGATCAAAGCGACCGGCATCCCAGTCGGCCTTGAGCTCGGACGAGGCTTTCTTCCAAAACTGCTCGCGCAGTTCATCGACCAGGCGCTCATCATTCCAACGGTACGTATCGACCTTCATGCGCATTAAAATACCCTGAAGCTGAGCCTTAAGCTCGGGGCGTTCATCCAAAAAGCGCTGCATCTCGGCGTATTCGTCGCACACGCAAAATACCTTGTTGGGCGAATTAACGGAGCTCTTCTCGTTATCCTGGCGATAGCACAAAATGGGGTCCGCAATAAACGCGGCACGCTCGGCGCAAGCCCAAACCTTAAAGTTAAAGCCTGCGTCCTGATACGAGGCACCCGGCGTGGGAAGGAACCGAATCTGATTGTCGTTGAGGAACTCGCGCCGATAGATAGCCGACCAAATGGAAGGTTTGCGGTAGAAGATGCCCGGGCGATCGACAGGGCGATACGCGGCGCCCGTCATATGCTCGTCGATGATCCCAAACAGCTCACGGCGCTCGCTGGGCGTGGACCAATACAGGTAAAAGTCGCCCTTCACCACATCGGCATGCTCAGCATCGGCCTTGGCGACCAGCTTTTGGAGCGAATCCTCAAACATAAAGTCGTCGGACTCAAGGATGCCCACGTACTCACCGCGCGCCATCTCCAGGCCGCGGTTCATCGAGTCGCCGTAGCCGCTGTTGGCTTTGTCGATCATCTTGACACGGGAGTCGCGCTCCATGTACTCGCGGATAATCGCCGGCGAGCTGTCGGTCGACCCGTCGTTAATGCAGATGATCTCGATGTCCTTGAGCGTCTGAGTCACGGCAGAATCGAGGCACTCGCGCAGGTAGCGTTCGACATTGCAAATGGGAACAAGCAGCGAAACTTTAGGGGTATCAGAGTTCTGCAAGAGAACCTCCTGTTGAATAGCGTGTAACAGGGTTATTTTAGCAGCCGGGTTGCGGCGGGCGGCAGCGCTTGGAATTATATAAAGCGCTCCAGGCAGGCTTTGAGACCGCGAGTCGAAAGATAGAACAGCGTGGCATCTGCCATCGAAACGCCCGGGGTCGCCGCAACGAGCTTGTGGGCAACACGGCGAACGGCGCCCTTAGCAGGAATATCCGCCCACTCCGTTCCCAAAAACGTCGTGAGGTCCATGTTGACGCGAGCCGCCACGCGATGGAAGTCATCGGAATCCAAGCGCGCCAAATCAAACACGATAAGGTCCAGGAACCAGGTGATCAGCTCGCCGGGACACAGGTCCATAAGACCGTAGCCCGCCCAGTCCTCCAAGACCTCCTCGAGCATTCTCATATGGGCATCGAGCTTTTTGGCGCGAGCCTCGACACTGTTGAACTCGTGCGTCGCCGATTCGCTCTCCATCACGTAGTGGTAGAACTTGTCCGGCATGACGACGATCCTGTGGGCAAGCGCATAAGCCGCAAATTGGAAGACGACGTCCTCGCCCAAAGCCAAACCGGGGGCGAAGCGAATGCCTTCGCGATTGAGCAGCTCGCGCGAAAAAGCCGCACGGCAGGCATAGGGCTGCGTATTCGAATGGAACAGCAGTTGGGGATCACGGGCGCCGAAGGTACCAGCTTTGGGGCTCATGAGTTGCTGGACGCGTTTGGGGGCAGCATCGGCAGGTTCACAGGCGCCGCCAAAAACGGCGGCCTCGGCATCCGCAGACTCCATGGCATGCAGCACGCGCTCGACCGTCTGGGCATCGATGTAATCGTCGGCGTCCACAAAAAAGACGGTCTCGCCCTCGGCGGCATCGATACCCGCATTTCGAGCACACGAGACGCCCGCGTTTTCCTGGTCAATCACCAGTACGCGATCGTCGGCCTGCGCGATCTGACGCAACGCGTTCAACGAATCATCAGTCGAACCGTCGTTAACGCAGACAACCTGAATCGAGCGCTCGGACTGAGCCAACAGCGAATCGACGCATCGCTGAATGGAGCGCGCAGAGTTGTAAACGGGGACGACAATCGTTGCTTTAGGACACGAGGCCTCTCCCATGCCGACCTACCCCCTCAGCGATTCGATGAGGAAGGCGGCGACCACGCCCGGGCCTCCAACCGAGGCGTAATACTTAGCACGCCCCAATGCACCATCCGTCGCAAAACTCGGATGTTCGTCAACCCAGCCCTCAGGATCTTTGAGGATGGCAGCGAGATTTGCGCGCTTCCACGGTTTGAGGTCGTCAAGCAAAAACTCCCCCGCGTCCAAGGCCGCCTGAAATTCCTTAGCCATCTGAACCAGGAACTCCTTATAGAACTTAGGCGCCAGGCGCACGTAGTTCCACATGTATGAATCGTACTTAATGAGCTGATTGAACTTGAGCATGCGCGCGACATCGACGCTTGCGTGGTCGCGGGCATAATCCTCTCGAATCCAACGCTCAATCTCGGCATACTCGGTATTGACGCAAAAGACCTTAGCCGAAGAATTGACCGAGGAATTCTCGTTGTCCTGTCGATACGACAACACGGCATCATGCAGGTAAACAGCCTTATCGGCGCACGCGATCACCTTAAAGGCGAATGACGTGTCCTGAAAGGATGCCCCCGGAGTCGGCAGAAACGTAATGCCGTTGCGCTCAAGAAAATCGCGACGGTACACGGCCGACCAAATCGACGGCTTTTGCTTAAAGAACTGCGTCGTATCGCTCGGGTGCACTGGCTTGCCACAGTCCTGAGGTCTAAACATCTCGTGCAACGAGCGGCGCTCCTCGGGCTTAGACCAGTAGAAATCAAAGTTCGCCTTCGCGAAGTCGGCATTATTGCTATCGGCGGCCGAGACAAGCTTTTCGAGTGCGTCGGACGCCATAAAGTCATCGGACTCCAAGATGCCCACGTACTTGCCACGCGCCATCTCCAGACCGTGGTTCATCGAGTCGCCGTAGCCGCTGTTGGCCTTGTCGATCATCTTGACGCGCCTATCGCGCTCCATATACTCGCGAATAATCGCCGGCGAGTTGTCGGTCGACCCATCGTTAATGCAGATGATCTCAATATCCTTGAGCGTCTGCGCCACGGCGGAATCGAGGCACTCGCGCAGGTAGCGCTCAACGTTGTAGATGGGAATAAGCAGCGACAGGACAGGGCTGCCAGAGGAATTAGTAGACAAATGTGCTCCTTAGGAAATACCTGTCGTTTCATGGTATCAAAGGGCCAGCGCGCCAGCGGGCGTTTATATAATCTATGGAGCCTCTTGCGGGCAAAGCAGCCCCACGTCATGCGGCGGGCCCATGGCAGGTTCCTGCGTTTTATTCAAAGCTTGCCGCTAAGGTGCGCCGAGCCTTTACAATAGGACAGTCCCAAGGACGTATTCGATAGCTTCCGTGCAGCGCTCGCCCGCCGCGCGTGAAAGGATATATTGCCCCATGCCTTCAACCCTTCCCGCTCCCATCGATAAGCTCGCCATCGTCGTCGTTACGTACAAGCGTCAGGAACTCCTGGCCAACTTGTTCGACTCCATGACCGAGCTCACGGCAACGCCCTGGCGCATCGTGATTGTCGATAACGAGAATTCGCGCGAGACCGAGGCCATGTGCACCGCATTCAACGAGCGCCTGGCCAACCTGTGGGGCATCGACACCGAGCAGCCCGACGCGCAGGGCGACACCGACCGTGTCATCTACGCCCCGCAGCTCGAAAACGGCGGCGGTGCGGGCGGCTTCTCCGCCGGCACCAAGTGCGCCTACGACCTGGGCGCCCAGTGGTTCTGGGTGATGGACGACGACGTGCTCGTCATCCCCGAAGGCATCGAGCGTCTTGCCAAGTGGACCGACCGCTACGATGTCATCCAGGGTTCGCGCCTGGACTTTGACGGCGGCGCCTTCTTTTGGCAATACCAACTCATCCTTTCACTCGGCATTCCCAACCCTGTCGCCAAGTGGGACCTGGGACCCGAGGGCTACCGCGCCATGAACCAGCTGTGCTTTGAGGGCGGCATGTTCTCGCGCCGCGTGGTCGACAAGATCGGCCTGCCCGATGCGCGCTTCTTTATCTACGGCGACGATGCCTGCTACGGCTACGTGGCCAGCCAGCACTTCCCCGCCGCCGTTGTTGCCGACGTGGTTCTCAAGCGCGCCCGCGCCGTCTCTAACTGGGATATCGCCGGCAAGCGCCAGCTCAACTCCACGAGCGACACCAACCGCTACTACATCATGCGCAACCGAGGCTTCCTCGCTCGCTATATGCAGATCTACGGTGACTACCACCCCATGCTGTTCCGCCTGGGCAATGCCGCGACCTTCTGCAAGGAATTCATTCGCCTGGCGGCGGTCGACAAGTGCTTTAAGACCGGCATTCCGGCGCTGCGCCGAGGCATGAAGGACGCCCGCAAGATCATCAAGGATCCCAACTGGAAGCCCATGCCGCCCCTGAAGGACACCGAGTAACGGAAGCCGGAAACACCTCGGCGCTTAAAGCCGCTGGCACACCGTAGCTACATGCTGCCCATCAAAACCGAACCCCCAGCGCATGCGACCCACGCCGGGGCGCGGTACACGGATTTCGTCGATGCCGTCGCGCTCTATGTCGAGTAGCGACTGCACGGCCAGCAATTCCAGGCCCAGCGCATCCACACCGGGGTCATACATCATGTTGATCGTTATCAGCGGACGTTCATCGAGCATACCGATCGTATCGGCTATGTCGAACACGGCGCCCGTAGGAAAAACCTGGATGTCCCAGCGACCCGCACCACACTTTCGCCTCGAGGCAGGATTGGCATAGCCCGGCAAGCCAAAGCAGAGCCCCTGCAAGAGCAGATGATATGGCAGCGGCGCATCTGGGTCGGTCGCACCGATTCCCGCATCTCCTAAGATGCGGCTTAGCGCCCGCCTCACGGTATCCTCGTTCCCATGGCACAGCCCGTCGCGAAACGCATCGACGTCTCGAATGTCTTCTGCAGCGCACTCAAACCACTCAATAATCACTAGACGCAAGGCCTGGCGAAGCTCGTTATTGGGCAATCGCAAAGCACGGAGGCGATCGCCATGCTCCGGCTCCTCAGTCATATCCGTCGTGAGAAAACCGGACAAATACAGCGCTGTCCACATGCCATCGTCAGGCGAGACATCTGGCTCTGCAGTGCCCAAACAAAGCGGGACCTCAGCGCACCCATGGGCCTCGAGCAAATCAAACAAGACCGAAAGGCGGTCGAGATTCCACCCGGCAACTACCCTACTCAGACAATCGGCATATCCATACAGATCGGCACGCACAGGCGCCGTGCAGCCTCGGCCCAGAAAACCGATCACACGCTCTGGACTCGAGCAATAGGCCCTGCCAAACCGATATCCCTCGAGCCATTCACGCGCATCATCCAGGTATTCCTCGCGCCCAGCATGATTCAACAGAGCCTCGACCTCGGCATCCGAAAAACCGAACCAACGGTCACACCACGCCGACAGCGGCGTCGTCAGACAATACGAGCAGCCGCGCGAAGAAAGCGCCGCTTCGGCAGGACTGGAACGCTCCCCCATCAGACACGTCAGCCGCAACGAATCGCGCGCAGTGGCAATGGCGTCAAACAGCGCACGGTCAAGTAGTTCTGCCGGATCGGCGTCGGAAGCGTCCCTCGCGCTCGCACGGCGAGACCACGCCGCATCGTACCCATCAACGAGCAATACAACCTGCTCATCGCAGGCAATCTCCAGCAGCTCTATGAGCACACCGAGCACCGAGTCAACCTCGTCCGCGCTCGCCACGCCACGCGCGACACGTTCGATGTGACGCACCTTATCTCGAGCTAAATCCGGAGCCTCCAAGAGCGCCAACAAGCGAGCGCACTCGCCCGAAAGGGCATCGCGCACGACGCCGGCAACAGCGGGGCCACGCCTCCCAGCGCCAGAAAAGTCCAGCGATATCACCGGATAGCAAGCATACTCATCCCGATAGCGCCCGCCGTTCGCATCCCAAATCTGAGCATCGGCAAACAAACGCTGACCAGAGCGACCGACCGCTGGACGCTCCAGAAAAGCCCTGATCATCGACAAGTTCATGCTCTTGCCAAAACCCTCGGGTCGACAGCACACCACAACGGACGCGTCGCAGTCCAACACATCGGCAATAAACATGGTCTTGTCAACCAGCATGCAGCAACCAAGGGCCTCCGCATAGTCGTGCATGCCAATGGGCAAAGCCGCATCGTCGGCACAGCCGATCAAACGCACGCCAAAGCCGGCATCACAACCATTATTCGCCTGTTCAGGCACCAAAACGTTCCCCCCTAAATCGCAGCACGACGCCAATTGTAATGACCGCATCGCATGTACCGATGTCACCGCGCAAACATATCGGGCAACGGTAGCAACAAGAGGTGTGAGGGGGCATAACTAATCGTTGCACAACAAAACGGGCCCGATGCATTCGCACCGGACCCTGTCCCAACTCTTTAGTTATCTGGCAACCGAGAGGCTACTCCTCCGAGCCGTCCTCCCCAGAAGCTTTCTTCTGCTGATCGAGCTTATGCTTACCACTCACGATAGACGTAGCGCCCAGTGTGGCCAAGCTCGCGCTGGCAAGGCTCGCCATCACAATCAGATCGCCCGTCTTGGGCATATTGCCGCCAGATGACTTGGTTGTGGTGGTCGTAGTGGTCACCGTTTTGGAGTCATTTTGCTCCTGAACCTGGTTGTCAGCACCGCTCTTGTCGTCGTCTTCGGACTGTTTCTTTTCGCCCTCGGTCTTGCTCTCGTCCTTCTTCTGAGCGGACTTGTCGCCCTTCTCATCAGAGCTAGAACCCTTATCAGATTCGGTCTTCTCGGAAGCCTTGTCCTTGGAGTCGCCCTTTGCGGCCTCGGTCTTTTCCGTGGAAACCTGATCAGAGTTGTCCTTGTTCTGGGTCGAGCCATTATTGACGCCAGCCATCAGCGAAGAGCCCAGCGTAGAACCAAGCTGCTCGGAGAAAGAAGGCTTCTTGTCCGGCGAAGCAACGGGAGCGTCCGGCGCCTTATTCGAGTCGTCCTTGGAAGCATCGGAATCAGGGGCTGCGTCAGAGCCGGAGCCGTTGTTAGAGCCGGTGTCAACGGACGAATCGCTCGAGCCGGTGGACGAGTTAGAAGTGCCAGCGTCGGTCGAACCAGAAGTGTCGCTGTCCGTATTGCCGGCAGAGCTTGAAGACGAATCGCCCGCAGCAGAGCCGTTCGAAGTAGAGCCGTCGTTGGTAGTGCCACCAGCAGAGCCATTACCGTCAGCATCGGTCGAGGGCGCATCCATCCTGTCATCGTTGACATCGTCACTCGAGTCGTCATTCGAATCAGGTGTCGGCGAGGGCGCCGGCGTAGGCTCGGGCTGCACGGGCGTCGCGGCGCCAGCCTCGTCCTCAGCGATATAAACCAAGCAGTCCTTTAGCTCATTGCGGTAGCGGTTCTTCCAGCCCTCGTGGTACTGGGGCTGGCTTGCATACTTGGTCGCCACGTTATTGACCACGCTGTTGGAAAGCGCCGTCACAAACTCGCGGTCGGACATATCGTTGGAAAGATTCGCCCAGCGGAAAAAGTCCCTGCAGCCACCAGTGCCGCACATGTTGGTAATGCTCCACACCATGCCCTTGACGCAGTCAGCGCGGCCCGAAATATCAATACCCAGGCCGCTCTTGAGCCACGCCTCGGTCACCGCATAGTACGAGTTGTACGCATAAGCATCTTGAAGTGCTGAGAACTCAACAGGATCGGTGCTGTAAGCACCCTGGAAGGCCTCCTGCGCAATACGGCCCAACTCGGTGAGCTGGCCGTTCTCGTACATGGCATTGCTCGTGTTGGAAATCTCGCTGCCGCGATCAATCGCATCCTTGAGCATGCTGTACTTGGCAGAATCGTAGTTGTAAACCTGCTTCATAAACGGAATGAGCGACCAGCGGCGATCAAACTGATAGTAACCCAGTGCGTTATAGCCGTCACCATACGAAAATCCCTGGTTGTAGTTACCATGGCTCTCGTACTTGGTAAAGTACTTCATCTCGGGAGTCACGTTGACAAACGAAACGCCCTGGACCGACCTCAGCACGCCCGAGAAGGACTGCTGGGTGTAGAGACCCTTATCGATATCGGTGGCATCCGAGGCAACGCCCGGCGTGGGCTCCTCGGCAGCGGCGGGTGCCGGTGCGGAAACGGCGCCAAACGAAAGCGCCAACGTCAGGCCCGCGACAATAGCAGAATGCTTGGGCTGCATAAGATCCTCCCTGCATTGGTGTAGTTAAAGTTCAGTTTGCAAAGATAAAAATAAGTATTGCAGCTCGCCCGTTGTTGCACAACAACCCCTCGGTAAACGGCAACAACCCTCCGCGAAATCTTAAGGAATTAGACAAACTGGTCATCGGGCGCCAACAGAAGCTCGCCGTAACGTTTCGTCAGCCCGTCTCTCAACTGACAGAAAGCGGGAATATAGACGTTCAAGATGCGCTGAATCAAATCTTGAGCGAGCTTGTTGTCATAGATATGGACGTTCGTATTGCGGTCTCTGAGCATATCTAGCCAGGCCGCCTCATCAATAAAGTCGTAGAATCGGTACGACTCCTTCAAGATGGCACGAGGAGACCCCGACGCGGCAAGCGTGGCACCCTCATACTCGAGCAGACGCTTAAGGAGCTTCCAGCTCAGTTCAAATTGAAGATTGAACTTATTAATCAATCCACTCTGAACAAAATCATTGTTGAGATCCTGATTGGGCGCATCCTCAAGATTCGCCAAGGCACTGGCAAAGTTCTCATATTTTTTCATACAGAATCACACCATCCCTGGCAATTTCATCGAGCAATTGCTGCGACAAGGACTCGTCGAGATTGACGACATCTACATCTAAAAGAGTATCAAGACGCTCCTCGATCAAATATGAGAAACGGCCGAAATCCCGACAACCTGCTACGGCGATGTCAATATCGCTCTTGGGTAAGTTGTCGCCTCGAGCACGAGAACCAAACAGCACAACCTTCTCGGCGTCACATTCCCGAGCAAAAACTTCGATTTGTTTGTACACCTTGTCGAGAGATGCCATTTGCAGCCCTACAGCTTAATGTCAAAGTTGATCTCGGGGACGGCGGCCAGGTCGGCCAACGTCACGCCGTCGACGTACTTTTCGATCACGTCGTCCAAACCGCGCCAGAACTTGACGGTCGAGCACAAATCGCTGCGGGTGCAGCTATTGTCGATGCCGTCGCACGCCACGGGCGCCGTGCTGCCCTCGACGGCGCGCAGGATGTCACCCGCACGTACCTCGGAGGGATCCTTGGCCATCATGTAGCCGCCGCCCTTGCCGCGCACGCTCTTAAGCAGGCCCGCCTTCATAAGCGGACGGACCAGCTGTTCCAGATACTTTTGCGAGATATGCTCGCGGTCGGCAACCTCGCGCAGGGCAATCTTGCCCTCGGCGTCGCCCAGCGCCGCGATATAGATCATCAGCCGGAGGGCATAGCGGCCCTTGGAAGAAATGAGCATACCTACCCACCCATCGTTGCTGGGACAAAATACAAGGAGTGTTTGTCCCAAATCTTATGCACGCGGGGCAAACAAACCTGATTATTATGTCCCACATCTAAAAAGTCGAGTGGATTAGTCGGGTTTTCCCTTGACTAACGCCGAACCCATAGTAACTTTATTCCGAGAAGATTCCTAGGGTTTAGTACACCTATGAGTACACCATATACAGAGAGGGACAGCATGAGCGCAAATCCGCTGCTTTCCATCGAAGGTCTGACCGCCTCCGTGGACGAAAAGACCATCCTCCACAACGTCAACCTCAACGTCGCTGCCGGCGAGACCCACGTGCTGATGGGACCCAACGGCGCCGGCAAGTCCACCCTCGGCCACCTGGTCATGGGCGACCCCGTTTACACGGTCAACGACGGCCGCATCGTCTTTGATGGCCAGGACATCACCGAGCTCACCACCGACAAGCGTTCGCGCGCCGGCCTGTTCCTGAGCTTCCAGGCCCCGGTCGAGATTCCGGGCGTGCCGCTGTCGAGCTTTTTGCGCGCCAGCATCGCCGGCCGCCCCGGCCTGGAGATGAAGGGCAAGGAGTTCCGCCGTCGCGTCAAGGAGCTCGCGGCCGAGCTCAACATGGATACCGCCTACCTCAACCGCGAGCTGGGCGTGGGCTTCTCGGGCGGCGAGAAAAAGAAGGTCGAGATGCTCCAGCTTCTGCTGCTGCAGCCCAAGCTCGCCATCCTCGACGAGACCGACTCCGGCCTGGACGTCGACGCACTTTCCACCGTCAGCCACGGCATGGACGCCTACCGCAAGAGCTGCGACGGCTCCATGCTCATCATCACGCACAACACGCGCATCTTGGAGCACCTGAATGTCGACCGCGTCCACGTTATGGTCAAGGGCCACATCGTGCGCGAGGACGACGCCTCGCTCATCCCCTGGATCGACAAGAACGGTTTTGAGACCTTCGAGCGCGAGGCCGCCGAGCAGCGCGCCCAGGCCGAGGCCGCCGCTGCCGAGCAGCAGGCGTAAAGGGGCGACGCAATGACCAAGAACCGCACCGAGGTCGCGGACATCGACCGCAGCCTCTACGACTTCACCTATGGCGAGGAGGGATTCGAGCGCCTCGACGCCGGCATCACGCCCGACATCGTGCGCGAGATCAGCGCCAAAAAGGACGAGCCGCAGTGGATGCTCGACCTGCGCCTCAAGTCCCTCGAGATCTTCAATCGCTTCCCCGACCCGACGTGGGGTCCCTCCATCGAGGGCCTAGACATGGACAACATCGTCACCTACGTCAAACCCAACACCGATCAAAAGCACGACTGGGAGTCGGTGCCCGACGACATCAAGAATACCTTTGAGCGCCTGGGCATCCCCCAGGCCGAGCGTTCGAGCCTTGCTGGCGTCGGTGCGCAGTACGACTCCGAGGTCGTCTATCACAACGTCAAGGAGGAAGTCGCCGCCCAGGGTGTTGTTTACACCGACATGGAGAGCGCCCTGAAGGGTGAGTACGCCGACATGGTGCGCAAGTACTTCATGAAGCTGGTGACGCCCCGCGACCACAAATTTGCGGCGCTGCACG
>DBFDVR010000053.1:0-43552 GCA_048321375.1 Collinsella sp.
GGAAGCTAAGCCCCATCGCGCCGAGAGTACTGCGGGGTCAGCCCGTGGGAGGCCAGGGCGCCGCTGACCGGTGGACGGCACCGAGCCGTACGCTTGAACTGAGAAGGGGGAGGCCTCGCGGCCTCCCCCTTTTTGCGTTTATGGGGCGTAAATGACTCTATTACACCAGACGATCTTATCGTTTTTGGTATTGAGCCTTTATTTAAAGAAGATAAATCGAATAACAAGGGCAACTGCTATGGCCACAATGATCAAAAGCAGGATTGTCAGTCGATGCTGCTTGCGTCGTTTACTTGATGAAACGAAGATTGATTTTCCCTGTTTTGGCGTTTCGAGATAGCGAGCCGAATGCGTCAAGGTTTGCTTTGGTCGAGGACCTCTTTGTTGATGAGTGGCGGATGCTTTCATCGGCTCATCACTAGCTGCGCTGTTTTTAGATAATGGTGCGTCTTTCAGATATACAGGGTCTCCCGAGGCGACGCCCATATGTTTACGCCCCGTTTGGGCATCCTCGAGTGTTTGATATCGATTTCTCGTCACATACTTGGGCTCCGGATCATTAATGGGCTCTTGCGAGATGTGGGGGCGATGGAACCGTGGCGGCTGCGTGGAAGTATCTTCCCCCTGCGTCGGCATAAACATTTTGTTCTGGTTTTGGTCGTCCATGATGCCCTTTAGCTCGTTACCAACAACGTGTACGCGCTCATTGTAAGCCCCTTGTTATTTGTAGCTGGGGACATACTCGGTATTTAAGCTCTGGTTCAAAGAACCTTAACCTTCCTAAAACCTAAGTCATACGCACTTAGATATGCTTATAGTACTGGACTAAAAAAACTTTATAGTCGATGTATATATGAGCACTGGGTGGGCATATATAAGAGCGTCAAAAGAAGTCCCAGTCACCTGGAAGATGACTCGGCAGTCCTATAAAGGAGTGGTAAACATGGCAAGCATGGTTCCTTATCGTTCGGTTTTTGGCGTTCGTCCCTCTGCAAGCTCGCTGTTCGATCTGTTTGATGATATGAGCGACCTAGCGAACAGCTCGATTGCCTCTAAGGCATTCCCCGTTGACGTTGAGGATAAGGGCGATGGCTATGAGGTCAAGGCTTATCTGACCGGCGTCGCCAAGGACGATATCGATGTCGAGCTTAACGAGGGCCGTCTGTCCATTAGCGTGAATGTCGAGGAAGACGAGGAGAACGAGGGCAAGAACTTCCTGCAGAAGGAGTTCAGCTCGTACAGCGCGACGCGTGGCGTGTATCTTAAGGACGCTTCGAGCGAGGGCCTCTCGGCTAAGTACGCTGACGGCATCCTGACCGTTACGGTTCCCAAGATCGTCGAGAAGAAGAACGTTACGAAGATCTCCATCGAATAGCTTCGTTGGTGTTCTTCGCTATTAAAAGACAACAAAAGGGGCTGGGAAGCGATTCCCGGCCCCTTTTGTTGTTTAGGACAGTCTATTGAATGGTTGCCGGTTGATACTGACTCGCAGGGCGTATCGAGAGTTTTCGCGATCCTTGGAGAAGGGTTGCGGAGCTGCCGACCTCGTCATCCAGGGTTGCGGCCAGAGCTTTGGCATAGCTTTTGACGGTAAGGCTCGGACGATTGTTATCTTGGCTGATATGCATGGCAATGAGCTGTTCGGTGCGATCGGTAACAAGTTCGCGCGCGGCTTCGGCGGCTTGGCCATTGGAGAGGTGTCCCCTTTCAGACAGGATGCGCTCCTGAAGAAAGCGGGGATATTCTCCCTCGCGCAGCATGGTCACATCGTGGTTGCTTTCGAGTGCGAGGACTCGACAATCTTTGAGGGTGTTCATGGCTTGGCTCGATAGCTCTCCGGTGTCGGTGGCAAAGCCGATGGAATCATCGAGGGTGTCGAATCGATAGCCGACTGGATTGATGACATCGTGTGACGTTGAGTAGGTTTGCACGTGGATGCCGGCAATGGATAGGGTGTCACCGGGATCGAATTCCTCGACAGGCAGATGCGAAAGATTTTCTTTGCTCGAAAGAGTGCCCCTGCTGGCAAAGAGGGGGCCGTGCCAGTGCTTGCACCAGACATCGAGGCCCTTGATGTGATCGCTGTGCTCATGAGTAATGAGAAGAGCCGAGACGTTGTCTGCCGAGAGCCCCAGTTCTGCCATGCGCTTTAATGTCTCGCGGCGAGACAGTCCGTTATCGACCATAATGAGCCCCTGCGGGCCCTCGATGAGTGCGCAGTTGCCTTTAGAGCCACTGCCGAGGATATGAAGGTGCAGACGAGACATAAGATTCCAAAGGATACAATGGGTGCGGACGAATAGAGGAGGAAGCAAATGCCTACGGTATCTCAGCATTATGGACACCATGCCGTGCCTGGGGCAGTCGATGAGACCCGGACGAGGCAGCAGGCTGCTCCTGTCGTGCTCATGGTATCAGGCGGCGCGGACTCGACGGCACTGCTTCTTATGGCGTGCACATCAAAGCTGGATATCCAAGACGGGCGCGGTGTTGCCCCCATTGCTCGCGAGCGCCTGCATGTGCTGCATGTAAACCATCATCTGCGCGGCAAGGCGTCCGATGGCGACGAGGCCTTTGTGCGTGAGCTCTGCGCGAAATATGGTTTACCGCTGTGCGTGGAGCACGCTTATTTTGATGGGGAGTCGGGCAATATTGAGGCCGCGGCCCGCGAAGTGCGCTATGCCGCGGCGCGGAGGTATGTTCGCGAGCTCTGCGCCCAGACGGGGGCACCGCGAACGGCGGCTCGTATCTGCACCGCGCACACGTCTTCGGATCGCGCGGAAACGTTTTTGATGAACGCGATTAAGGGTTCGGGGCCCGCTGGCCTATCGAGCATTCCTCGCCGGAGGAATATCGTGGTGCGTCCCTTGCTCGACCTAACTCATGGCGAGCTCGTGGGCTATCTACAGGTACATGGTCAGCCGTGGCGTGAAGACGAGAGCAATGAGGATATCTCGTATCTGCGAAACTACGTGCGCCATCGGGTAATGCCAGTGGTGGCACAGCGTAATGCGAGCGTGTGCAAGACGATTGGCGCCGCCTGTGAGATCTTGGGTGACGAAGACGCGTTTCTATCCCAGCTGTCGGCGCAGGCGTTTCGAAGCTGCCTGCGCAAGGAGGCGGCGGGCGCGCTAGTGCTCGATGCCAGACGCCTTGCTGCGGCCGAGGTGGTAATCGCGCGGCGCATCGTGCGACTGGCGATCAAACGCATCGATCCGGGCGCTCGTCCAGAGATGCGACATGTGGAGCGAGTCCTTTCCTGCGTTGCCGAAGGCACAGGCTCGGTCACGCTTCCGGCGGGAATTGACGCGCGCGTCGAGTTTGGCATGCTGGCGTTTAAGGCGCCGGCGGCTCGTGAGGGGCTGGTTGCGGACTGGATTACCATACCCGGTCGTTTGCCGTTGGGCGGGGGGCGCATGCTGGTCGCAGAGCCGATGGCCGTTGAGCCGGGATGCGATATCGTGCGCCGCGCCCGTGAGCTAGCGGCTGCCGGGGAAGTGACAGCTTTGGTAGACGCGGCTGCCCTGGGTTTTGCCGACAGCGATAGTGAGCGGATCCTGGCGGGCTCACGTGGCGAGATCCCTGCAGAGGCGCGATTGGCGCGCCTGTGGGTGGACGGTCCCGCACCGGGAGACGTGATGTGCCCGTTAGGAATGAGTGGCCGAAGCAAGAAGGTATCCGACTTGCTAGGCGAGGCTCGCATTCCCGTTTCCGAGCGCGCCGGCGTGCCCGTGGTGAGGACGGCGCCGGGGGGTGCCGTGGTGTGGGTCGCCGGAGTTCGCGCGGACGAGCGTTTTAAGTGCACGGCCGCAACGCGCGTGGCATATCTGCTCCGCGTGGTCGATGCGGAATAGCGTCCCACGCCTGCTATTCTGTGCGACGTTGACGGTATTCCCGCGCTGATGGCGCACGGGCTGGTAAATTTACCCCGTGCGCTGCTAGAATGTGTAGTTCGCGTCCATACGGCGGTGTGTGGGCGATAAGCACAAGAAAGGGTTGTCATGGCTTCTCAACATCCGGATATCGAGAAGGTTCTGTTCACGCAGGAGGATATCGACGGTATCGTCTCTCGCCTGGGCGAGGAGATTACGCGCGACTACGCGGGTAAGGATCTGGTGCTGATTGCGGTCCTGCGCGGCGCCGTGGTCTTTATGGGCGACCTGATGCGTAAGATCGAGCTGCCGACCAACATCGATTTCATGGCTGTTTCGAGCTACGGCGACGGTGTGAAGTCCTCGGGTATCGTGCGTATCATTAAGGACCTGGATATCGACATCCGCGGTCGCGACGTGCTGATCGTCGAGGACATTCTGGACTCGGGCCTGACGCTCAAGTATCTGATGAAGAACCTCGAGAGCCGCAAGCCCGCTTCGCTGGAGGTCGCCGCCTTCCTGTGGAAGGACGTTGAGGACCGCGTCTCGGCCATCACGCCCAAGTATGTTGGAACCCATTGCCCCGATGCCTTTGTGGTGGGCTACGGCCTCGACTATGCCGAGCGCTATCGTAACCTTCCGTATCTGGGCATTTTGAAACCGGAGGTTTATTCGTAAGATGCCCGACGACCATAACGATAACAATTCCCAGACTCCCCGGGAGCCTAAGATCCCGGGGATGCCCGGAGGCAAGAAGCCCACGCGTACGGGCTGGCTGTATTTTATTTTGGCTTGCGCGCTTCTGGGCTACGCCTTCTTTAACATGGGCTCCGGCTTTGCCAATTCCAGCAATACCGTTAAGCTCGCGACGAGCGAGATGGTGGGCGCCATCAAGCAGGATCGCGTCGAAGATCTGACCTATACGGTTCAAGACGGAAGCGTGACGGGTCATTACTGGAAGACAAAAAAGGACAAGGGCGATACGAGCGAGCTCAAGAGCTTCTCCTCGACCTATGTCGGCTCCGATTCGCTTGCCGAGCTCATGGCGGAGCACCCCGATACCAAGTACATCGTCAACACCAACGATCCCGATTTTTGGGGCGACTTGGCGATGAGTGTGCTTCCGACGATCGCCCTTATCGCCATCATGTTCTACTTTATGCGCCAGATGATGGGCGCCAACAACAGGAACATGCAGTTTGGCAAGACCAATGCCAAGACCAACGAGGCCACACGACCCAAGGTCAAGTTTGAAGACGTTGCCGGCGTGGACGAGGCAGTCGAGGAGCTCGAGGAGATCCGTGACTTTTTGAGCGATCCGGACCGCTATCGCAAGCTGGGCGCCAAGATCCCGCGTGGCGTGTTGCTGGTGGGCCCTCCGGGCACCGGTAAAACGCTGCTGGCTAAGGCCGTCGCCGGCGAGGCGGGCGTGCCGTTCTTTAGCATCTCTGGTTCCGACTTTGTCGAGATGTTCGTGGGTGTCGGCGCCAGCCGTGTGCGTGACCTCTTTAAGGAGGCCAAGTCCCAGGCCCCGTCGATCATCTTCATCGATGAGATCGATGCCGTGGGACGTCAGCGCGGAGCTGGCTTGGGCGGCGGTCACGACGAGCGCGAGCAGACGCTCAACCAGCTGCTGGTCGAGATGGACGGCTTTGAGGAAAGCGAGTCGGTCATCCTGATCGCTGCGACCAACCGTCCCGACATCCTGGATCCGGCGCTGCTGCGTCCCGGCCGTTTTGACCGCCAGGTTACGGTCGACCGTCCGGATGTGAAGGGCCGCGAGCAGATCTTGCGCGTGCATGCCGAGAACAAGCCGATGGACGAGGACGTTAAGTTTGAGAAGCTCGCCCAGATGACCGTTGGCTTTACCGGCGCCGACCTGGCGAACCTGCTCAACGAGTCTGCGCTGCTGGCCGCTCGCCGTCATCGTTCCGTGATCTCGATGGACGAGGTCGAGGAATCGATGGAGCGCGTGATTGCCGGACCACAGCGCAAGGGTCGCGTGATGACCGAGGCCGAGCGCACCACGATTGCCTACCACGAGAGCGGTCACGCCCTGGTGGGCCACATCCTGGAGCACTCCGATCCGGTTCACAAGATCTCGATTGTCAGCCGCGGTCAGGCGCTGGGCTACACGCTGCAGCTTCCGCAGGAGGACCACTTCCTCAAGACCAAGAACGAGATGCTCGACGAGCTCGCCGTGTTCTTGGGCGGTCGCGTTGCCGAGGAGCTCATGTGCGATGACATTACGTCGGGCGCGAGCAACGACCTGGAGCGTGCGACCAAGATGGCGCGCGAGATGGTTACGCGTCTGGGCATGAGCGAGGAGCTGGGCACGCAAGTGTTTGGCGAGGCGCAGCATCAGGTATTCCTTGGTCGCGATTACGCCGATCACCAGGATTACTCCGAGGAGACGGCGCGCCGCATCGATATCGAGGTTCAGCGCATCATGCGCGAAGCCCATCGTCGTGCGGTCGAGATTTTGGATGCCCGTCGCGATCAGCTCGATCTGATGGCGAAGGTGCTGCTTGAGCGCGAGACCGTCGAAGGCGACGCCGTGAACGCCCTGCTCGACAACGAGTGGAATGCCTACCTTGAGCGCGAGGGCGATATCCTGGCGGCCAAGGAGGAGCGCAATGCCAAGGCGGCCGGCATGCCGACCAAGAAGCGCACGCCCCGTATGAGCGAGGAAGAGCTGGCGGCTGATGCCGCGGCCTTTGCGCAGGCGGCCATGCAGGAGGATGCCGAAGTCGCATCCGATGATGCTGGCGATGACCATGCCGTCGTCGATGCCGACGCCGACGCCGACAAATAGTCTTTGTGGCGAAAGCCTCCGCGGGGAAACCTGCGGAGGCTTTTTCTTTTGAGCGATATGGGGCCGTCTGTTGATTGGGGACAGACTTAAATGAGCGTTTTCACGCATTTAAGTCTGTCCCCAATTAACATTGCTGCGGCACTTTGCTCGGCTAAAGCGTACAATAGCGCCTATGCGAAAGGGGAACAGATGATCAACGAAACTATGTATGCTCGCGGCGCGGAAAGCTCCATCATCCGTGAGATTTTTAGCTATGGCCTTGAGCGCAAGGCGCAGATCGGTGCGGAAAACGTATTCGATTTTTCGCTGGGCAATCCGAGCGTTCCGGCGCCCGCTGCTGTGGCTGAGTCGATTAAGAAGGCCCTGGAGCTGCCGAGCGACCAGCTGCACGGCTACACGCCCGCACCGGGCCTGCCGCAATGTCGTGCCGCTGTGGCCGAATCGCTCAACCGCCGCTTTGGCACGAGCTATGAGGGCAAAGACGTATTTATGACGGTGGGTGCCGCGGCTTCGCTCACCTGCACGCTCAACGCCGTTACGAACCCGGGCGACGAGGTTATTGTTATCGCCCCGTACTTTCCGGAGTATCGCGTTTGGATTGAGAAGGCCGGCTGTACGTGTGTTGAGGCGCTCGCCGATGAAGATACGTTCCAGCTGAGCGTGGACAACGTGCTCAAGGCGATCAGCGATAAGACGGCGGCCGTCATCATTGACTCTCCCAACAATCCGACCGGTGCCGTATATACATGCGACACGCTGACGCGACTGGCCAATGTTCTGCGCGAGGCCAACGCTCAGCGCGATCCCGAGAATCCGATTATGCTCATCTCGGATGAGCCGTACCGCGAGATTGTGTACGGTGCCGAGGTGCCTTGGGTGCCCTCGATCTACGAGCACACCATCGTGTGCTACTCGTATTCCAAGTCGCTGTCGCTGCCGGGCGAGCGCGTGGGGTGGATCTTGGTTCCCAACACCAATCCGCAGGCTGCCCGTCTGATGCCGGCTGTTGCGGGTGCTGCCCGTACGCTAGGTTTTGTATGCGCACCGGCACTCTTCCAGCGCGTAATCATCGATTGCATCGATGAGCCGAGCGATGTCGAGGCCTATGCGCGCAACCGCACCGCGCTTACCGACGCACTAGCGGAGTACGGCTACACCTATGTTGAGCCGGATGGTGCATTCTACCTGTGGGTGAAGGCGCTGGAACCCGATGCGAATGCGTTTTGCGAGCGTGCAAAGAAGTATGAGTTGCTTGCGGTTCCCTCGGACAGCTTTGGTATGCCGGGTTGGTTCCGCCTGGGCTATTGCGTGAGTTACGAAACGATTATCAATTCGCTACCCGCTTGGAAACAGTTGGCGGACGAGTATCGTTAAAAGTAAAGCGCTCTGCCTACAATGTTTTACGTGAAACGGGGTTTGGTGTTAAGCCAGACCCCGTTGTCATGGACGTTGTGTCTTTGGGATGGAGTGGTTTTACGACTATCGAAGGCTATGCGTACAATGAATATAAGCGACGGCCGTGCCAGATAAGGAGACCTGATGCCCTACCTGCTTTCTTGTGACATTCATACCCATACGATATTCTCTGCGCATGCATATTCGACCATTGAGGAGAATGTGTACTGGGCGGCAGAGCGTGGCCTGCAGGTGCTCGGATCTGCCGACCATCTGAGCTCTATGGTTACGGCTTGCCCCAATGACCTGCGCAGTTACCAATTCTTTATCAACCAGGATATCTGGCCGCGCATTTGGAGCGGCGTGCTGGTGCTGCGTGGTGCCGAGGCCGATATCGTTTCGCTGGACGGAAGCCTGTTTGGCGAGGACACTCCTGTCACGCTCGATATTGCCGGTGATTCGTACAGCCGTCAGCATTCGCTGTTCGATTTGGTTACGCGAAATTTGGATTATTTGGTTGCGAGCGTGCATAATCCGCAGATTGCTGAAGGCGCGACGCTGGCCCAGACGACCGAGATGTATATCAATGCCCTGGAGTACCCCAAGGTGTTCATGCTGGGTCACACGGGGCGTTCGGGCGTGCCGTTCGATATCGACGAGGTGCTGTTGGCAGCTAAGGCCAAGCACAAGATTATCGAGATCAACAACCATAGTCTTGAACACGGTGTCGACACTGAGCATTGGGCCGTATGCCGCAAGATCGCCGAGCGCTGCGCCGAGCTGGGCGTGGGCATTGGCGTGTCAACCGATGCCCACATTGGCATGGCCATTGGCAAGCTCGATCACGCGCGCAAGATGCTCGACGAGATTCACTTCCCGCTAGATTTGATCGTGACGCGCGACCGCGAGACGCTGCTGCGCGAGATGGCGGCAGCCGGCGTGTGCGATCTGCGCAATGGGATGTAGCGGAGTTTATAAACCAAGCGAAGGGGGCGGCCCAGGCGGGTCGCCCCCTTTCTTGTCCCAAAAATCTACTGAGGTCGGTTAGCGGCGTTCGAGGACCGCTACGGTTTCGGTGTGGTCGGTGTGAGGGAACATGTCGACGGGCGTGATCTTGAGCAGGCAATAGCCTCCGTCGAGGAGCTGATGCAGGTCGCGCTCTTGAGTTACGGGGTTGCAGCTGATATAGGTGATGCGGCGCGGCTTAAGCGCGCAGGCAGCTTCGAGGAACTCGGGGGTAGAGCCGGCGCGCGGCGGATCGATGGAAAGGACATCGACCCGCTCGTTGTTATCGGCGGCATCCAGGATGCAATCGGTGGCGTCGTCGGCCATAAACCAGGCGCTGCGGGTGAGGCCGTTGAGCTCGGCATTGCGACGTGCGTCGGCAATGCCCGCCGGGTTGCGCTCCACGCCGAGCAGCATAATGCCGATGCCCTTTTTCTGGGCATCTTTAACTGCGCAAAGACCGATGGTACCGCTGCCACAGTAGGCATCCATGAGCACATCGCCCTGGTGCAAATCCATGCCGTCGATAGCGAGCTGATAGAGCAGCTCGGTCTGTTGCGGGTTGGTCTGGTAGAACGCGGTGGGGGAGATATCGAACTCGCAGCCGAGTAGCTGGTCGCGCATGCACTTGGCGCCATACACGATGCGGGTTTCCTCGCCGAGGATGGCGTTGCCGGGGCGTCCGTTGATGTTTTGGGCGACGGTGACGATGCGCGGATCGAGTGCGGCGACGGCCTCAAAGAATTCCTGCGCATGCGGTAAGTCACGCTGGGCGGTCACGAGCGTAACCATGACCTGGTCGGTACGCCAACCGCAGCGGACGACGGCATAGCGAAGCAAACCAAGATGCTTGTCCTCATTAAAGGCGGGAATATGCAGCCGCTCAGCTTCGCGTGCGATGCCGTTGAGAATCTGACGGGCGCCCGGTGCCTCGACGGGGCATTCGGGTACGGCAACGATCTTGTGCGTGCCGCGCTCAAAGAAACCGCACCGGACAGTGCCTTCTTTGCCGGGGGCAAAGGGAGTGGCGGCCTTATGGCGAAAACCGCGCGGCGCAGGATATTTGCCCGGGTCGCCCAGGGTGACGCCCATACCGCGAATGGGGTCGACGCTAATGCCCTCGCGCTCGCAAAGGGTAGCAAAAAGCTCCTCCATGGCGGCCTGCTTGGCTGCCAACTGCTTCTTATAAGGACGATTGAGCGCCGTGCACCCACCGCAAGATTTCATGATCGAACAGGGAGACTTGGGGTCCACGGCCTTACGCGCAGACGAAACCCGATCTTTATGCGAGCGCTTGGAACGAGTCTGAGGCGCTTTATCCCCGCCTCGACGAGAGTCAGAACGCTTGGCCTTAGCCTTGCCCTTAGCCGACTTGCTTTTTGCAGCTTTAGAAGACTTGGATTTCGTAGAAGATTTCTCCTCCGACCCCTCAGCTGCTTCGATCAAAGCACGACGAGCCTTACGCTCCGCACGAGATTCTGCCATCAATAACTCCACTAATTCATGAATTAAAAGCTGCAAGCATTGTACCGTGCCAAGCCAGCAGACGATATGCAAGCGCCCATTTCCTGTCAGTGATAAGCCCAACGACGTTTGCCCGGCGCGGGCGGGGAGCGGCGCGTAATTAAGTTTATCGCGAGTTCCGCACGCAAAGGAAAGCACTTAATGTGCTTTCCGTCTTGCGCAGGACTGTAGAGCAGGAAACTTAATTACGCGCCGCTCCCCGCCCGCGCCGGGCAAACCCTCCCTTGTACTCCATCTCACTAAAGTGTATTATTCTGGACGTTACATGACTCACTTTACCTAACTAAAGTACCATCAAGGGGGAATACCATGAACACCGATATGTCTCGTCGTCAGTTTGTTGGTCTAGCCGGCTCGCTCGCCACGGTGCTTGGCCTTGGTCTTGTCGGCTGCGGCGGTGGTGCCGGCAAGGGCTCCGCTGCAGGCTCTGCCGCGGCCAAGGATGTGAAGGGTGCTGCGGAGTCCAAGAAGCTCGTGGTGGGCTTTGATAAGTCCTATCCTCCGTACGGCTTTGTGGGCGACGATGGCGAGTACACCGGCTTTGATCTCGATCTGGCCAAGGCTGTTGCCGATAAGCAGGGCTGGGAGGTCAAATACGAGGCCATCGACTGGGACGCCAAGGATACGCTGCTCAACTCGGGCGCCATCAACTGCATCTGGAACGGCTTTACCATGGAGGGCCGTGAGGATGACTATACGTTCTCCGAGCCGTACATGCTCAACGAGCAGGTGCTGGTGGTAAAGAAGGATGCGGGCATCAAGAGCTGGGACGATCTTGCTGGCAAGACCGTGATCACTCAGACCGATTCCGCTGCGCAGGATGTGCTCGAGGGCGACCAGAAGGATCTGGCCGCGACGTTCGCCACGCTCGACACCATCGGCGACTACAACACGGCCTTTATGCAGCTCGAGAGCGGCGCGGTCGATGCCGTGGCTTGCGACCTTTCGATTGCTCAGTATCAGCTTGCCGCCAAGTCCGATGCCTATACGCAGCTCGATGAGCCGCTGTCCAGCGAGCACTACGCTGTCGGCTTTAAGAAGGGCGACACCAAGTCGGCCGATGCCGTGACCGAGTCGCTCAAGGCACTCTACGAGGACGGCACGGTTAAGGACCTCTGCGACAAGTACGCGAGCTATGGTCTGTCCTTCGACAACTGGGTTTTGAAATAGCGGCTTTCCCAGGCACCCGATTTTGCCGTTCAAACCGTCGCTTGCGTACATTTAGTACGCGGCGCTCCTCTTTCACGGCAAACTCGGACACCTGGAAAACCCGCTTTAGCATTGAGTTCGCTGTTCTGTTGCTGTGAAAGAGGGCTTGGGTTGTCTATTCAGGTCATGATGCTGATGCTTGGCCAGGGATTCTTGGTCAGTTTGCAGCTGTTTGTGTTGACGCTGCTCGGGTCGATTCC
Source organism: Collinsella sp. (assembly GCA_048321375.1). Taxonomy (GTDB): domain Bacteria; phylum Actinomycetota; class Coriobacteriia; order Coriobacteriales; family Coriobacteriaceae; genus Collinsella. Next base: position 12,021 of record DBFDVR010000053.1, read on the forward strand.
GCTGGGAATCCCCGTGGCGTTTATGCGCATGAGCAAAATCGCGCCGCTCCGCTGGATTGCGCGCATCTATATCTCGGTTATGCGCGGCACGCCGCTCATGCTGCAGATGTTTGCCATCTACTTTGCCCCGTACTACGTGTTCGGCATTTCGCTCACGCCCGATTCCAAGTGGACGGCGTGCGTCGTAGCGTTCATCATCAACTACGCCGGTTACTTTGCCGAGATCTATCGCTCGGGCCTGCAGTCCATTCCGCGCGGTCAATACGAGGCCGCCGAGGTGCTGGGCTACTCGCGCCTGCAGACGTTTTTGTACATTGTGATGCCGCAGGTTGCCAAGCGTATTCTGCCGGCGATGGGCAACGAGATCATCACGCTGGTCAAGGACACGTCGCTGGCGTTTGCCATTGGCGTGGGCGAGATGTTCTCGACCGCCAAGGCCCTGGTTGCCTCGCAGGTGAGCATGGTACCGTTTGCGATTGCGGCGCTGATCTACTGGGTTTTCAACTTCGTGGTCGAGATGCTGTTGGGCGCCGCCGAAAAGAAGCTGGACTATTATCATGACTAACTCGGTAATGAATATATCGAACGCGCGTAAGGCGTTTGGCGGCAATGAGGTGCTCAAGGATATCTCGCTCGAGGTAAAGCGTGGCGAGGTCGTGGCGATTATCGGGCCTTCGGGTGGCGGCAAGTCCACGCTGCTGCGGTGTGCCACGCTGCTCGAGACACTCGACGGAGGCTCGCTCTCGTTTGGTGACCTTGCCGTTGCGACGGATGCGGGTTCGGGCGCGGTCTATGCGAAGGGCGATGTGCCCAAGCAGGCGCGCTCGCGATTCGGCCTGGTGTTCCAAAATTACAACCTGTTCCCGCACTATACCGTGATGAAAAACATCATCGACGCGCCGATCCGCGTGCTTAAGCGCCCGCGCGAGCAGGCGGAAGCTCGTGCGCATGAATTGATTGCTCAGATGGGGCTTGTGGGCAACGAGAACAAGGTTCCGTGTGAGCTTTCGGGCGGTCAGCAACAGCGTGTGAGTATCGCCCGCGCCTTGGCGCTCGATCCGGAGATCCTGTTCTTTGACGAGCCGACCTCGGCACTCGATCCCGAGCTGACAGCCGAGGTGCTGCGTGTCATTAAAGACCTTGCCGCGCAGAATATGACGATGGTGATTGTGACCCACGCAATGCAGTTTGCGCGCGATGTTGCCGACCGCGTGGTCTTTATGGATGGCGGCCGCATTGTCGAGGAGGGTCCTGCCGAGCAGGTCATCGACCATCCGCGTGAGCGGCGCACCCGTGAGTTCTTGAGCCGTATCGAGGGATAGGCTCAGGTATTTACTCAACTATTAATTGAGACGAAGCCGCCGCAGGTCTTACGGTCTGTGGCGGTTTTTTGTTTGCATCGACGGGGTTCAATAATCGCCTCACAAGCTTGTCTCTTCCTCTCGCCGCCTGTATTCATACGTGTGCCGAAAGGTGTGCATGGACGGTCGCCCGTGAGGGTAGGGTGGTGGCATAGGACATTTGGAGGGTGAGTCGGCTCGGCTGCCGACCATGCTGCTCCCGGGATGGCACCGACCGCGAACTCTCCCCGTTGGCGCCGCGCATTGCGCGCGGCCCTGCAAGGAGGTCATCATGGGTGCTCCCAAGACCGGTAACGTAAGGAACGTGGTGCTCGTAGGCCAAGGCGGGGTGGGCAAGACTTCACTCGCCGAAGCCATGCTCCACCTTTCCGGCAAGACCGCCCGCCTGGGCGGCCACGACGGCACCAAGCCCACGCTCGACTATGACCCTGAAGAGGTCAAGCGTTCATTCTCCATCTCGACGACCATCGCGCCGATCGACTGGAAGGGCGCGCGCATCAATGTGCTCGATGCCCCGTGCTACCCCGATTTTATCGGCGACGCCTTTGCCGCGATGAGCGTCTGCGAGACGGCTCTGTTTGTGGTCGACGCCGAGGCCGGCCCGCAGCCTACGACGGTTAAGCTCTGGTATGCCGCCGAGGACCTGCGCCTGGCGCGTGCGGTGTTCGTAAACCGCCTGTCGCGCTCCGAGGCCAGCTTTGCGACCACGATGGACCTGCTGCAGGAGCGCTTTGGCACGCGCCTGGGCGCCGTGACCCTTCCCTGGGGCGAGGGCGAGGACTTTGACGGCATCATCGACCTGGTGCGCATGAAGGCGCGCCATTGCAACGGCACCGAAGCCGTTGAGTCGGAGATTCCCGAGGAGTATCGTGTCCAGGCCGAGGAAGCCCATGACCATCTGTGCGAGCTGGTGGCCGAGGCTGACGACGAACTGATGATGAAGTACTTGGAAGGCGAGGAGACGCTGACGCAGGAGGAGCTTGAAGGCCTGCTGTCGAAGGCGATCGCCGAGCGCATCTTTGTGCCGGTCTTTGCGGGCGATTGCATTAAGGAGCAGGGCGTCAACTCGCTGATGGACGACATCGCCACATACTTCCCGGCGCCGACCGACTACGGCGAGATGCCGCTTATCGACGGCGATTCGCTCAAGATTTCAAGCGACGATGATCGTCCGGTGGCGTTTGTGTTTAAGACCCTGGCCGATCCGCAGCAGGGTCGCATCAGCTTTATTAAGGTGCTGACGGGTACGCTTGAGCCGGGCCTTGAGCTGGTCAACGCGCGCACGCGCAAGGGCGACCGTCTGGCTCACCTGTATGTGATGTGCGGCCGCGACATGACCGAGGTCGGTCACGCCTATGCCGGCGACATTATCGTGGCACCCAAGCTGGCGGCCGAGACGGGCGATACGCTCTCGATTACCGGCAAGGTCGAGGCTGCGGCGTTTAAGTTCCCCAACTCGCAGTACCGCATTGCCATCGAGGCCGAGAATCGCGGGGACGAAGAGAAGCTCTACACGTTTATCGAGAAGGCCTGCAAGGCCGATCCGACCATGAGCATCGATCGTGACGAGGAGACCGGCCAGACCATTATCTCCGCCGTGGGTGAGGCGCAGGTTTCGGTGCTGCTCAACCGTTTGGAGGACCGTACCAAGGTCGTGGCCAAGAGCGTGCCGATCCGCATTCCGTATCGCGAGACCATCCGCCGCACGGCGAGCGCCCAGGGCCGCCACAAGAAGCAGACCGGTGGTGCCGGTCAGTACGGCGACTGCTGGCTGCGCGTGGAGCCGCTTATTGGGCCCGACGGCACGAGCGACGGCTACGAGTTTGTGGATGAGGTCGTAGGCGGCCGCATTCCGCGCTCGCTGATTCCCGCCGTGGACAAGGGCGTCCAGGAGACCATGAAGGACGGCATCATTGCCGGCTACCCGCTCACGGGCATTCGCGTGGCTGTGTACGACGGCTCGTATCACAGCGTCGACTCCAACGAAATGGCCTTCCGCGCGGCGGCCCGCATCGGCCTGCGCAAGGCGTGCGCCGACGCCGATCCGGTGGTGCTGGAGCCCATCGAGGAGGTCACGGTGACCATCCCCGAGAGCTATGCCGGCGCCGTGATGGGCGACATCTCCGCCTCGCGCGGCCGCGTGACCGGCATGGAGACCGACGAGCGCGGCGATACCGTGGTCATTGCCCAGGCGCCTCTTGCCGAGCTGACGGATTACTCGACACGCCTGCGTTCCATCACGCGCGGCACGGGCGACTTTACCATGAAGCCGGCTGGCTATGAGCAGGTGCCCTACGACGTTCAGGCCAAGCTGGTCGAGCGCTATGAGGAGGGTCGCGCCAAGTAGCGTGTGATTTTGCCTGCAATGTAGGTGCTGACGAAAGAGCCGCCTTGGGTAACCGGGGCGGCCCTTTTTGGTCCCCGGTGGGTTGCAAATCGGTTCTTGTCGTGGCTTGGGGCTAGTTCCCCGAGGCCTGGTTGCGGCCGGTGGCGTAGTCGATCTGCACGTGCGGCTGCAGGTTGTAGCAGTACACGTGGAAGCAGAGGGTCTTGCCGTGGTCCTCGACCGATTGCGCCTCAAGGCGCGCGCCGCGGCAGACAAGTTCCTCTTCGTTATACATGGGCGTGACGCGGTAGAGCACATGGTTGCCCGTGTCGCGGATGTAGCCGAGAATCTGCTCCTCAAACGGCAGCATGCCCGTTTCGTTGAGATAGCGCGTGCCGGTGAGGAGATTTTTGCGGTTGGCGTTTTCGCCGCAGAGCGACCAGGCGATAAGGTGGCAGCGGTTGTAGAGGCTCTGGCCCGGAATAAAGTCGTAGCGCTGCTGGTGCCAACCGGCAGGATGGATGCGCGAGATATCGCCGCGCTCGCCTTGACCGAGTGATTCGGGGCCCACGCAGGCGAGTGCTTTGCGGGTGCGGCCCAGGCTGTCGAGCTTGGAGAACTTCTTAAAGCAGCCCTCTTCGGTGGCGCGCTCGTATTCATCGAGCGTGAATGACGGTGTGCCGAGCGGGTGCGTGCTGTCGGCGCGAAGGGCAACGTAGGGGTTGCCGGCGTAGTCGGGAATGCTGCTGAGATAAACACCGCGGGCGCGGTTGAGGTCGGGGTTTTCAACCTCGTCGATGGGGGTGGCGGCGCTGTCCTCGGCAACGTTGCCGTTGGTGTTGGTCGTGGCGGATTCGGAGCCATCGCCGGAGTCCTCGGAGCTCGTTGTTCCCGATTCGAGCCGGGCGACCAAGTCCGCTTCGTCGTCGGTGCGGTTGGGGCTCTCGCTTTGCTTCTCGGCCAGAGCCGCCGCCTGCTCATCGCTTTGCGGCGACAACAGCTTGGGCGCTCCGTCGATCGATCCCGTAAACAGCGCAAACCCCAGCACCACGGCGGTGCCGATGGAAAGTACTTGCTTGTAAGCGGACTTGCGCGACATTGAGGCTCCTGGATGGACGGTTGGGAATCTACCAGTCTAGCAGGAGCCGGCAAGGGCCGTTCTGTCGAACAAATACTTAAGATTTGAGACAAACGCTACTGATTCATTTGTCCCGCGGTCTAGATCGAGGTGGAGTCGAGCCAGTTGAGCTTGCACTCGAGAATGCGCTGCTCGCCGGGTTCGCTGCTTCCGTCAAGTAGGGCGAGCAGCATCTCGGCTGCTTCGCGACCTTCTTGGTCGACGGGCTCGATGATGGTGGAGACGGTCGGTGTGGTGAGATTAGTCCAGTCTTCGCAGTTGAGTCCCAAAAGGCCGATTTGCTGCGGAAGCAGATGGGCCATTGGCTGGAGGGCCTTGTAGACACGGGGAAGTGCCCACTGATTTTGCACGAAGATAAGGGTTCGCTTGGCGGGATTGAACTTGAATTTAAAGTATTCAGTGAGCTCGTTGATTGACGGCTTGTTGTGATCGATGGGAATCGCTTTGTAGAGCTGCCCGTTCGCTGCCAGCGCCTCGGCATACCCCTGAAAACGCTCCATGCGGGTGCGCATTTCGGTCATGTTGGCGGCAATGGAAAAGAAATCTTCGTAGCCGGCGTCGAGGAGTGCCTGTGTGGCGTTGTACACGCCGTCGTAAAGGTTGGTTTTGATCCAGCTGGTACCTGGGCTATAGATGGCCGCATCGAAAAAGACGACCGGCTTGCCGGCGCGTCTAATGCGGTCATGCACGGCTTTGAAGTTTGCCGTGGGCTGGATGATAAAGCCATCGACGCCCAGCGAGAGCATCTTGTCGACGTACATGAGCTCGGTCTCGGGGTTAAAGTTGCTCGTGCAAACGACCGTCTGGTAGCCCGCGGGGAGCATGACCTGCTCCATGCCATTGAGAACGAGCCCCGCCCATTTGTTGGTGTTATCCAAAATGATGATGGCAATGACGTGGGTTTGCTTGCCGGTGAGCGTCTGCGCTTGGGCGTTGGGAACGTATCCGAGTTCCTTAATGACGCGCGCGATTTTGTTCTGCGTCTTCTCGCTAAGCTTTTCTCGTTTGTCGTTGAGGTAATACGAGACGCTTGCCGTCGAGGTTCCCGCCTCTCGAGCGACGTCTGCGATCGTAACGCGCTGTTTTGCCACAGCGACTCCTTCCGACAGATGAGCATTTTCCAACATGATGACTTTGAGTCTTGGTGAAGGATACGCTTCGGTGAGCGGCTTTTTCCTTTCATATGAGTATGCAACAAATGCGGCATACGGGTGGGGTCGAAATTTGTGACCGGCATGCGCATCTGCCGTCTACCGAGAAAATCAAATACTTCTTGACTTTTGAAATCGAGGGCAAAATCGCAGGATTCATTTTTGGTTAAACGCATAACTAAATCGCATAACCAACGCTCTGACCTGCGCGTTTACCGAAATAAGCTGGCATTAAGAAAAACGAGCACCTATATTGTTCTTGTCGAAAAGACAGCAAGTCCAAACGGCAGGGGATGCTCCGGAGGCCTCCGCAAACGGTGTCTTGCGCACGCAACTCTATGAAAAGAGGGAAGCAATGAAGATCGTAGGCGTTGCCGCCTGTACTGTGGGTATCGCCCACACGTATATGGCCCAGAAGGCGATTCAGGATGAATGCGCCGCCCGTGGCATCGAGTGCAAGGTCGAGGCTCAGGGTGGCCTGGGTATCGAGAATGAGCTCACGCAGGAAGACGTGGACTCCGCCGACCTGGTCCTGGAGTCCGTCGACGTGGGTGTCGAGAACGAGGACCGTTTTGAGCAGAAGATGGCCGAGGGCAAGTTCCTGAAGGTCGGCACCTCTGATGTAATCGCCGATCCGGTAAAGATCATCGACCAGGCCATTGAGATCATCAAGGCGACGGGTGGCGCCGTTGACGCGCCCAAGGCCGAGGCCAAGGCAGAGAAGAAGGCCGTCTCCGCTGCCCCGCAGGCCCCGACACCGGCGTCCAAGCAGTCTATCTTTGCCGATCCTGGCAAGACGCTGCTCAATGCATTCAATACCGGCGTTTCCTATTTTATCCCCATCGTCGTTATCGGCGGCGTGTTTCTTGCCTTCTCGCTGGCATCCGGTACCGCCGGCGCCAACGGCATGGAGGTTACGAACCCGCTGATGGTGAGCCTTAACACCATCGGCATGGCCGGCATCTCCATGATGATCCCGGTGCTTGCGGCATACATCTCCTACTCGATGGCCGGCAAGCCCGCGCTCGCCCCCGGTTTTGTCCTGGGCTACCTGGTCAATAACGCAGTCGTTACCCCTAACGGCAACAGCGTTTCGACCGGCTTCTTGGGCGCCATGATCATGGCGGTCATCTGCGGCTACTTTGTCCGCTGGATGAAGACCTGGAAGGTCAACAACACCATCCAGACCATCATGCCCATCCTGATCATCCCGATTCTGACCTCGCTTGTCCTGGGCATGGCCTATATCTACATCCTGGCCACGCCGCTTGGCTTTGTGATGGACTGGCTCACCGGCGTGCTCGGCAGCCTGCAGGGCGGTTCCGCAGTTGTCCTGGGTCTGGTCATTGGCGTTATGACCGCCTTCGATATGGGTGGCCCCATCAACAAGACCGCCTCGACCTTCACCATGGCCATCATGGCCTCCGGTATCTACGGTCCTAACGGTATGTTCCGCGTCGCCGTCGCCGTTCCCCCGATCGCCTGTGGCCTCGCTGCGCTCATCGCCAAGAACAAGTTCGATGACGCTGACCGCCAGATGGGCATCTCCGCGCTGTTCATGGGCTGCATCGGTATTACCGAGGGCGCTATCCCCTTCGCGGTCAAGGACCTCGGTCACACCCTGCCCGGCATTTGCATCGGCTCTGCCGTGGGTGCGGCACTTGCCGCCTTCCAGGGCATCGACTGCTACGTCCCGCACGGTGGCTTTATCGTCGCCCTTGCCACCAACAACGTCGCGCTGTTCTGCCTGGACATCGTGATTGGCGCCGTGGTCGCCGCTGCAATCCTGATTGCCATGAAGCCCACGCTCGATAAGCAGGCCAAGTAAACCTTTAAGGACTCCGGTTGTGCGGAGGGATGGATTTGACTCCGCACAACCGCCCCTACACAACAAAATCCATCCGTACTGATAGGGCCCACATCTGGGTCCCAGGGAACTTTTGTCAAAAATCCTCTGGAGAAGGAGAACAAAATGTCCAACCTCACCATCCGTCAGGCCGTTCAGGGCATGCTCAAGCTGCAGGATAGCGGCGATCACGCAACCATGGTCGGCATTGGCCCCATGAGCCCCAACCTGATTCAGGCCGTGTTCGAGCTTGCCAAGGACGAGGATTTCCCGCCCATGTTTATCGCCAGCCGCAACCAGGTCGATATGGACGAGATGGGCGCCGGCTACGTCAACGGTTGGGACCAGACGCGCTTTGCCGCCGACATCAAGAAGGTTGCCGACGAGGTGGGTTACACCGGTCCGTACTACCTGTGCCGCGATCACGGCGGTCCGTGGCAGCGCGACGAGGAGCGTAACGCCCACCTGCCCGAGGACGAGGCCATGGAGCTCGCCCGCAAGTCCTTCGTCGCCGACATGGAGGCGGGCTTTGACCTGCTGATGGTCGACCCCACCAAGGACCCCTATCAGATCGGCAAGGTTATTCCGCTCGACGTGGTGCTTCGCCGCACGATCGATCTTATCGACTACCTTGAGCAGTACCGTCGCGAGCATAACCTGCCCGAGGTCGCCTATGAGGTCGGTACCGAGGAGACCAATGGCGGCTTGACCTCTACCGATAAGTACGAGGAGTTCATTTCTCAGCTGCAGCCCGAGCTCGAGAAGCGCGGCTGCCCCATGCCCACCTTTATCGTCGGCCAGACCGGCACCCTTACCCGCTGGACGGAGCAGGTCGGTCACTACAACTTCAAGAACGCCCGCGAGCTTGCCGATATGGCCAAGCGCTATGGCGTGGGCCTGAAGGAGCACAACGCCGACTATCTGGACGACGCGACGCTGCTCGAGCACATCCCGGCACACGTGACCGCCTCCAACGTCGCTCCGCAGTATGGCACCGAGGAGACCCGCGCCTACCTCAAGCTCTGCGCCACCGAGCAGATCCTGGTCGACAACGGTCTGTGCGATGACCCCTCCGACCTGTATCACACGCTGCTGGTCAAGGCTATCAAGACCGAGCGCTGGCGCAAGTGGATGACTGGCGACGACGTCAACCTGCAGGTCGATGACATCCTTGCCGACGATGAGCTCAGCCTGAAGATCCTGGATGTCTCCGGCCACTATGCGTTCAACGATCCCGAGGTCAAGGAGCAGGTCGAGAAGCTCTATCGCAACCTCGCTGCCCAGGACATCGACGGCAAGCGCTTTGTGATCGAGCACATCAAGCGCCCGATCAAGCAGTACGTCGTCGGTCTTAACCTCAAGGGCGTCACGAGCCGCATCGAGAAGGCTCTCGAGGACTAAGTAGCTTTTCCTACACGACGCCGGGCCTGGGGCATGTCCCAGCCGCAGGCCCGGCACATAGGACAAAGGGACATCCCCTTTGTCCTATTTTTTGAGTTTTGGATTCCTTCGAAGGAGTTTGCACCATGAAGTTCTTTATCGATACTGCCAATCTGGACGAGATCGCCGAGGCCAAGAGCTGGGGCTGCCTGGCCGGTGTTACCACCAACCCGTCCCTGTACGCCAAGACCGGCGGCAAGCTTGCCGACTTTGAGCCGCATATGCTCAAGATTGCCGAGCTCTGCGAGGGCCTGCCCGTTTCCGCCGAGTCTACCGCTACCACTGCCGAGGGTATGATCGAGGAGGGCAAGCGCCTTGCCGCCCTCGCCCCCAACATCGTGGTCAAGCTTCCCGTGTGCGAGGCCGGCCTTGCCGCCTGCCGTGCACTGGCCGATGCTGGCGTGCGCGTCAACATGACGCTCGTCTTCTCGCCGACGCAGGCCCTTATGGCCGCCAATGCCGGTGCTCGCTACATCAGCCCGTTTGTCGGTCGTTTCGATGACATCGCCGAGGACGGTATCTCGCAGCTCGACAACGTCGTGACCTGCATTAAGAACTACGACTGGACGGGCAAGAACGTCGACGACACCGTCGAGATCATCACCGCCTCGGTTCGTACGCCCAACCACGTGACCCAGGCCGCGCTACTCGGTGCCGATATTGCGACCGTGCCCATGGCCGCTCTCAAGAAGTGCCTGCATCATCCGCTGACCGACCAGGGCCTTGCCTCGTTCGAGGCCGACTGGAAAAAGGTCGTCGAGGCACAGTAACGATGGTTCTGCCGGGCCAGCATTTGTTATGCCGGGCCGGCGTGCTCAAGAGAGGAAACTCCATGACCGATCAGGAACTGGCCAAGATTGCCAATGAGGTTCGCCGCGGTATTGTCACGGGTGTCCACGCCGCCAAGTCGGGGCATCCGGGCGGATCGCTTGGCGCCGCCGACATTATGACCTACCTCTACTTTGAGGAAATGGATGTCGACCCGGTGAATCCGAGTCGCGCTGAGCGCGATCGCTTTGTGCTCTCCAAGGGACATTGCGCTCCGGCACTCTATGCCGTGCTTGCCGAGCGCGGGTTCTTTCCCAAGGAGGAGCTCGAGACGCTCCGTCATATCGGCAGCCGCCTGCAGGGCCATCCCAATATGAATGACACGCCGGGCGTCGACATGTCTACCGGATCGCTCGGTCAGGGTATCTCCGCCGCGGTTGGAATGGCACTCGCCGCAAAGCACTGGGGTGACAGCTACCGCGTCTACACGCTGTTGGGTGACGGCGAGTGCGAGGAGGGCCAGGTGTGGGAGGCGGCCATGTTCGCCGGCAACCACGACTTGGATAACCTCGTTGCTATCGTCGATCACAATGGCTTGCAAATTGACGGCAGTATCGACGAAGTTAACTCGGCTATGCCGCTTGCCGACAAGTTCCGCGCCTTTAAGTGGCATGTGATCGAGCTTGCCGACGGTAACGACATGGCGCAGATTGCCGCCGCCTTTGCCGAGGCCCGCAAAGTGAGCGACTCGCCCGTGGCCATTATCGCCGAGACGGTGAAGGGCAAGGGCGTCTCCTTTATGGAAAACCAGGTGGGCTGGCACGGCAAGGCGCCCAACGATGAACAGTTTGAGCAGGCCATGGCCGAGCTCGCAGTAGCAGGGGAGGAGCTCTAATGGCAGACGTCAAGAAGGTCGCCACGCGCGTTAGCTATGGCGAGGCACTTGTCGAGCTGGGCAATGAGCGCGATGACTTTGTGGTTCTCGATGCCGACCTGGCCGCCGCCACGCAGACCGGTAAGTTTAAGGCTGCGCACCCTGAGCGCTTCTACGACGTCGGCATTGCCGAGAGCAACCTGATGGGTCTTGCCGCCGGCGTCGCGACCACGGGCCGCGTTGCTTTTGCGAGCACCTTTGCGATGTTTGCCGCCGGTCGCGCCTATGAGCAGGTCCGCAATTCCATCGGCTACCCGCACCTCAACGTCAAGATTGGCGCTACCCATGCCGGCATTTCGGTGGGCGAGGACGGCGCCACGCACCAGTGCTGCGAGGATATCGCACTCATGCGCACGATTCCGGGTATGACGGTGGTCGTTCCCGCCGACGACGTCGAGGCTCGTGCCTGTGTGCGCGCCGCCTATGAGTTTGAGGGCCCGGTTTACATGCGCTTCGGCCGCCTGGCAACACCGGTCATCAACGACCACGAGGACTATGAGTTCAAGATTGGCCGCGGCGTGGTTGTGCGCGAGGGGTCCGATGTGACCATCATCGCTTGCGGCCTCATGGTTGCCGAGGCACTTGAAGCTGCCGAGGCGCTTGCTGCCGATGGTATCGACGCCGAGGTCATCAACATGCACACGATCAAGCCGCTTGATGAGCGCCTGGTGGTTGCCAGCGCCAAGAAGACCGGTCGCGTGGTCACCGCCGAGGAGCATTCGATTATCGGTGGTCTTGGCGAGGCCGTGGCCTCGGTGCTCGCAGAGCAGCATCCGGTGCCGATGCGACGCGTCGGCGTGCGCGATGTGTATGGCGAGTCCGGCCCTGCGGTCGATTTGCTGCACAAGTACGGTTTGGACGCCGACGGCATCGAAGCTGCGGTCAGGTCCGTGTTGTAAGGAAGGTTTCCATGGGATTTGTATCTGCCAACCAAGTGACAATCGGGTATACCGCCGCCTCGCGCGAGGACGCCCTACATTATTTGTCCGAGCAGGCCATCGAGCTCGGCTTTGCCGATGACGCATCTGCCGTAGAGGCCGCCTTCATTGCTCGCGAGAACGAGGCCGAGACCGGCCTTGTCGCCGGTTTTGCCGTTCCGCATGCCAAAAGCGACGCGATCCACACGCCGGGCGTTGCCGTGCTTAAACTGACCGAGCCCGTTGAATGGCCGAGCTTCGATGGGGTGCCCGTCGATGTTGCGCTCGCGCTGTACGTGCCCGCCGGCGAGGCCGGAACTACGCACCTGCGTCTGCTCTCCAAGGCTGCCGTGATGCTGATGGACGCCGGCTTCCGTGACAAGGTGCACGCGAGCACCGATCCCGTTGAGATTGCGGAGCTCATCAATAGCGGACTCGAAGACTAGGACGGTCATCCCGTTCAATCAATCGATCCTTCTCCAAGGAAAAGGGCCGCGACGCCATATAGGTGTCGCGGCCCTGTTTGCGTTTCCCCAGATAAAACCTGCCAAAATAAACCTGTCCCTTTTTGGCAGGCTAATCGTGAGTTATTTCACCGCAACTTAGGGCACGGTTAGGAAGTGTGCACCTTAAAGAGTGGAGCCCTTGATTAGAGAGATTGCGCTCGTCTCTCTAAATGTCTCTCTAAAGAGAAGGTTGGTTAGAGAGATAGCATTAGGCAATCTAGCAGCGAATTCGATACATCTCTCTAAATGTCTCTCTAAAACAAGGCGCTTATCTCTCTAAAGTTAGAGAGATAAATCTATTGTTTTAGAGAGACGGAATGCCAAAATTCGTCCGTCAACTACCATCTGCCAAAAATGGCGGATAAAGGGCTCATCGAAGTAATGGGTTCATCGACGAGCCGCAACCGCCGCTATCGGAAGAAGTAGATGCAGCCGAGTCGCCCCTCTTGTGTCTCACGAAGTTTGATGGGTGCTAGAGGGGCGACTGCCTCGCGATATTTTCCCAAGATAAAACCTGCCAAAACAAACCTGTCCCGTATTGGCAGGTTAGTTAACGCAGTGCAGGTTGAGCATATGCGAGCGAGCGGGCTCCGGGTGCGGTAAGGTGACGTGAAACAAGCGGGCGCTGACCTTTTGGTCGCGCCCGTGAAGTTGAACGTCAGATTGCCGTGCCCGGGGCCTGCGCAGCGCCGAGCAGTTGCGCCGTTTGTAAAACGGCGCAACCTACAGGTTCATGTTGCCGTGGATGTAGGGGGTGACCTCAGGGGAGATATGGTCGCAGCCCAGCTCGCGCAGCGCGGACTCGATAACGGCGGGCAGCGGGGTCTTGCCCTTGTCGTCGACAGCGGCACCGCCGAGGGCGGCAATCTTGGCGACATCTGCGGGTGCGGCCTCGATACGCATGCAGCCACCGATCAAGCGCGCGCGTACCTGTGCCAGGTCAAAATCGTGCAGGTAATCCTCGCAGGCGCGGATCAGGGAGACCTTCTCGAACGTAAGCTCCTCGCCCGTGGGGACGCGCGTGGCAAGACATGCTCCCGCCGGCAGGTTCCAAACAGGATAGCCCCATGCGCGTAGTAGCTCGCGCTCTTCGTCCTTGGTAAAGCCGACCTCCATAAGAGGGGAGCGTACGCCGAGCTCTTCTGCCGCACGCATTCCGGGGCGGTAGTCGCCGCGATCACTTGCATTGCTGCCATCGATGACGGTGGGAAAGCCGAGCGACTTGGCGTGGTTGACGATGGCGGTAAAGCCAGCGTGCTTGCAGTGGTAGCAGCGATTGGCATCGTTGCAGGCTACTTGGGGGAGCTGCAGCTGATCGACCGAAAGATTGAGCACGGGGAGCTTAAAATGCGCCCCTTCATTGGCTTGTCCATCAACGGACCGCTCAAACGAGGCCTGTTCGGGCGTGCCGATGAGCGGCGTGGTGAGATGGACGAGGAGGGTATTGGTAGGCATGATGCGGGCGCAGACCGCGGCCAAAAAGCTGCTGTCGACACCACCGGAAAAGCCGATGGCGACGCGTCCGTATGCCAAAAGCAGCTGCTCGAGTGCTGCGAGTTTGTCCTGAAGCTCCTCTGCGGGTGCGGCGGTGTCTGAAAGCATGAAAGTTCCTTACAGTTATTAAAGCTCGGATGAAACTATAATCCCACCGAGCTGCTTGTCATAAGACTTCCAGCTATGTAACGAAAGTGCAATATGCTATATACGTTATATACAAGCTTGTAAAGTGCGGTAGAGTGGCAGTAATGCAATCCGGCGAGGGGGACCGATATGATCAAGGCTGTTATTTTTGACATGGATGGAACGCTGGTCGATACCGAGCGTTTGGGGATTAAGGCCTGGAAGGCAGGTGCCGCTGAGCTGGGGCTCGCGATTGATGAAGCGCTGATCCATCAGTTTATCGGCCGCACGCTGCCCGATGTTATGGACATCCTCGATAAGCATTACGGCAGCCACGAGACCGCCGAGGCGATCTATGTCCGCCACAAGGAGATTCGCGACGAGATGGTCAAGACCGATCTGGAGCTTAAGGCCGGCGCTGCCGAGTGCATAGACGAGCTGTTGGCTGCGGGCTATCACGTGGGCCTTGCAACGTCATCGCGCCATGTTACGGCCGAGCGCAACCTTAAAGCATTCGGTCTTTTTGACAAGTTTGAAACGGTGACCTGCGGCGAGGACGTCGCGCACGGCAAGCCCGACCCCGAGATGTATCTGCTTGCCTGCGAGCGCGCGGGTTTTGCCCCCGAGGAATGTGCCGTGGTCGAGGATTCGCGCAACGGCTGCGTCTCGGGCATTACGGCCGGCTGCCATGTCTTTGCCGTTCCCGATATCGTGCCGCTGCCGCAAGACGTGGTGGATGGCTGCGAGGCCGTGCTCGATACGTTGTTCGACCTGGCGGCGGCGGTCAAGGCCGTGCGCTAGACAATTGCGGTGTTGAAACGAGCAATTGCCCACGTTTGCGCTTAAGCAAAAGGGGCCCGGCAATGGTCGGGCCCCTTTTGCTTAAGCGGCGACATAGCATACTTGCGGGCGTGCTATAGATACGCGCCTAGGTTGATGGCCGTGGCGTCGGTCTGGGTGCTTGCCTGGGTGCTGGCGCGCTCCAGTAGGAACGGACGTACCAGTTCTTGGCGGTTGATATCCTCGGCGGCGGTGACTGCGGTGACGGTGCGCGCGGCAGAGCCGATGTGGACGTGCTTGGTCTTTGCCGGGGTCTTGTTCTCGATTTGCTCCATGAGCAATTGAACGCCCTTGCGGCCAATCTCGTAGCCCGGGGGCGCTACCGTAGTGAGCGGGACCGATCCGCTCCAAGCGAGCGGGTTGCCATCGCAGCCTGCTACGCGTACCTGCCCGGGGACAGAGATGCCCTTGTCGACCAGTGCCGAAACGACACCCGAGGCCAGCACGTCGGTTAGACCGACGACAAAATCGGGGCGTTCGTCGGCGGGACGCTCGGCGATTTGGTTGCCGATACCATAGCCGTCGGCCGCCGTGTTCCACTCGCCGGCGTCAATGACTTCGATCTTGATGTCGGGATGTAGGGCGAGCGCCTTATGAATGCCAAGGACGCGCAGGGTGAGTTGCATAAATGCTGCTCGGCCGACGACGACAATATGGTGCGCGCCGCGGGCGATGGCGAGTTCGGCAATGATGCGACCCTGGGCCTCGTTGTCGGCCGCTACGTAGTAGCCGGGCTCGGAGCAATGGATGTCCAGATGGACGATCGGCACGGGCATCTTGGTCATGGCGGGGTGCCAGTCGGGGGACGC
Organism: Collinsella sp.; assembly: GCA_048321375.1. Lineage (GTDB taxonomy): Bacteria > Actinomycetota > Coriobacteriia > Coriobacteriales > Coriobacteriaceae > Collinsella. Next base: position 27,677 of record DBFDVR010000053.1, read on the forward strand.
CATGGGCTGAACCATGACGCCGGACATCTGGGTGCCCATAAAGTAGCGCAGGTAATGGTCCTCGAGAATATCGTCGTTATCGGCGTTGGCGATGAGCAGGTCGTAGCCGTGCTTGCGGGCCTCGTTGTGGGCACCGCTGGCAATCTGGAGCGAAAAGCCGTGGTCGAGACGGGGGAGCACCAGGCCAAAGGACTTGGTGGCGCCGCCCGCGAGCTGACGGGCGCTTTGGTTGGGCAGGTAGCCAAGGCGATTGATGGTCTCGTTGATGAGCTTGAGGGTCTCGGGGCGCAGCTTTTCGGGGTGGTTGAGCGCGTTGGAAACCGTGCCCAACGAAACCCCGGCCTCGCGCGCGACGTCGCTGATTTTTACCTTTGCCATAGCGGCCCCTTTGATGCGTTTCAAGTACAAGCCAGATTGTAGCATCCTAAACCTACCAAAAAGGGACAGGTTTATTTTGGCGGGTTTTATCTGGGGAAACGCCGTTGCCAGCGCGACCACCACGAAGGGGGCAGGTACCTTTGTGGTGGTTTGGACCGGCTGGACGTGTGTGCATCGAGTGGTATCTAAGTTGAGATACCACTTCTGGTATATCAGCTTGCGTTTGCGTGAGTACAATACTCGAACGTTATGCGTCTCAGCGCCCCCTGTGCGTGGACGTTTTGCAGTCAAGCGGACGAAGGGATTTATCCTATGTGCGGAATTGTCGGCTACACCGGCTCTGATATTGCAAAGAACATCCTGGTCACAGGCCTCAAGCGTATGGAGTATCGCGGCTATGACTCCTCGGGCGTCGCGCTCGAGGTGGGCGAGGGCGCCGCGGCGCACCTCGACGTCATCCGCCGCGTGGGCAAGGTCGCGGGCCTGGAGAGCGAGCTTTCCAACATCGACAGCGACGCTACCTGCGGTATCGGCCACACTCGTTGGGCCACCCACGGCAAGCCCTCCGTCGTTAACGCTCACCCCCACACCAGCTGCGACGGTCGTATCGCCATCGTCCACAACGGCATCATCGAGAACTTCGCCGAGCTGCGCGAAGAGCTGGAGGGTCGCGGCCACCACTTTAAGAGCGAGACTGATACCGAGGTCTTCGCGCATCTGATCGAAGAGGCTTATGCCGAGACGCACGACCTGATGGCCTCCGTGCGCGAGGCTTGCACCCACGTGGTCGGTGCCTATGGTCTGGCCGCCGTGTGCGCTGACGAGCCCGGCGTGATCGCCGTGGCCCGCAAGGATTCCCCGATCGTGGTCGGCGCGGGCGAGACCGGCGCCTATGTCGCCTCCGACGTCATCGCGCTCATCGACGCAACCCGCGACGTCGTGGTGCTCGAGGACGGTCAGTTTGCCAAGCTCACGCCCGCAGGCGTCGAGTACACCGACGAGGCCGGCAACGTTATCGAGCCCAAGGTCACCCACATCGACTGGGACCTGGACATGGCAGAAAAGGGCGGTTATCCCGACTTTATGCTCAAGGAGATTCACGAGCAGCCGCGCGTCGTGCGCGACACGCTGGTCGGTCGTATGACGCCGGCCGGCGAGCTCGACATCGACGAGCTGGGCCTTTCGCTCGAGGAGCTCAACGACATCGACCGCGTCTACGTGATCGCTTGCGGCACCAGCTATCACGCTGGCCTCATTGCTAAGAATCTCATCGAGGGCTGGGCTCGCATCCCCACCGAGGTGGAGGCGGCCAGCGAGTTCCGTTATCGCAATCCCATCATCACGCCGACGACGCTCGTCGTGGCCGTGTCCCAGTCGGGCGAGACGGCCGATACCCTTGCCGCCATTCGAGACGCGCGCATTAAGGGTGCCAAGGTCTTCGGCATCACCAACGTGGTGGGCAGCCCCGTGGCGCGTGAGAGTGACGGCGTCATCTACACCAAGGCCAACAAGGAGATCGCGGTCGCCTCGACCAAGAGCTTCATCGGCCAGGTCGTGAGCCTCACGCTGCTGGCTTTGCTGTTGGCGCAGGTCAAGTACCGTCTGACCACCAAGCAGGCGCGCATGCTGTTCCGTGAGCTTTCCGATACGGCCGAGCAGATCCAGTGGATTTTGGATACCCAAACCGAGGCCGTGCATGAGGCCGCCCTGCTGTGCAAGGACGCGCAGTCCGCACTGTTCGTGGGTCGCGGCATGGGCGCCGCTATTTCCTACGAAGGTGCGCTCAAGCTCAAGGAGGTCAGCTACCTGCACGCCGAGGCCTACGCCGCCGGTGAGATGAAGCACGGCCCCATTGCCCTGATCGACCCGGGCTTCCCTGTCATCGCTGTGGCCACCAAGAGTGCCACCTACGACAAGACCGTGTCGAACCTCATGGAGTGCAAGGCGCGCGGCGCCAAGGTCATCGTCGTTGCCACCGAGGGCGACGAGGAGATCAACAAGATCGCCGACTGCATCATCCGCGTGCCAGCAGTCCGCGACGTGTTCAGCCCCATCACGGCGAGCGTCCCGCTGCAGCTGCTCGCCCGCGAGGTGGCCATCCTGCGCGGTTGCGACGTTGACCAGCCCCGAAACCTCGCCAAGAGCGTCACGGTAGAGTAGTTGGTTCCGCCGTTCTAGCGACCAAGGCCCGGCTCCGTTGCAGCGGAGCCGGGCCTTGTTGCATTTGCCCAGATAAAACCTGCCAAAATAAACCTGTCCCTTTTTGGCAGGTTAGCGGAGCTTGCTGGTCTCGAAGTACTCGGGGAACTGGTCCAGAACCTCGGTTTGATTGCGGAACATCATGTGCAGGTGCTTGCTGACCAAAAAGCTCGCTTCGATGGGGTCGCGACCGGCGATAGCGCGGCGAATCTGCTTGTGCTCGTTCACGATGTCCTGATTGTCGAGAACCTGCGTGGCGGCGCGCAGCCAGCGGAAGCGCTCCAGGTCGGCATTGGTCTCTTCGAGCCACGACCACACGGTGCTGCGACATGCGATGCTAAAAATCATGTGATGCATGAGGTTGTCGCTCAAAAAGAAGCCGATGCGATCCTCCTCGGCCATGGCCTTTTCCTGCAGCACGATGGCGCGGTCGAGCTGCTCGATGCCGGCCGACGTGGCGCGCGCACAGCACTCCACAATCACCTGCTTTTCCAGATGCTCGCGGATGTAACAGGCACTCTCGGCAAGGGTGAGGTTGATGGGCGAGACGTAGGTGCCGCTCTGGGGCACGGTGCGCACCAGGCCTTCCTGCGCCAAGCGAACCAAAGCCTCGCGCACGGGCGTGCGACCCATGTCCAGGTCATCGCAAAGCTGCTTGACGCCCAGCTTTTCGCCCGGCTTGTAGTCCAGGTAGACGATTTTGCGTCGAATGGTGTGGTAGGACTGGTCCTGTAGGCTCGTTTCCTGCTCGCCGACGTGCATCGATTCTTCCATAGCGCCTCGCAACTGTTCTATCAAACTCATATGTCAGTTGTTAATTATGCCGCGAATCAGCTCTCCGCGGTGGGTAATTCGGCTGTTGCCTGAGAACTATCGCGGCATCTTAGTCTGTGTTTGCGCAAGGCTGTGCTCAATGTTGCCGTATCATAAGCCGTCGCAAACGTGAAATAGAAAGAAGGAATCCCATATGCAACTGGCAAATATCGTACGCGAGCGCTGGAAAGGCGTCTTGTTCTGCCTGATCATTGCCATTCCCGCGACGTTGCTCGGCAAACAGGTTGAGGTGGTCGGCGGTCCGGTATTCGCCATCCTCTTTGGCATGGTCCTGGCGCTCGTCTTTCCCAAGAATCGTCGCGAACCGCTCGCCGCCGGCGTCACCTATACGTCCAAAAAAGTCTTGCAGTACGCGGTTATCCTGCTTGGCTTTGGCATGAACCTCTCCCAGATTCTGTCCAAGGGCGCCCAGTCGCTGCCGATTATCGTGGCGACAATCTCGACATCGCTTGTCATCGCCTTTGTGCTCTGCCGCGTTATGAACGTGCCGGGCAAGATCGCGACGCTTGTAGGTGTGGGTTCGTCGATTTGCGGCGGTTCGGCCATCGCTGCGACCGCGCCCGTCATCGATGCCGACGATCGCGAGATTGCCCAGGCTATTTCGGTCATCTTCCTGTTTAACGTTATCGCGGCGCTCGTGTTTCCGACGCTCGGCGGCATGCTCGGGCTGACCAACGGGGGCTTTGGCCTGTTTGCCGGTACCGCCATCAACGACACCTCGTCCGTAACGGCTGCGGCGAGCGCCTGGGACAGCATGCACCCCGGCGCCAATGTGCTCGAGAGCGCCACAGTGGTCAAGCTCACCAGGACGCTGGCCATTATTCCCATCACGTTGGTTCTCGCATGCTGGCAGATGCATCTGGCGCGCAAGGCCGGCGGTGACGCCAAAAGCACGTTCTCGCTTAAACGCGCGTTTCCCATGTTCGTGCTGTTCTTTGTGCTGGCGAGCGTGATCACCACGGTGCTTCAGCTTCCCGCGTCCTTTACGGCGCCCATCAAGGAGCTGTCGAAATTCTTTATTGTGATGGCCATGGCGGCTATTGGCTTTAATACCGATATCGTCGAGCTGGTCAAAAAGGGCGGCAAGCCCATCGCATTGGGCTTTTGCTGCTGGATTGGCATTGCGTGCATGAGTTTGGGAATGCAACACGTACTGGGAATCTGGTAGAGAAGTAGCTTGTTTGCGTGCTGGTTGCTGGTGAGCGCATTCTCACGGTGGAGCGATAGGAGCTCTTGCGGGTATGGCTTGTCCGCAGGTTTATAAGTCCCGAAGAGCTCTTATCGCCCCGCCAGGATGGCGATGCGGGGCAACACCTATACTCGCAGGACGGCGCTTTCTGCCCTATAGTGTTTGGTGAGCAATATCGTTCAATTTTGAAACACTCGGTCGTGCGACCGTCGGCGGCTGCGTGTCGCCGCGGACAGGGGCAAATCATGGATAGCGATGCCAAGCTGAACATCTTGACCGAGGCCCTGGCTGCTGCCGGGGCCTCGGCATTGGCAATCGATGCGCGTGGGGACGTCGCGATCTCGACCATGAATGACGCGGCGCTTGAGCGGGATGTGGCGGCTTTTGTAGCTGAGCGCCTCGACCGTATAGGAGACGGCGCGCGTCTGGTTATGGGGCGTGCGGGTGCGCGCCTGAGCCTGACCGTTCGCCCCACCGACAAAGAGGGCGGGGGGCTTTGGGTCGTCGTGGTCCGCGAGGTGCGCGGTGCCGCGGCGCATGCGGGCATCGAGTGGCTCAACGCCGACGAAGTTGAGGCCCGCTACGAATCGAGCGCGTACGGCATCGTTGAGGGGGCGGCCTCGGTGGCTGCGCCGGTTGCAGAGAGTTACGCGCGCGGTGTGCCTCTTATGCTCGAGGGCGAGCTGGGAGCGGGTCAGGTCGAGATCGCCAAGCGCCTCTATCTGGACGGTCCTTTTGCCGATCAGCCCTTTGTTTCCGTTGCGCTCGATGAGCTCACCGAGCGCGGTTGGCGCCATGTACTCAAAAGCGTCGAATCGCCGTTGTTCCAAATGGGGCTGACCCTTTGCATTGAGGGCTGGAACGCGGTTGGCCCCCAGCGCCTCCGCGAGCTGGTCTCCACGATGACCGACACCGCGTTGGCGACGCGCTGCCATGTGGTGCTGACGGCGAATGACATGCCGGGCGGCGGCGAAAGTGATCAAGCCGCCTTTGTGACCGAGCGCTTCGCCTGTGCGGTGAGCGTCGCGCCGGCAATCGCCGAGCAGGGAGCCGCGTCGACGAAGGTCGCGCGCTATTTGGAATATCTCGCTGATGCATTTGGGACGGCAGCGCCCACGCTGTCTGCCGCGGCGACGAAGACGCTCGATGCTTACCGCTGGCCGCGCAACTATCTGCAGCTCCGCGAGGTCTCGGAACGACTGTATATATTGGTGGGGACGGGCACGGTGGACCGCGCTGTGGCGGAGGAAGTGCTCGCCCAAGAGGACGTGATTAAGACCGCAACCTTTGGCGCCCCGACGCTTGAAAGTGACCTGTATATCCTGCGACCGCTGGCCGATACCGAGCGAGATATCGCGCATCTGGTTGTAGACCATCTCCACGGCAACCGAACCCGTGCGGCGGAGGTGCTGGGCATAAGCCGTACAACGCTGTGGCGCTTGCTGAAGGACGATGACCGTTGAGCGAGGCGCCCGTGACCGCACGCGACGCGTGTGCTACAGTCCAAAGCGTTATTGTTTCGATTTGGTTACGGCGTGCGAGGGCATATGGCTGAGACTTCAAAACCGAGCCGCAGAAGGCGGAGTGCCGCGCCGGTCAACCGACGCACAACATCGGTGACGTGGGGCAAACACGCCTCGGGGTTTGATGGCTCGTTCAAGCGCACTAAATACGGCTATCCTTCGGCAAGCGCCCGCTTGGCAATGCAGGCAGAGTCCTCGCTGTGGGGCCGCAAACGCGTGGTGGGCTCAAAGCTCAAGCACGACGGAACGCTCGGCTACATCAGCCGCGGGGCGGCTCGCCGCAGCGGGCTCAATCCCGCCGGCTGGCATCGCTACGTGCCGATCGTGGCCGCCGTTGCAGTGATCGTCATCGCGCTCGCTGCGCTCGGATATGCCGGCGGTGGCGCCAACTTGGACGCAATGTTTAAATCGCCCGAGCTCGCGCATGTAGGTACAGAAGTTGTCGAGGGCGCTCAGGCCCAGACGAGCGTCGCGCCCCAGCGCGGTATCGTTGCGGCGGCCTCCACCATCGCCGATGTGCAAAAGGACGAAGACAAGCAAGGCGACGACGTCGATGCGAATCAGACGAGCGAAACGGCAATAACTCCATCGGCGGGATAAGTTGCGAGTGGGGCAGCTAATTTGGGACGGGGCTTTTTTAGCTGCCCAAGACAGTGGCTCATTCGATGTCAGTCGCCAAAAGCGAGCGAGCCGCATTTGCGCCAAGGTGACGTGAAATGAGAGGGCGCTGACCTTCTGGTCGCGCCCTCGAAATTGAACGTCAGATTGGCGTGAATGCGGCCCGCGCAGCGTCAACGAGCCCGCCGTTCGGTAGAATGGCGGAACTAATTACCTTACGTAGACCACGTTGTCGCGGCGGGGTTTGGGCTCGGGCAGCGTGTCCTCGGCATAGCCCAGAATGCAGTGACCGACACCGCGCAGGCTGCCGTCGGCGGGTAGACCCCAACTGGCCAGTAGCTCCAGGCCCTCGGGCGAATCGAAAACCTCGTGGGCGCGATGAATCCAGCACGAATCAACGCCCAGCGCATAGGCAGCGTTGAGCAGGTTGCCCATGGCGAGCGAGCCGTCTTCCAGATGTGTGGGCACGCTGCGGTCAACCAGCACCACCACAACGGTCTTGGCGCCATAGAAGGGGTCGCTGTTGCTGCCCATGACTTGCGCGTTGAGCTGCGAGAGACGCTCGACGGTCGCGGGGTCGGTGACGGCGACAAACGTCACCGGCTGGCGGCCCATGCCGCTCGGTGCATATTGGCCGGCTTCGATAATACGTGCAAGCTTTTCGGCCTCGACGGGACGATCGCTGTAGTTGCGGCAGCTGCGGCGGTGAATGAGTGCTTCGATAGTCTCCATGGTGTCTCCTTGCGGTGGCGTTGCAGATGCCCCGTTCATACCCGTCGGGCTCAAACGATAGACGGTCAATTGCCCGGCCAAAAGGATAGATTCCAATTGGGAAAGTAGGTTTGCATAAAAGTACCTTCAGAATGTGACAAACAAATGGGATGGTTAAACGTTTTATCCCGTCTACCCTGCGGTTTTTTACCACTTGCCTAAATGACGAACGCATAACCTCTGATAAAGGTTTTACTAAAGGAGTACCAACGTTTATCAATGCGCCGTGGTGGCGCCGGGCCAGGAGGTAACATCATGTTCCAGGCTGGAGATGTCGTCGAGACCGATTTCGAAGGATTTCTGAAGCTGCTGCGTTCCAAGACGCGCGCTTTCGTGTCGATCAACGATCACGAGTACTACATCACGCACACCGATGGCTATTGGCGTGTTCAGGATTGCGAGGCCCTCAACGACAAGGGCCACTTTACTGACTGTTCTGAGTTGGTCAACACGGTCTGCGAGGTCGTCGAACTGCCGTGGATCTGCGGCAAGAGCCTGCACGACAGCTTCTCGGGCGCCACGGTCTACGAGGCCGTCGCTGCTTAACAGGCAATAAAACCCGATTTTCACGTGACCGCTGGCGCCACCCCCGCGCCGGCGGTCTTTTTTGTCGATATGCCTATGTAGAGCCGACTATAAACAACGAGCTTATTGACGATAGTCAAAACTCGGACTAATGTAGAGATATAAATTGGTCAAAACTCGGACTATCGAATGGTGGGAGAGATGAATAGTGCAGTTAGCCTGGTCGATTTCGACCGGATGCTCAACGGGCTTGACCGTATCTATTCGGAGTTCGCGCGCGCCTGCGGTCTTTCGGACTGCGCCTACTGGATGCTCGTCGACACGAGTGCAGCGGGCGGAAGCGTTGCCGTGAGTCGGCTGACGAGTGAATGGTTCTACAGCAAACAGACCATCAATTCGGCGATCAAGACGCTTAGGGCGCGAGAGCTTGCGACGTTGGAGTTTGCCGAGGGCAGTCGTAAGAACAAGGTTGTGCGACTGACCGAAGAAGGCGTGCGGTTTGCCAGGCGCTACGCGTTACCGGCGCAAAAAGCCGAGCAACAGGCATTCGAAGCGCTCGAGCCGTGGGAACAGCGCGAGATCATGCGCCTGGTCGGTAAATTCTCCCATGTTCTGAACGAAGAGTGCGAGGCATTTAAACGGCAAGTGGCCGCCGAGAACGAGGCAGACGATAAGGGCGAGGGGGACACATGCGACTCTTAATGAGGTTTATGAGGCCGTATCGCGGTCTGATCGCGGTGACGCTGTTTGCGGTGCTGATAGATAACGTCGGTACGCTGTTGGTTCCCACGATGCTGGCGAACATGGTCAACACCGGTATTACCACGGGCGATGTCGACTATATTTTACGCAACGGCCTGTACATGCTTATCGCGACCGGCATGGCCAGCGGCGGCACGGTGTTGGGCTGCTATCTTTCGGCGCGCCTGGCCGCCAACGTGGCCTGCGATATCCGCAATGCCGTGTACGACAAGTCGCTCGAGCTGTCCGCCAGCGACTTTGAGCGCTTTGGCACGGGTTCGATGATCACGCGCTCGCTCAACGACATCAACGTGATTCAGCAAGCTGTCCTGCAGACGATTCAGTTGGTGCTGCCGGTACCGTTCTTGGCCGTGGCGGGCATCATCTTTGCCTGGTTTATCGATCCTGCCATGGGCACGCTGCTGGGCGTGGTGGTTGCGATCGTGCTGGTGGCGGCGGTCTTTACCGTTGCCAACGCCGCGCCGATCTTTATGCGACTGCAGAGCTTTATCGACCGTATGAACGTGGTGCTGCGCGAAAATATCGTGGGCGTGCGCGTTATCCGCGCATTTAACAAGGAGCGCCACGAGGAGCAGCGCCTGGACGAGGTGTTTAGCGATTACGCGGCCAACGCCATCAAGGTTAACCACCTGTTTGTGGGTCTCGACAGCTCCAGCTTCTTTTTGGTGAACATCGCCGAGGTGGCGGTGCTGTGGGTGGGCGGCAACCGCGCGGGCGTCCATGCCATGCAAATCGGCAGCATCTCGGCCGTGTTGGAATACGCGATCCTGATCCTGTTCTTTGTGATGATGGCGCAGATGGTGATTCTGACGCTTCCGCGCGCTGCGGCGTGCCTCAACCGTGCGCAGCAGGTGCTCGAAATCGAGCCGAGCATTGTGGACGGCAAGTGCACGCTGGACACGTGCGCGGCGGAGCCTGTTGATGGTGCCGACGCGGTGGCCGTGTTCGACCATATGTCGTTCCGTTTTGACGATGCCGACGAGGACACCCTGTGCGACCTGAGCTTTGCCTGTCGCCGTGGCCAGACCACGGCAATTGTGGGCTCGACGGGTTCGGGCAAGTCGACGGTGGCCAAGCTCTTGCTCCGCTTCCACGATGCCACAAAGGGCACCATTCGCCTGAACGGCGTCGATCTGCGCGACCTTTCGCAAGGTGAGATTCGCGGGCATATCGCTTATGTGCCGCAGAAGGCGTGGCTGTTCTCGGGCACCGTTGCAAGCAACCTGCGCTTTGGCAACGAAGGCGCGACTGAGGCTGACATGCTCCATGCGCTGGAGGTTGCCCAGAGCACCTTTGTGCTCGACCAGCCCCAGGGGCTCGATACGCCGGTGGCCCAGGGCGGCACGAACTTCTCGGGCGGCCAGCGCCAGCGCCTGGCCATTGCTCGCGCACTCATGAAGCGCGCCGATCTATATATCTTCGACGACAGTTTTTCGGCCCTGGACTTTAAGACCGATGCGGCACTGCGCCATGCGCTGCAGGACGAGACGCGCGATGCCGCGGTGCTCATCATCGCCCAGCGCATCTCGACGATCTTGCACGCCGACCAGATCGTCGTGCTCAAGGACGGCGAGGTTGTGGGCTTGGGCACGCATGGCGAGCTTATGGAAACCTGCGAGGTGTACCGCGCCATCGCGGAATCGCAGATGAAGGGAGGTGAGTAGCATGACCGAGGAGCTCAGGAAGCAGGCCAGCGTTGATGACGCCGTTGCCGCGGGACTGGTTGAGGAAACGGCTGCCGTAGCACCCGAGCTGGACGAGGCCGCCAAGGCTGCAGCCGAGCGCGAGGCTCGCCGCCAAGCGCTCTACGAGGAAAACGAACGCGCCGAGGACGAGCGCGCCCGCGCTGAGGCAGAGCGCATGCGCGATGTGGACGACGAGGACGAGGACGAGAAACCCCGCGACACCTGGGCGACGGTGCGCCGCCTGTGGAGCGAGGCTGCCGGTGACCATTGGCGCTTCTATATCGTGTTCGCGAGCATCGTGTTCTATGCCATCTTTAACACCGCTGCGCCGGCATATAGCGCCCGCGTGATCGATGAGCTGTGGGGCCACATTCAGGTGGCGTTTGCCAACAACGCTACCTTCAGCGTTACCTGGGAGAACTGCGGCAGGACCATCTTCATCTACTTTATGATCTGGACGGCCGCTGCCTCGTTCTACGCGCTCCAGAGCTTTTTGATGTCGAGCGTGGCCGAACGCCTTAACCTGCACCTGCGTAACCGCATCGCTCAAAAGCTCAACCGTCTGCCGCTTGCCTTCTTTGATGTGCATCGTCCCGGCGAGGTCGTCAGCCGTGCGACCAACGACTTAGACAAGATGTCTGAGAGCATGCAGCGCGGCTTGCTGCAGCTTCTGGTGTCGATCGGTACCGTGGTGGGCGCCGTGAGCGTGATGTTCGTGTTTAGCGTGCCGCTCACGCTTGTCTTTTTGTTCTTTACGGCGCTTTCGCTGCTGGTGACGAAGGTCGTTTCGCGCCGCACGCACGATGTGACGGGCGAGCGCCAGGAGTGGGTGTCCAAGATTACGAGCGCGGTCGAGGAAGGCTACTCGGGCCGTCTGGTGATTCGCGCATTCAACCGCGAGCACCAGAGCTCTGCCGAGGTGCACCAGGCCTCGGGCGAGCTGGCGCGCGTGAGCACCAAGGCCGACTTTATGATCAATGCCGTCGGCCCCGCGGTGCGCTTTATCGGCCGTTTGGCGCAGATCGTTATTGCGCTTGTGGGCTGCAGCATGCTGGTTGCCGGTCACATGACCGTCGGCGTGTTCCAGGCGTTCTTCCAGTTTATTTACGAGGCGTCCGAACCCATGACGCAGCTGTCGTTTACCTTTAACTCGCTGCAGAGCGCGCTGGCGAGTGCGGAGCGCGTGTTCGACCTGCTCGATGAGCCCGAGATGGAGGCCGATCCGCTGCCGGACGAGGCCGCCAAGCTGCCGGGTCGCGTTGAGGGTCGCGTCTCCTTTGAGCACGTGCGCTTTGGTTATTCGCCCGACAAGCCGCTTATGCGCGACGTGTCGTTTACCGCCGAGCCGGGCCAGAAGATTGCCGTGGTGGGAACCACGGGCGCAGGCAAGACGACGCTCATCAACCTGCTCATGCGCTTCTACGAGATTGACGGCGGGCGTATTACGCTCGACGGCGTGGATACGAGCCGCATGGATCGCGGCGAGCTACGTCAGCAGTTTGGCATGGTGCTGCAAGACGCCTGGCTGTTCGACGGCACGATTGCCGAGAACATCGCCTACGGCTGCCCCGAGGCAACGCGCGAGGAGATTGTTGCGGCTGCGCGCGCCGCCCAGGTTGACTTCTTTGTGCGCACCATGCCGCAGGGCTACGACACGCGCGTGGCCAACGATGCCGAAAGCATCAGCCAGGGCCAGCGCCAGTTGCTGACCATTGCGCGCGTGCTGCTCAACAACCCGGCGATTCTCATCCTGGACGAGGCGACCTCAAGCGTGGACACGCGCACCGAGCTTGCCATCGGCCGTGCCATGGATGCGCTTATGCGCGGGCGCACGAGCTTTGTGATCGCACACCGCCTGTCGACGATTGTGGATGCCGACCTGATCTTGGTCATGGATCACGGCAACATTATCGAGCAGGGCACGCATAAGGAGCTGCTGGCTGCCGAGGGTGCCTACGCCGACCTCTACTTGAGCCAGTTCGCATAATGTGACAAAGGGACAGTCCCACATGTCACATCAAAAAGAAAGGCGCGCCGGGGATGAATTCCCTGGCGCGCCTTTGCGTTGATGCCGATGTCGTTTTGTGCCGCCTGCGTTCCTAGCGCTCGTCAACGAGCTTGGCGACGAGGGCCTTGAGCTCGGCCACCTCTCGCTCGAGTTCTTTGACGCGGCGGGCATTCTCGGTGATGCCCTGGCGGTTGAGGGCACTCTGCTCGGCGGCGTCATCGGGCATGTACTCGCGATGCTGCTTGGCATCGAAGCTCTCCTCGAACACGCGGCAGCCGTTGCGTTTGATGATGCGTCCCGGCACGCCCACGACGGTGCAGTTGTCGGGCACGTCCTTGACGACAACCGAGTTGCCGCCGATTTTGACGTTGTTGCCGATGCGGATGTTGCCGAGCACCTTGGCACCCGTGCCCACGGTGACGTTGTTGCCCAGGGTGGGGTGGCGTTTGCCGGTCTCGTTGCCGGTACCGCCGAGCGTGACGCCCTGATAGAGCACGCAGTTGTCGCCCACAATGGTGGTCTCGCCGATGACGACGCCCATGGCGTGGTCGATAAAGAAGTGCTTGCCGATCTGTGCGGCGGGATGAATCTCGACGCCGGTGATATGACGGGTGATTTGCGAGAGCACGCGGGCGAGCGAGCGATGTCCATGCTCCCACAGCCAGTGCTCGGGCACGTGGTTCCACTTGGCGTGCAGGCCAGGATAGGAAAGGAAGATGACCAGACCGTTTTGCGCGGCGGGGTCCTGCGCCTGGACGGTCTTGATGTCCTCGCGAATGGTATTGATAAAGCTCACCGGCCGCCCTCCCTTAGCGCCATGGCAATGCGATTCAATAAAGTATAGCGATTCGCTAGGGATTAAAAAGGACAATCTTGGCGGCTTTGCGCTACAAGTGTCAGTTATGCAAACTTGCTGGTAATGGAGTCATGCTTTTGTGGGGTTGCGCACGAGGGGGCACCGCAACCGTATACTGGTCAACTTGGACGTATCCGCGCCCACAACTGAGAGGTTTTACTTCATGGGTTTCATCAATTTTATTGCCGAGCTGCTTAAGGACCCGCGCACTGCGATCGCCAGCTGGATCGCCGCCGGCCCGCTTATGGCCTACGGCTGCGTGTTCCTGATCATCTTTATCGAGACGGGCGTGGTGTTCTTCCCGTTCCTTCCCGGTGATTCGCTGCTGTTCGCCTCGGGTTTCTTTGCCCACAATGGCGGCTTTAACATTGTGGCGCTTCTGGCCACCGCATGGGCCGCTGCCATTTTGGGCGATCAGTGCAACTTTATGATCGGTCACTTCTTTGGCCGCAAGATCATCGCTTCGGGCAAGGTCAAGGCCATGACGCCCGAGCGCATCAAAAAGTCCGAGGACTTCTTGGACAAGTGGGGTCACCTGGCCATCTTCCTGGGTCGCTTCTTCCCGTTTATCCGCACCTTTGTGCCCTTTATCGCTGGCATGGGCGGCATGCACTGGCGCAACTTTGTCGTCTTTAACGTGCTGGGCGGCATTACCTGGTCGACGGTCTTTACGCTGCTGGGCTACTTCTTTGGCGGCATTCCCTTTGTGCAGGAGCACTTTGAGCTGCTGATTATCGGCATCGTTGCCGTGTCGATCATCCCGACCGTGGTCGGTCTGGTTAAGGCCAAGCTGGGCAAATAGAACGCGTAGCTCGAGCCAGCGCGCAAACCGTGCCGTTGAGGCCCGTCACCGCTTACGGTGGCGGGCCTCTTCAGCTTCGGTCAAATGAAAATACTTTAGTTAGTTAAAGAAAAACGTTTTATCCGACGCGCGTGCGGAGTACAATCTCGTGCATGCGAATCGACGTACCATCGGCTTTGATGCTGTTCGCGTGTCCCGTCCGGCTCTACGCTCCGGGCGTGCGACGTTGCGACGCGGTCGGCCTCGGTCCTTGCGTGCGGGTTCGCGAGTATGCAACCGTGTATGTAAGGAGCGACATATGACTGTCGAGAAGAAGGATATCGATTGGGGTAGCCTCGGCTTTGGCTACATGAAGACCGATTACAGCTACGAGGCCCATTGGAAGGATGGCGAGTGGGATGAGGGCGGCCTGACCACCGACCACACCCTGCATGTCTCCGAGTGCGGCGGCATCTTCCATTACTGCCAGGAGGTCTTTGAGGGCCTGAAGGCCTACACCGCCGAGGACGGTAGCATCGTCTGCTTCCGTCCCGACATGAACGCCGAGCGTATGTATAACTCCGCGCAGCGCCTCGAGATGCCCCCGTTCCCCAAGGACAAGTTTGTCGAGGCCGTCAAGCAGGTCGTCTCTGCCAACGCCGCATGGGTTCCGCCCTTCGGCTCTGGCGCAACCCTGTATGTGCGTCCGTTTATGATCGGCTCCGGTGACGTGATCGGCGTGGCTCCCGCTCCTGAGTACACGTTCCGCATTCTCGTGACCCCGGTCGGTCCGTACTTTAAGGGTGGCCTCAAGCCCGTCAAGCTGCGCGTTTCCGAGTACGACCGCGCCGCACCGCACGGCACCGGCAACATCAAGGCCGGCCTCAACTACGCCATGTCCCTTAAGCCCACGATGGAGGCTCACCGCGAGGGCTATGCCGAGAACCTGTATCTCGACTCCGAGTCCCGCACCTATGTCGAGGAGACCGGCGGCGCCAACGTCCTGTTCGTGAAGGAGGACGGCACACTCGTCGTTCCGCAGTCGCACACCGACTCCATCCTGCCCTCCATCACCCGTCGTTCGCTCGTTCAGGTTGCTCAGGACCTGGGCATGACCGTCGATCAGCGTCCCGTCGAGTGGGCCGAGGTCAAGGCCGGCACCTTTGTTGAGTGCGGTCTGTGCGGCACCGCTGCCGTTATCTCCCCGGTCGGCGAGATCGACAACAAGGTCTACGGTGCCGACGAGACTGTGACCTTCCCGGCTGGCTACACCGAGATCGGTCCTGTGATGAAGAAGCTCCGCGAGACTCTGACGGGCATCCAGTCTGGTGCTGTTGAGGATAAGCACAACTGGGTTTACACCGTCGCGTAAGCTGTCTTGTATGTCCGGCCCGAGGGCGACCTTCCTTTCCGGCGCGTCCTCGGACATGAAAGAACCCCCGCTGCGCACTACGTGCGGCGGGGGTTCTTTCGTCCTGCGGAGTGCGCCGGAAAGGAAGGTCGCCCTCGGGCCTGCGTTACCTCGGCGCAGTCGTTACGGGCAATATAGATCTGAATAGAGATGGTGCGCGGCCTTTTGCCGCGCTTTTGTTCAAGACTTTAGTCTGCTGGCCGCGCAGCGGCCAGCTTTAAACCACCCGCTACGCGGGTGGAGACAAACGGCTTTACAAAGCCACCCCTCCGACCGATATTGACGATTGTTCAGGCCGTCAAGAATTCGAGTCGAAGGGGTGGTCGCCATGGCCCA
>DBFDVR010000054.1:0-5534 GCA_048321375.1 Collinsella sp.
GGAATGTCGACGTGCGCCGGGCAGCCCGAGACACACGGGACGCGAGCCTCGCGGTCAAAGCCGCAGGAGTGCTCGCGGATGTGGTGCTCAAAATCGTCGCGGAAGCCGCGAATGGCCGTGAGTGCCATGGCGCCAGCTTCGTAGCCGATGGCGCAGTCGCTCGAAAGGTAGATGGTGCGGGCCGTGCGCTCAATCAAGTTGAGCGTGGACTCGTCGGCGCGGCCCTCGAGCACATCGGCGAGCAGGTCGCTCAGCGCGCTCAGGCCCACGCGGCAGGGCGTGCACTTGCCGCAGCTCTGGGTGGAGCACAGGTTGACGAGCGCCGCCGTAAACTCGACGGGGCACGGGGCGAGTGAACTCACCGCCAGACGACGTCCGAGTGCATCGTGCAGGTCGTCCATGACGGCCTGAGCGTGGCTGCGTTCCATTACGTGCAGTCGAGCCATAAGATCCCCTCTCACATGGCAGCCCGGAGGCGAGGCCGGGCGAAATTGCTACACGCACAACACTGACCTATAAAGTTGTTAGGTCTCCACGCAGTTCGGCAGGCGGTATGAAATGTCACCATCAGCGGTGAAAATGAACATTATCGCAGATAAATGCCATATTTGATAAAACGCGTTACCAAACGACAATGCCCCGCCCACGCAATCACACGTGGGCGGGGCATTGCTTCAGGCATGCGGCCAGCGACCCTGTTGCTTTTACTTAAGCTCGGGCCAGTAACCCTTGTTGGCCTCGATCATGTCGTCGAGAACCTCCTTGGCGACCTTCATCGACGGCACGGTCTTGTTGAGCGTAAAGGCCTTAAGCGCCTTCTCGTACGAACCCTCGATCGTAGCCTCGACAATGAGCTTCTCGGAGTTCAGCTGCTGCATCATGAGGCCCTGCTGGAACAGCGGAATGTTGTCGCGGCTGATGACCTCGGGGCCGTTCTTGCCAATGTAGGCAGGCAGCTCGACCATAGCGTCGTAGGGCATGTTGGGGATGGCGCCCTTGTTCTCGCAAATGACCAGGAAGCGCTGCTTGGTGTCGTTCTTCAGAGCGATAGCCAGATCGGCAATCCAGTCGCCGTGGCTGCCCGCATAGAACGTGCTCTCGTCGATCTCGCCCGTCTTCTCGTAATGGTCGATACCATCAAAGAGGTTCTTCTCACGCGTCTCCTCAACCTCGTTAGCACGGGTGCGCTCGGGGTTGGAGTGCTCGACGAACTCCTTCTGCTGCAGGTAGTAGTTCAGATACGTGTTGGGCAGGTACTCCGGGAAGCACTCCATGATCTCGTACTCGCCCTTCCAGACGTAGTACCAGCTGCCCTTGGTGTGGCGGTTCTGCTCGGGGTGCTCGTCGACGGCCTCCTCGGGCTTCTTTGCCATGAGCGAGCCCATGCCCTTGAGGTAAGAGTCGGGCAGCAGAATCTCATGCTCCTTGATGTACTCGCGCAGCTGCGGGAGCACCTCCTCGCCCTTGTGGCGGATCGAGGTGAACCAACCAAAGTGGTTGAGGCCAAAGTAATCGTACTCGACATCCTTCTTGTCGATATCGAGCGCGGCGCAAACCACGTCGATGATCGCGATCGGCATGTCGCAGATGTTGATGATACGAGCGTTGGGACGCAGCACGCGGCAGCCCTCGGAGACGATGGCGGCAGGGTTGGAGTAGTTGAGAATCCAGTAGTCCTTCTTGGCGTACTTCTCAACGTCATCGATCAGCTCGACCATGGGGAAGATGGTGCGCATGCCGTAGGCAAGACCGCCGCAACCGCAAGTCTCCTGACCCACGCAGCCGTGACGCAGCGGAATCTTCTCGTCCTGCTCGCGCATAGCGTAGCCGCCCACGCGCATCTGGGCAAACACGAAGCTCGCGTCGGTAAAAGCCGTCTTTTTGTCGGTGGTCACCGTGAGCTTGATGTCCAGGCCGAGGTCCTCGTGCAAAATCCAGTCCACGAGCACGCCGATCTTGCGCTGGCGCTCCTCGTTGATGTCGTACAGACGAATCTCGTCAACGTCGAGCTCGTCCTTGCGCAGGGCGATGGACTTGACGATGCCGGGGGTAAAGGTGGATCCGCCACCACACAGAGTAATGATCATTGTTTACTGCTCCTTCTCAATTGCGTTTTCGACCTTGTCGCGCATCTCGGCGACCTTCATGCCAAAGATGATCTGGATATTATTGCCGTTGCGGTTGATGCCGCTGTTGGGCACGTGGTTGATGAGGTCCTCATTGATGAGGTCCGGGTTCTTAACGTTCACGCGGAGACGCGTAAAGCAGTTCTCGAGCTCCTCGATGTTGTCCTTGCCACCAAGACCTGCGACCAGGTCGGCAATACCTGCATCGACGCCCTCTGCGGGAGCCGCGGCAACAGCGCCCTGCTTCACCGCGACAGACGCGGCGGCCTCGCCCTCGGCAACGGACTCGGCGAGCTCGGACTCCTCCTCGCGACCAGGCGTGTGGAGGTTGAGCTTCTTAATAAGGAAGGTGAAGAGGAAGAAGTACAGAGCGGCGTTGACGACTCCAAGCACCAGCATAACCGGCCAGTTGGTCTTGTCGACACCGAGGACCAGGTTGGAAACCACGATGTTGATGATGCCGCCTGCAGTCGAAGCGGGCACGGAGAGGACCTTGAGCAGGACCAGGAAGATGCCGGAAAGAACCGAGTGAACGACAAAGAGCACGGGAGCGGCAAAGACAAAGAGGAAGTCCATGGGCTCGGTGACACAGGAGAGCACGGCGGTGATGATCAGCGGGATGATAACGGCCTTGGTCTTATCCTTGTTCCCCTTGTAAGCGGTGACGATAAAGGCGAGACCGATACCGATGTAGGGCCACAGGTTGTTGAAGGTGTAGCTGTTGAAGTAGGTGCTATCGGAGAAGGGCTGGCCCGTCATTGCCATCTCGGCGACACGGATGGGGTAGGCGCCGGCGATAACCTGATCGCCCAGTGTCAGGGTGCCACCCACATCGGAGAACTGGAACGGGGTGTAGATGAGGTGGTGCAGACCGGTGGGAACGAGCAGCTTGTTGAGCATGCCGTAGATAAACAGACCGATGTTGCCCGACTCCTTAATGATGCCGGCAACGGAGGAGATGGCGCCCTGAACCGGAGGCCAAACGATGCAGAAGCCAGCGCCCATGATCCAGGAGATGATGATCATAATCAGGAACGGGAAGCGAACGCCCGAGAACATCGAAAGGGCAATGGGGAACTGCTTGTTCGAGTACTTGTTGAACACGGCACCGGTGATGCAACCGAGAATGATGCCGCCAAACACGCCAGTATCGAGTACCTGGATGCCCATAACGGTGGCCTGGCCGGTTCCGGTAAGACCGAGCATGCCGCTCGCATCGGCAAGAGAGCCGGTGGCGTTGAGCACGATGTTGTTAGCCTGCAGGAACAGGAAGAACGACATCAGGGCGATCAGCGAAGCATGACCCTTGTTCTTCTTTGCCATGGCGCCGGCGATGCCCACGCAGAACAGAATCGAGAGGTTGTTGATGATAAACATCAGCGACTGATAGACAACGGCGCCCACAAGTTGGAACGGACCGGAGCCCAGTACGGGGACCAAAGCGCAGATGGTCTTGTTGGTCAGAATAATGCCCACGATGAGCAGGATGCCGGCAACCGAGAGATACATCATCGGCTGGACGATCGACTTCGCGAACACCTCCAACGGCGCTTTGAAATTGAACTTCTTTTTTGCGGTCATAGCGGTACTCCCCTTCCTTTTCCGCAAATTAAGACAGATGTGCCCTAGACAAGACCGTGAGCCTTGCCTTATATCAATCGATGTGTGGGCACGTTATGCCTAGAGACCAGGTTCTCCAAGCAGGTTAACAATGTGATATGCGAGATAACTCTTTTCGGCATCGGTAACGACAACGTTATAGATAGACGACAAGTGAGCGGCTATGGCGTCCGCGCACGAGAATGCACACGGATACGCCGTTTCATCGATTCGGAACAGCGCGTCTCCGTTGATTTGCCCGGCCGTAGGATCGAGCGCTCGCTGTGCGAAAAACTGCAGGTGACGAACGAAACGTTCGTAAGGCAGCGAGGTGTCATCGAGGGTCGTAGCATAGCGCTCAGAAACAATCGCGAGCACGTCGCGAACAAGCTGGACCGAAACAATCAGACGATCGGAGCGTTGCGGCATGGTGGCGTTGACGATATGCAGCGTAATGAAACCCTGCTCTTCTTCGCTCATCTGGATGCCCATATACTCCTTGATAATCTGCAGCGCACGGCCCGCAAGCGCGTACTCCTTGCGATAGAACTGCTGGATCTCGAGTAGCAACGGATTCTCACAGGGGACGCCCTTGCGCTCGCGCTCCAAAGCAAGGCTGATATGGTCTGCGAGAGCAATGAGAATCTTATCGTTGATGTCGGCATTGAGCTCTCGACGAAGCATCTGAACGATTTCCTCGGAAATCACGAGGTTGACGGTGGGGATGGACTCCAAAAGATGTGCCAAGCGGTCAATCGTACGCGAGTCCTGAGAAGTTCCCTCCTGCAACGCGTAGGTCTTTTCGATCGACGCCTCGTCGATGGCATCGCCGGCATGACGGCCAAAGCAGAGGCCTCGACCGATGACGATGAGCTCGGAGCCATCGTCCGAAGTGACCATTGCGACGTTGTTGTTAAAAACTCGCTTGATAACCACGGTACCCACCACAAGAATTTACTCGGAAAGCCAGACGACAGGCTCTTTAACAGCAACAGGGCCGGAAGCATGCTCACGAAGAGTCGAGTTCTCCGAACGCTCGCACACGATAACGAAGACCGTGGGATCAAAGCCGGCAGCGCGAACCACGTCGAAATCGACCTCGACGAGGGGCTGGCCCGCGTCAACGTGATCACCCTGGGCAACAAGCGCATGGAAGCCCTTGCCCTCAAGTTTAACAGTGTCGATTCCGATATGCAGCATCACCTGAGCAGAGCTGTTATCGGACATGATGCCCAGCGCGTGCTCAGTCGGAAACAGAGCGGCGACGGTACCGGAAACAGGAGCGCACACCGTTCCCTCTTGGGGAACCACGGCAACGCCATCGCCCACTGCACGGCTGCTAAAAGCGGGGTCATTGGTTTTTTCTAGATTAACAAGCTCGCCGGAAACGGGAGCGAGGATTTCGAACTCGGAAGCCGCAGTCGCCTGCTTATCCGAACCACCCATTAGGCGAGAAAAGAAACCCATGGTGACATGTCCCTTCATAAATATAGCCCAACCAAAATCAATCGAATGCACCCATTGAGACACACCCGTTCTAAGACTTTGGTTAGGCCCACGTCCGAGGGGACTCGGTAACCTTCCGCATTTCTTTTACGGGGGTTATTATAGACAAGCCCAAAGCCGGAACAATCATTATGACCGGCGAACGGTATTTTTTCTCCGATACCTTGATTATCAACTTTATCCGAACACCTCCCACATTCATCCGTACATGTGCGGATGAATGTGGGAACCCGATACCCTGAGGGCCGGATCGGCCGGCCCCGGGAGATCGGAGGACGGCATGTCCGGAAAGAAGAAGAGCGG
>DBFDVR010000055.1:0-3048 GCA_048321375.1 Collinsella sp.
CGGCATTCAGCATCAGGGTAGCGCTGCGACGCGGAAATCGCGCGCCGTTGCCGCGCCCCGCAGTGCCCGCTTCCCCCGAGAACAATTATCAGTGCAGGTAGAAATCTTGCCGATTTTCGAAAAAGCCGGCTATGGTTGACCTCTGCGGCTTAAACGTAGTAGATAGGCCCTATTCGTGGCACAGCACCACTCCATCCCAAATTGGCACCCCGAGCCCTCGTGAGTTGCCAACAAGCTGTTCGACCAGCGCTTTATCCGCGCGGCATTTGGAAAATAGCACCACCGCAAAACCCGCGAGTAGCGCTTACTTTGCTATATCTCACTATACTTTGCTATATCTTGCTATACTTTGCTATATCTTGCTATATCTTGAGCAAAGGTGGCTCACATGCAAACAAACCCTTTTAAGCCCACAGCAGGTAAAACACCTCCCACGATTATCGGCCGCGAAGATGTGCTCGAAGAATTCAATGAGGGCCTCGTCAACGGGCCTGGTGCCCCGGGGCGCCTAATGCGCATAGCCGGCGTCCGTGGAACGGGCAAGACGGTCCTCCTTGACGAGTGCTCACGTTTGGCGCAAAGCCGTGGCTGGACGGTCATAAAAGAGGTCGCAACCGAGGGACTTTGCCAACGCATTCTCGAACAGCTGCAGCCCAAATTCCAGGCCAAACACGCCAGATTTGAGCCCACCGTAGCTGGCATATCCATCGGCAGCATAGACATTGAGCGAATCGGTCCATCGCTACGCGACGCCATGAGACAGACAATATCCAAGAATGGAAATGGCCTGCTCATCACTCTCGACGAGGTTCAAGACGCAGAGCTCGATGAGGTCCGAACGCTCTCCATTGCGATTCAGCAGGTTATCGGCGAAGACCTTGATATAGCCTTTGTTTTTGCTGGGCTGCCTTCGATGATTGAAAGCATCATCAACGGAAAGACACTTGCGTTTTTGCGCCGCGCCCTCCCCTTTGACCTGAAGGCTGTGGCAGTAACCGAAGTGTCGTACTCCCTCGAGGAAACCATTGAAGCGTCTGGCATGGAGTTGCAGCCAGGTATTGCCGGCCAACTTGCCGAGGCAACGCAGGGCTATCCTTTCATGATCCAACTCGTTGGATACTACGCATGGCAGTTGGCAAGACGCGCACATACAACGATTATTGGAGAAGAAGAAGCCGAGCGTGGCATTGCAACGGCACGCGAACGCTTCTGCGCCATGGTGATTGAGCCCGCGCTGCAGCGCATTCCGCCCACGTGCATCGCTTATCTGCTGAGCATGGCGTCTTTGGGGCAGACGAGCTCGACCAGCATGGTTGCCGATGCCCTAAACAAAACGCCTCAACAGGTGAGTTCCGTCCGCAGCCGCCTGTTAAGAGAATCGATTATCGAGGCTCCCTCGTACGGCAAGGTCTCATTTGCCATCCCCTACATGCGCGACTACCTCTACGAGCACAAAGCCGAACTGGAAGTTGAACTGTAGAAACGGCAACTGCCCTGCAAGACGAAAACCGTTTTCGTACGGATTAAAGCAGACGTAAACGATTTTCGTCTTGATTTGCGTACGGAATTAAGACGTAAATTGCGCTTTCGTACGCTTATTACCAGACGCAAATTGTTTTCGTCCGGCCATGCGTCCCCAATCTAGACGAAAAGAGCCCCGAGCTCGAATCGGGGCTCGATGTAAGTTCTAGGGTGTCAGAAGTTACATCAGCCGCTTACGACCGCTCTGTCTATCTCTCCGAGCGGGACGGGCGCCGATGCCCTGATCTCTGCCATGTCGAGGTGCGAGATCAAATCCTTGGCGCGCTCGCCGGAGTGGTATGCCTTGTTCGGCGCCACCTTCCTGTAGAGCTTCTTGAGCTTCGTCTTCCCCTTGTTGCCCGGCGGCATCTCCGTCTCAGGTGGCAGCCCTAGGAAGGACAGGACGCCGGGCAGGTCGCACAGCATCACGTCCTCGATGTCGGCCTTGGCCGCCAGGTCGACGACTCTCTGCGCTGTCGGCGAGATGTTCGGGGTGCTGCTACCGCCCGCTGGTTCGGAAGCTGGCGGGCAGTAGCGGGCAGTAGCGGCAGTAGCGGTGTGGCTCGATAGGCCCGAATATCCGTAAGGAAGGTGCTCGCTCTCATATGTGCTGATATGCCTCGCCTCGCGAACCTTGGGATGCTTCCTGAGGTAATCCCTCAATTCGAGCCACTCTTTATGCTCATAACGCTTCGAAATCGTTTCCCCGTCGACAGTTTCCTTCACATAATGGTATGTTCGAACGCCTTCGAACTTGCCGAACCCGTTCTCGACGCTGAAGTTTCTGAACCAGCGCGAAAACCCATTCAGGTCCATGAAGTTGACTTGGGGATGCCTGTCTTTCGTTCGTTCGAATGAGTGGACGAGCGGAGTGCCTTTGACTTGTTCCAGGCCGAAGGCTTCCATTTCGCGGGCCTGCTCCTTTTTCCAGAATTCGAGATACGACGTCAGCGTCTCGCTTATCGAGATCCTCCGCACGCTTTTCTTGCTTTTGGGCGAGCGAACGCTTCGATCGGCCGCGAACTGCTGCTCAATGAGGATGCTTCTGTTCTCGACGGAGACATCGGACCACGTCATCCCGAGGGCTTCTGCCCTTCTCATGTCGGTGTCGAGCATGAGCATCACGCATGTAATGTGCGCGTCCGGTTCTCGATTGAGTAGGATGTCGAGTAGGCGAGCGGCGTGATGGTTCCTTCGCGGTTGTCGTGGAACTTTTTTGCGTACGAGCCGACGGTGTCCCTCGATTTTTGGACGTAGGTGCCGCTGTTGAGTTCTGCCTTGTAGGCTTCGAGTGCGGCGTCGACCTCTCGGCTTTTGGTGGTATGTATGGTCTGCCACGGCGAATAGCGGTATTTGCCCGTGACCGGATCCTTGCCGAGGCTGTGACGGTAGCGCCACCTGTATTTGTCGCGGCGTTGCTTCGTTCCTTTGCCTATGACGAGAGGTCGGTCGTTCACCGTGTTCCTTGCCTGAAGTGCCTGAGAATCGCGCTCGGTTGCGCGGAATGGCGCAAAGGGCTGGGGCGGG
>DBFDVR010000056.1:0-11360 GCA_048321375.1 Collinsella sp.
TCGCGCGGCAGCGTCATCCCGCTGTTCATCGACCGCATCCGCAAGGGGGAGCCGCTGACCGTCACCGATCCGAGCATGACCCGCTTCCTCATGAACCTGGCCGAGGCGGTCGACCTGCTGCCGTTCGCCTTCGAGCACGCCCCCCCCGGCGACCTGTTCATCCAGAAGGCGCCGGCGTCGACCATCGGCGACCTCGCCGAGGCCGTCCAGGAGGTCTTCGGCCGCGTGGGCACGCAGGTCATCGGCACCCGCCACGGCGAGAAGCTCTTCGAGACCCTCATGACCCGCGAGGAGCGCCTGCGCGCCGAGGACATGGGCGGCTACTACCGCGTCGCCTGCGACTCGCGCGACCTGAACTACGACAAGTTCGTCGTCGACGGCGAGGTGGAGACCCAGGCCGACGAGTCCTACACCTCCCACAACACCGAGAGGCTCGACGTGGCTGGCACCATCGCCAAGATCAAGACCGCCGAGTACGTGCAGCTGGCGCTCGAGGGCCGCGAGCACGAGGCGGTGCAGTAGGGTGCGCGTCCTCGTCACCGGCGCGAAGGGGTTCGTGGGCAGGAACCTCTGCTGCGCCCTCAAGAACATAAGGGACGGCAAGGACCGCCGCGCCAAATACCAGCAACTCCTTCCCCTCGAGGTCATGGAGTACGACCTCGACTCGGCGCCCGCCGAGCTGGAGGACTACTGCTCCCGCGCGGACTTCGTCTTCAACCTGGCCGGCGTCAACCGCCCCAAGGACCAGTCCGAGTTCATGGAGGGCAACTTCGGGTTCGCCTCCACGCTGCTGGACACCTTGGAGCGCCACGGCAACAGATGCCCCGTCATGCTCTCCAGCTCCGCGCAGGCGAGCCTCTCGGGCCGCTTCGAGGGTTCTGTCTACGGCGAGTCCAAGCTGGCGGGGGAGGGCCTGTTCCGGGAGTACTCCGGACGCACGGGCGCCCCGGTGCTCATCTACCGCTTCCCCAACCTCTACGGCAAGTGGTGCCGCCCGCGCTACAACTCCGCCGTCGCCACCTTCTGCGACGCCATCGCCAACGGCCGCCCCTACGCTGTGAACGACCCCTCCGTGGAGCTGGAGCTCCTCTACATCGACGACCTGGTCGGCGAGATGCTGGGCGCCCTGCTGGGGCGTGAGCACCGCTGCGGATACGACGGGCTGGAGCGCGTCGACGGCGACGGGTTCTGCTACGTCCCCGACACCGATGTTAAGACCCTGGGCGAGATCGTCCACCTGCTCGACTGCTTCCGTGACAGCCGCGAGACGCCGTCGGTGCCCGACCTTTCCGAGGGCTCCTTCTCCAAAAAGCTGTGGAGCACGTTCCTGTCCTACTACGAGCCGGGCAACTTCGCCTACGGCCTGAAGCCCAACACGGACGCGCGCGGCTCGTTCACGGAGTTCCTGCGCACGCCCGAGCGCGGCCAGGTCTCGATCAACGTCTCGAGGCCCGGCATCACCAAGGGCAACCACTGGCACATGAGCAAGTGGGAGAGGTTCCTGGTGGTCTCCGGCACCGCGAGCATCAAGCTGAGGAGGGTGGGGGAGGACTCCGATGGAAACCCGTTCCCCGTCGACGAGTACACCGTCTCCGGCCCGGATATGCGCGCCGTGGAGATGATCCCGGGCTACACGCACTCCATCACCAACCTGTCCGACACCGAGGACCTCGTGACGGTCATGTGGGCCAACGAGCCCTTCGACCCCGAGAACCCCGACACCTACTACGAGGAGGTCTAGCCGCATGGGCAAGGACTATTCCGATATCGCATTCGAGGACGACGGCCGCCTGAAGCTGCTCATCATCGTGGGCACCCGCCCCGAGGTCATCCGCCTGTCCGAGGTCATCAAGAAGTGCCGCCGCCACTTCGACTGCCTGCTGGCGCACACCGGCCAGAACTACGACTACACGCTCAACGGCATCTTCTTCCGCGACCTGGAGCTTGCCGACCCGGACGTCTACCTGGACGCCGTGGGCGCCGACCTGGGCGAGACCGTGGGCAACATCATCGCCGCGAGCTACAAGCTGATGGTCCAGGTCAAGCCCGACGCCCTTCTGATCCTGGGCGACACCAACAGCTGCCTGTCCGCCATCGCGGCAAAGCGCCTGCACATCCCCATCTTCCACATGGAGGCGGGCAACCGCTGCAAGGACGAGTGCCTGCCAGAGGAGACCAACCGCCGCATCGTCGACGTGATCTCCGACGTCAACCTGGCCTACTCCGAGCACGCCCGCCGCTACCTGAAGGACACCGGCTGCGCCCCGGAGCGCACCTACGTCACGGGATCTCCCATGGCAGAGGTCCTGCGCGCGAACCTGGGCAAGATCGAGGCGAGTGACGTCCTTACCGAGCTCGGCCTGGAGCCGAAGAAGTACATGCTGCTTTCCGCCCACCGCGAGGAGAACATCGACACCGAGGCGAACTTCACGAGCCTGTTCACCGCCATCAACGCGCTGGCCGAGAAATACGACATGCCGATCCTGTACTCCTGCCACCCGCGCTCCCGCAAGCGCCTGGAGGCCACCGGCTTCGAGCTCGACCCGCGCGTGCGCATGCACGAGCCCATGGGCTTCCACGACTACAACTGCCTGCAGATGAACGCCTTCGCGGTGGTCTCCGACTCCGGCACCCTGCCCGAGGAGTCCAGCTTCTTCGCGAGCGTCGGCCGCCCGTTCCCGGCAGTGTGCATCCGCACCTCCACCGAGCGCCCCGAGGCGCTGGACAAGGCCTGCTTCACCCTCGCCGGCATCTCCGAGAGGGGCCTGCTGCAGGCCGTCCACACGGCCGTCGAGCTCGACGCGGAGGGGTCGCTGCCCGAGGCACCCGTTCCCGACTACGCCGACGAGAACGTGTCCACCAAGGTGGTCAAGATCATCCAGAGCTACACAGGCGTCGTGGACAAGATGGTGTGGAGGAAATCTTAGCCATGGGCGCTGGGTACAGATTGCTTGATGGTATCTCGCGAGCTTATAACAAATTGCTCTTGCTTCCTGCCCTACGACGCTCCTTTGCATCATGCGGTAAAAACGTAACCATCGGTCGTCGTAGCGAAATTCAGGGGATTGAAAATATTTACATGGGACATGATGTATATATTGGCCCAGGAGCAACTTTTCTGACGACCCGTGCGAAGATTCATATCGGCAATTACGTCATGAGCGGCCCTCATCTCACAATTATTACTGGAGACCATCGTACAGATGTTCTTGACCGACCCATGATGACGCTTGATGAGTCGGACAAGCTTCCAGAGAATGACCAAGATGTCGTGATCGGCAATGATGTATGGATTGGCAGCGGCGTAACGATTCTTAAGGGCGTTAGAATTGCCGACCATTGTGTGATTGCTGCCGGTGCGGTAGTGACAAAAGACGTTGGCCCGGAGTTTTCAATCTGGGGGGGGCTTCCAGCTCGCCGTCTAAGCTTTCGGTAAGAGGAAATCAATGACTAAAGGTTATCCGCACGTCCATGCAAAGGTGTTGATGGTCGGACCCGATCTCTCTCTTCACGGCGGAATTGTCTCAGTCGTGAAAGGTTATCTAGACGCAGGTCTCCCTGAGGCATGCGATGCCTTTGAGTACCTGGGGACGGGCATCGGTTCCTCAAAGCTCGGTAAATCCGTCGCATTTTCCCGAGCGTTGATTCGCTATGCGATGATCATGCCATCCTATGACATCATTCATTTACACATTAGCGCCCGTGGCTCCTACAAACGTAAGTCAATTATGGCTCGTATGGCCCATAAAGCAGGCAAGTACGTAATACTCCACGATCACGATGGCGAGTTTAAGAAGGCTTTCGAAGAGGGCGGAGATCCCTACCGTCGTGATGTAAGAAAGACCTTTAGTATCGCCGACCGAGTTGTGGTTCTGTCGGAAGAGTGGCGCGACTACTTTTCAAAAAACGTTTGCGACCTGGAGAAGATTGACGTTGTTCATAACGGTGTCAAAGTTCCAGACCAGCCGTGCTCACCTTGTTCGCGTCAAGACGTCCTTTTTTTAGGACGTCTTGACGCGCGCAAGAGCCCTGACGTGCTCTTGCGCGCGTCAAGAGAAATCCTGTCGCGTTTTCCCGGCACCAAGGTCGTATTCGGCGGAGACGGAGAGGTCGAAAAGAATAAATCTCTTGCGGCAGAGCTCGGTATTGCCGACCGCTGCGAGTTCCACGGCTGGGTCGCGGGCACAGAACGCGAAGAGCTCTTTGAGCGTGCCGCGGTGTACTGCCTCCCCTCCAAAAACGAGGGGCTCCCCATGAGCGTTCTTGAAGCCATGGCTAGAGGAATTCCAACTGTCGCCACTCCCGTTGGCGGAATTCCTCAAGTAATTAATGATGGTGTTGATGGGGTTCTGATTCCGGTTGATAACCATCAAGCTCTGGCCGTTGCATTGAGTCATCTTCTCGAATCAAGCGAGCTTAGAAAAGAAATGGGAACTTTGGCCCGAAAAAAGATACTCAGCTCATTCGATATCAATCTACTCTTGAGCGAAATACTCGACATCTACTGCAATGCTACCAGCGGTAATTAGAGGATTAAATTGAATTCAAATAAGTTAACACATGAAGCTGGGCATATTGTTTTTGTTCACCCTTCCCTGATGGGTGGCGGGGCCGAGCGCGTCTCGCTTGCGCTCGCGTCGTACTTCGCTGCTCATGGTATTAGGTTTACCTATCTCCTGACTAAAAGTAACGTTGTTGAATACGATGTTCCCGAAGGAGTCGAGGTGCGTTCTGAGTTTGCAAGCGCTACGCTCAAGCCATTCGACCAAATTAAGCTTATACGACGTTTTATTTCCGAGCGGCCCAACGCTACGGTAATTTCCTTTTTACCTCATCAAAACATGTATACGCTTATCGCGACTATTGGACTTCCAAATAGGGTTATTGTTTCGGTGCGAAACGATCCGAGATATGATTTTCCTGGCAATAAGATCCTCCCATTCATTAGAAACATGTTGTATCGAAGGTCCGATGCAATTGTGTTTCAGACAAAAAGCCAGGCAAGTTTAATGCCGAGATACCTTCAGGCGAATTCAAAAATCATCTTAAATCCAATATCTAGTGAACTTCCTGAACCGTATTCTGGGCTTAGAAGAAAAGCAATCGTCACAGCGGGACGTCTTGAACTTCAAAAAAATCACTCGATGACAATCAGGTCATTTGCGCTGTTTCATAAAAAACACCCTGAATATATTCTTGAAATCTTTGGCAAGGGAAGCCTTCAATCAGAACTAGAAAACCTTGTTCATAGCCTTGACATGGATGATTCAATTAAATTTATGGGCTTTTCTTCTGACGTTCTTATGCACATTAGAACTGCATCGGCTTTTGTAATGTCATCAAAGTTCGAGGGCCTATCTAATTCTATGCTTGAGTCCTTGTGTATGGGGGTTCCAACAATTTGCACCAAATGTGGCGGCGGTGGAGCAGAGGCAGTTATTCGGAATGGCGAGAACGGCATTTTGGTCGATATTGATGACGATCTTGCTGAGAGCGAAGCGTTCAACAGGATCGTCGAAGATCAATCATACTCGAATCGACTGTCTAATAATGCCCTGATGTTAAGGCAGTCCCTTTCTTTAGAAACTATTGGCAATGAATGGGCAAATCTTCTCTTTAAATAGATTCGCCCAAACGTCTCCAATAAGGAAAACAGAATTGCAATATCAGTTAAACCAATACAATCAAAATAGAAGAATCACTGACCTGTTGTTAGCAATAGCAGTGATTTCCGGCCTCATGGTTCCCTTTCTTCGAGATTTGGGGTCATCATACTCGCTTGCTACTGACTGGGAAGTTAACCGCTTTGCATTCAGTACTTCAAACGGACGCTTTGCTTCTTTATTTGATTTGATTCAACAGATCAGCTTTTCGATTCTCTTGTTGCGTGCAATTAGTAAATCACGAAAAGCTAATTGGCTCCTTATATCTTGTTCAGTTTTTGGACTAATAATTTATAGCTTAATGGCCGTAGTCAATAATGCGGGCGACTTAACCAGCGTGCTCTTTGGAAATGTTCCAACCACTGTATTTATCATTCCTCTATTCTACCTATTATCAGAGGATCCAAGAATCGAGCAGTTGATTAAAGAATGGGTCCCGCTGCTATCATTGATTTGTTTTATCGCCTCACTAGCATCAATTATTAAATTTAAATATCTTTGTGGCTTTGGATCTTATATCGGATGGTGTCCTGCGAGGGACTATTTTGCATTTGGCATCAGTTTATATTGGTCAACCGTGGTGCTTAAATCTAATGATGAACACGCCTATTTTATTACGATGGGTATAGGCATCCTGGCCTGCATCACCGCATTAATGCTGGCAACCAGAAGTTGGTTAATCCAACCAATGCTAGTCATGCTTGTTGCAACTTTTATGGCTAAAGGAATTGACAAAGTTTTTAAACGAACAGTAATTGTTATTTTTGCAACTGGAACGGCACTTTTGGCATTGTCGTTGATCTATCCTGAAGTTCTTGATTCGTTTTTAAACAGAATCGGAGAAGATACACGGTCTAACCAATATGATATTTTCTATAGCCAGGTTGAACCGGCATCGCTTATATTCGGCAACGGAATTAGCGCTGGATATAGATATGGCACGAATTCAAATTATCCTTTTTTCGATAATCAAATAATTTATTTGATGTTTCATTTTGGCGTTTTAGCCGTTGTTCCGCTTTTGTACGTACTGTTGCGATGCCTATTTGGTTCTTCCAAAAATAGCCAGTGCAAATTTGTTGCCCTCTTTTATCTCATGGCGATTCTGGGATTATCAACTTACTACTCTTACACAATTAATGTCGGGGTCGTGCTTCTATTTTCATCCTTTGGTTTTGCCCTAAACAACATAGAACCAGAAAGATCTAATCGTATGCGCAATGCGGATGGTGAAAAATAATGGCTTCGAACAAGGCTGCAACCAGTATGTTTTGGGCAATAGGTGAGAGATTTGCCACGCAAGGTACCCTATTTGTTATTTCCCTAATTTTGGCGCGTTTGCTGTCCCCGAGTGATTACGGTACGCTTTCGCTGTTGCTTGTATTTACAAATTTGGCAGACGTGCTCGTCACAAATGGACTTGGCGAAGCGCTGATACAAAAGTCTGATATCAATCAAATTGACTACTCGACAATGTTGTCATGTTCAATTGCATTGTCGAGCATCTTATATGTATTGATATTTTTTTCGGCTCCAAGCATTGCGGACTTCTATGGAAATGCAAATATATGTCTTTATCTAAGGGTTCTGGCATTACGTCTTCCTCTTTCGGCACTGAATGCAATTCAAAAAGCCTATATTGCAAAGAACTTTTTATTTAGATTGCAATTTTCTGCATCGTTCCTCAGCTCCTTGATCTCAGGATTAGCAGCTATCGTAGCTGCAATGTTGGGTTTTGGTATTTATGCGCTAATCATTCAGCAGATACTTACAGTTCTGATGACAACGGTACTAATGGCTTGGTTAACAAAATGGACGCCTAGACTAAAATTCGTGGTTGGTTCAGCAAGAGAGCTGTTGCCCCTTGGAATACAATTTACAAGTGCCAATCTTATTAATTCTATTTATACAGAAGGTCGTTCTTTAGTCATCGGCAAATTCTATTCCTCCGCAGACTTGGCTTTCTTTAATCGCGGCAACCAATTCCCGGCTTTAATTGTAGGCAACTTAAACACTCCAATTAGTAATGTAATGTTGCCTCTTATGGCTGAAAAGAAAGACAGCCAATACGCGCTCAAATCAGTTCTTAGAAAAGCGATGCAGCTTTCTGCCTATCTCGTTTTCCCCATGATGGGAATTTTGGCTGCGTGTGCGCATCCTCTAGTTCTTGTTCTTTTGGGTCAAAAATGGGCGGAATGCGTCCCGTATCTTCAAGTTGCGTGCTTGTTCTATCTATTTCAGCCCCTCCAATCTATGAATTGGCAGGCACTTAAAGCAGCAGGTCAAGGCGCCCTTTGTTTTAAGCTTGAGGTCATTAAGAAAGCTATTTCGTTCATCGTTTTAATTATGTCGATTCCTTTTGGTGTATTTGCGATCTCCCTTTCAAGTGCCTTTTGCGGATTTGTCTCAATGTTAATTAACATGACCCCGAATAAAAAAGTGCTCGGCTATGGCATATTTGAGCAGCTTATTGACGTTCTTAAGCCGTCAATTGCCACATTGTTTTCCGTGGTGATCGCATTATTATTAATCCACATTTCAAACGGGAATCTTATTTCGTTAATCGTTGCCCCTCTCGGATCCTTAGGGTGTTACATCGTGCTATCTAAGCTGATGAATATCGAAGGATTTAATTTGCTTATGGACAAATTGTCCCTTCGTCGGAATTAACCGTTTTTTGTTAACGGCATTAATGAATCGATCAGGAATGAACTACAGAATGAATAAACAGGTTTTATATTTAGTTCAATCAATTCCGGGGGATAATGCTCCTACAAAACATGCTTTCGCAATTTCCGATTTGCTGGTTAAATGTGGCTTCAACGTCCATTTTGTTCTTGCTGGAATAATTGAGCCGTCATCCAACGCCATAAGCAGTAATTACGACTATCCCTTTGATTTTCCGTATGAGGTGAAATTCGGGCACCATCAAATAGCCAAAAAGTATTACGAGCGGATCTCTTCTTCCTTCAGCTTTAAAGCCTTCACTCGATGTTTCGATCAAATACAGCCCGACTTGGTTATTTATTACGGGATACAACATAAGCTTGCAAAACGGGTTTTAGATCATTGCCATGATTTTAACGTTCCCGTAATCGTTGATGAGACCGATTGGTTTACTCCGAAATTTACAGGAGATTTAGCTGCTTGGCTTGTGGAGAAATCTCGTTCTAAACGGGTGGCTGAAGTGGACAGATTGCTAGATGGAGTTATCGCAATCTCGCCCTTTTTTAAGAAACATTTCGATTCACTTTACTCCTCCCAAGGATATCCAAAGGTTTTTTATTTACCACCCTTAAATAGGGCCGGAGACTCACTTAGTGACCCTTGCTTTCTAGAAGGATTGAAGCGGAGAACTATAACCAAGTTTGTCTATGCAGGTTCTCCCGCTGGGGGAAAAGACTCACTTACAGAGTTTATTTCGCTTATAAGTAATGACGCTATTCCTGCAATCACTCAACCAGTACTCGATGTAATTGGAATTGATTTAAACCAGGCAGCCAGTTTAATGGGAAACATTGCCAGATCAAATAAGGTTCATTTTCACGGTCGTGTTTCCCATGACAGCGTAATCAAAATGCTGCAAGAATCTGACTTTGGAATTCTATTTAGAACTCCTGATTTATATTCTCGCGCCGGATTTTCAACAAAATTCGCTGAGTGCATGTCGAACGGTGTTCCGATGTTATGCAACGCGGTCGGAGGAGCCGATCTTATTCTCGAGAATATGATTGACGGAATTGTTATTCCTGATTTAAGCAATCAAGCTCTTCTAGACGGAATCACAAGCGCATGCAATTTGAGTGACCATGAGTTGACCAGCATGAAACGAGCTGCACTAGAAAAGGCTTTAAAGCTCTTTGAGTCAGACAATTACATAGATTCATTTTCATCATTTCTCAAATCAGTACTTTCAATTCGCAACTAGTTATTTCGATCGTCCAAAGGAGCGATATGTCAAATAAAGTACTCGTCACCGGAGCCGCCGGCTTCATCGGCGCATTCCTCGTCAAGAAGCTGCTCGAGGAGACCGATGACGTTGTCGTCGGTCTCGACAACCTCAACAGCTACTACGACCCCGGCATCAAGGACGCCCGCCTGCGCATGCTGGCCGAGGCCGACACAGACGGCCGCTTCACCTTCGTGCGCGGCGACCTGTGCGACGCCGCCCTCATCGAGCGGCTGTTCGCCCAGAACGGCTTCGACGTCGTTGTGAACCTCGCCGCCCAGGCGGGCGTCCGCTACTCCATCGAGAACCCACGCGCCTACCTCGAGAGCAACCTCGTCGGCTTCTTCAACATCCTCGAGGCCTGCCGCCACCACTCGGTCAGGCACCTCGTCTACGCCAGCTCCAGCTCGGTCTACGGCGGCAACAAGAAGGTGCCGTTCTCCGAAGAGGACCGCGTCGACTCGCCGGTGTCGCTCTACGCCGCCACCAAGAAGTCCAACGAGCTGATGGCCGCCGCCTACTCCAAGCTCTACTCCATCCCGGCCACCGGCCTGCGCTTCTTCACCGTGTACGGCCCCATGGGCAGGCCCGACATGGCCTACTTCGGCTTCACCGAGAAGCTGCGCCGAGGCGACACCATCAAGATCTTCAACATGGGCGACTGCCGCCGCGACTTCACCTACGTCGACGACATCGTCGAGGGCGTGAGGCGCGTCATGGACGCCGCGCCCGAGGTGAAGATGGGCGAGGACGGCCTGCCGCTCGCCGCGCACCGCGTCTACAACATCGGCAACTCGCACCCCGAGAACCTGCTCGACTTCGTCGACACGCTGCAGCGCGTGCTGGTGGAGGAGGGCGTGCTCCCGGCCGATTACGACTTCGAGGCCCACAAGCAGCTCGTGCCCATGCAGCCCGGCGACGTGCCCGTCACCTACGCCGACACCACGGCGCTCAAGCGCGACATGGGCTACAAGCCCGCGACGCCGCTTGAGGACGGCCTGAGGGCCTTTGCCAAGTGGTATAAGCGCTACTACAACATTTAGGAAATCATGGCCCTGTAACAGGGGCCATTTTTCTTGCTGATTATTGCTCTTTGACAATTGGAGAATGACATGAAGATTGCTGTCGCAGGCACCGGTTACGTCGGTCTGTCCCTCGCCGTCCTGCTCTCGCAGCACAATGAGGTGCACGCGCTGGACATCGTTCCCGAGAAGGTCCAGAAGATCAACAACTTCGTGTCGCCCATCCAGGACGACGAGATCGAGCGCTTTCTGGCGGAGGCCAAGACGGGGGAGCGCGAGCTCGACCTTCATGCTACCGTCGATGTCGCCGAGGCTTACACAGGTGCCGACTACGCCGTCATCGCCACGCCCACCAACTACGACTCGGACAGGAACTTCTTCGACACGAGCTCCGTTGAGGCCGCCATCGCCGCCGTGCGGTCGGTTAACCCGGACGCCTGGATCGTCATCAAGTCGACCATCCCCGTCGGCTACACCGCGGGCCTTTGCGAGAGGCTTGGCGATTCCAAAATCTTTTTCAGCCCGGAGTTCCTGCGTGAAAGCAAGGCTCTCTACGACAACCTGCATCCCAGCCGCATCGTGGTTGGCGCGCCCAAGGACGACCCCGAGGCCGTCGCGGCCGCCGAGAAGTTCGCCGGCCTGCTCGCGCAGGGCGCCGACCCCGCCGAGCTCGATCGCGTCAACGCCGACGGCTCGAAGGGCATCCCCGAGCTCGTGCTGGGCACC
>DBFDVR010000057.1:0-16689 GCA_048321375.1 Collinsella sp.
GCCACGGGGGCGGCAGGAACGGCCTGGGCGGGGGCATCCTGAGCCTGGGCAAGCTGAGCCTGCGCATCGGCAAGCTGCTGCTCGGTAGCAGTCAGACGACCCTTAAGGTCGACGATCTTAGCGAGCATAGCGTCAACCTCGGAAGACAGCGTCTCCAAGAAGACGTCGACCTCGGCAGGATCGTAGCCACGCTTGGCCTCAGAGAAAGTCTGAGCCTGGATGTCTGCAGGGGTAATAGCCATAACAAGTCTCCTTTTTCATCGCCTCGGCGCTACACGCCCGACGTAAGTTACTAAGTCAGTTCTACACGAGTATACCTATAAGAAGCTGCAGAACCAGCCTCTGCACCAACTGCAACGCAATAATCGCAACGACCGGCGAAAAATCGATACCGCCCATCGGCGGGATGAAACGACGGAACAGGTTGAGCCACGGACCGCACACGCTATCAAGCACCGCGGCAATATCCTGAAGCAAACCACCCTGCTTCATGGGAATCCACGTCATAAAGCAGTAGACGACAATAAGCGTGGAATAGAAGTTGAACAGCGTGTTGACCAGCTGGACGATAGTGTAGATGTTGATGGGAATCTCCTCGTCTTGTCTTTACTTAAGGTAGCCGTCCGCACGAAGCTTCTTGAGATCGGAATCTTTGACCTCGCAACCGGCGGGCAGCACCATGAACACGCGGTCGCCCACCTCCTTGACCGTGGCACCCAGACCGCAGGCAAAGCCGTAAGAGAAGTCCAAGACGCGCTTGGCAACTTCGGTGCGTACGCCCACAAAAATCAGTGCGACAGGCTGCTTGGTGCGAACGCGGCGCACCACGGTCTCCACGTCGTCATAGCTCTCGGGGCGCAGGACATAGGCCGGCAGCTGCGGTGTGGCGTTGATGATATTGCTCGCATAGGCCGAGGCATCGCTCGGTGCAGGCGCGGGCGCAGCGGCGGCACGGGCGCGGGTGTTCTCGGCGTAGCTCGACGGCGTGTCATAGGCACCAGGACGATAACCGCTCGCAACACTGTCCTGCGAGCGCGAAGGCGGATTATACGTCGTGGCATGGCGGGAGTCATCGCCGACCAGCTGACCGGAGCGCGTATACACGGCAACCGACTCAGCTTCACCGCGGCGCGTCTGACCAAGCAGGCCGTTGCTCGGCTCGTCTTGGGTGTAGAAGCCCTCGCCCGAAGCACCGCTGTAGCCGTTGCCCTGATAACTATCGTCATAGCCGTCATCGTAGCCGTAGTCGTCGTCCTGGCCATAACCCTGGTCGTAACCCTGCTGGCCGCCCAGGTGCATTTTATTTTTAATCTCGTCAAGGAAGCCCATGGTTGTGTCCTCTCGCGGTTTAGTGCAGGCGCCCCGATAATCAGTGCGCACTTCAGAGCCTTATTTTACTGCAAACTCCGGGCTAAATACTACCCTGCCCAGGCGAACGAGCGTAGAGCCCTCCTCAAGGGCAGACTCAAAGTCCTCGCTCATGCCGCAGGAAAGCTCAGGCAGGTTCAAATCGGGATGCGCCGCCTCCAGCTCATCCCTCAGCTCACGAAGCCCCGCAAAGGTGCGGCGTGCCACATCCTTATTCCCCCGGGGCGCCATAGTCATAAGCCCCTGCACGCAAATTCCCTCAAGTTCCGCAAGCTCACCCGCGGCGGCGCGAATCTCATCGGGCGAAAAGCCTCCCTTCGACTCCTCACCACTCACATTGACCTCGATGAGCACACGCTGGGGGCCGGCGAGCTCGCCTGCCTCAATCTTGCGGACAGCACGGCTCGAGATCGCCTGCGCCAGATGCAGCGAACCCACCGAGTGAATCAGCTCGGCTGAGCCCAGCACCGCATTGATCTTATTGGTCTGCAGGTTGCCGATCATATCGAAGCGCACCTCGGGCAGCTCCGGATGCTCCGCCAGACCCGTGAGCTTGCGAACCAGCTCCTGCGGGCGGTTCTCGGCAAAATGGCGATACCCCGCCTGGATGGCGGCAACGGTCTCATCGACACCAACGGTCTTGGACACGGCAATGAGGCGCGCGGCGTCGTGGGGACGGCCTGCGCGATCGAGCGCCGCATAAAAACGTTCCAGAATCTGCTCGCGGCGAGCGCGCATCAAGTCCAAATAGTTATCCATTGCTAATCGCCTCCGCTGACAGCCAAACAAGTAGTCCCATGCTAACGCAAGAGCGCGGCCCCGCATGTGCAAGGCCGCGCTCACTTAGGTATTTACAATCTTTCGACGAACGGGGTTACTTACTCCTCGTCGTCCTCGCCATCGTCCTCATCCTCAAGATGATCGAGCAGGTAGCGAAGACCCTCGCTGACCTCGTTAGCGGGCACCTTGGCAACGTAGCGAGCGTCGACGGCGGGCCTCATGATAACACCCTCGCCCGAAGGCACGCGCATGCTCTCGAGCTCATCCTCATCAGTGCGGGCGATATCGCCGGCATTCATGCGCTGACCAGTCAACAGGAAGGTCAGACGGCAGGCGGCATCGATGGAAATCGAGGCGATGCGATCGAGGTAGCGCGAAACCATGATGGCGCGGCGCAGGTCGTCATAGTTGCTGTCGTCGTCCATAAAATCGCCCGTGTCCATGCGGTTAAAGGTGCGGAAGAACTTCTCGTACGCCGCATGCACCGGCTCGTCCTCGACGGCCAGGCTGCAGATGATGGACATGTCGTTAGTGACGAGCGCAGAAAGCGAAGAGCCCAGCACCTGGTAGACGGCCTCAGCCTCGGCCTCGACCGTACCGACGAGCTCCTGGGGCAGCGAGATGTCGGCCTTGATCATATG
Source organism: Collinsella sp. (assembly GCA_048321375.1). GTDB lineage: Bacteria > Actinomycetota > Coriobacteriia > Coriobacteriales > Coriobacteriaceae > Collinsella. The sequence goes on from DBFDVR010000057.1 coordinate 2,790, forward strand.
ACGCGTGGCGCGGCAGATCTGGCGAACCTTATCGGTCATGCGCTGCAGGTTAAAGTCGACGTAGATAATCGTCTGCAGCAAGCGGAAGTCGGAGGCGACCGGTGACTGCGTGGCGATCAGGTTGTAGCACACGGCCTCCAGGTTAGCGCAGCGCGCGTCAATCGAAAGCGTGCGCTTCTTGGTCTTGGTGGCGAGCTTGCGGTCGTCGGTCACATAGGCCTTAACGGCATCGTGGAGGGCCAGATCGACGGCCTCATAGATGCTCAGCATCTCGTGACGGGCCTCGACGAGCTGACGGGAAAACAGTTTGCGCATGGTTCACTCCAATCAGTTGGGTGCGGTCATGCCGCCCGCACAGTGAATACGCACCGGACCAGGTCCGATCGGCTTGGGACTAGTCGCGCCGATCAGCCAAAGCGGCCGGTGATATAGTCTTCCGTCCGCGAGTCCACCGGGCTGGTGAAGATCGCGTCGGTTTGACCATACTCGATGAGCGTGGCGGGCTCGCCGGCAACTTCCTGCAAGAAGAATGCGGTGTAGTCGCTGATACGAGCTGCCTGCTGCATTGAATGCGTGACGATGATAATCGTCATCTCGGGCGCTAGCTCGGCCATCAGATCCTCGACCTTAGAGACGGACGTGGGGTCGATGGCGGAGCAGGGCTCGTCCATCAGAAGGACATCGGGTTGCACCGCAAGCACGCGCGCGATGCACAGACGCTGCTGCTGACCGCCCGAGAGCGCCAAACCATCCTTGTTGAGCTGATTGGATACCTCTTTCCAGAGGTTGGCGCGCCTGAGCGATTCTTCCACGATGTCATCGAGGTCGCTTTTGCTAGTCACGCCCTGCAGACGAGGGCCAAAGGCGACATTCTCGTAGATGGATTTAGGAAACGGGTTGGGCTGCTGAAAGATCATGCCCACGCGACGACGGAGGTCGACCGGGTCGACACCCTCGGCATAGATATCATTGCCGTCGAGCGTCATGGTGCCCTCGACGCGCGTACCCTCGATCAGGTCGTTCATGCGGTTGATGCAGCGCAAAAACGTCGATTTGCCGCAGCCCGATGGGCCAATGAAGGAGGTGATGGCGTTTTTGGCGATGTTGAGGTCGAGCCCCGTCAACGCATGAAAGTCACCGTACCAAAAGTTGAAATCCTTGGCCGTAATGGCCGCTTGCTCCAGCGTGGGAGCGGACTGATAGACGGACATGGGACTCCTTAACTAGCGGCGCTTGCGCGACAGGAAGCGCGCAAACAGGTTGAAGGCCAAAATGATCACCATCAGCAAGAGCGCGGTGCCATAGGCTGCGTTCATGTTGATGCCGTCGTTGGCAAGCAGGTACAGGTGAACCGTCATGGGGCGGCCGGAATCGAGCGGCGAAATAGGTAGATTGATGGCCTGGCCCATGGTGTAGAGCACCACCGCGGTCTCGCCAATGGCACGGCCGATGGCGAGGACGATACCCGTGGCAATACGGCCAAAGGCAGAAGGAAGCACGATCTTGGAGACGACCTGCCACTTGGTGGCGCCCAGGCCGTACGCACCCCACCGGATATAGCGCGGAACGGCGCGAATGGCCTCTTCGGTGGTGCGCATGACGATGGGAAGCATCAAGAGCGCGAGTGCCAGAGCGGCAGAGACCATCGAAAGGCCCAGGCCCATGGCCTCGACAAACAAGGCGTAGCCAAACAGGCCCATAACGATGGAGGGCACCGAGGCCAAAGCGTCAGCAGCGTAGCGGATGAGCTCGACGACCTTGCCCTGCTTGGCGTACTCGGCCAGATAGACGGCTGCCAGCACAGCGATCGGCGTGCAGATAAGCATGGCGAGCGCCGTCACGTAGACGGTTGAGACGATCGTGGGCCAAATTCCGCCCTCGGCGTTGACGCCCTGGGGCCAACCGAAGATAAAGTCAAGCGAGATATGTGGCAGGCCGTTAATGACCACGTAGGCGATGATAGCGACCAGCACCAGCGTGGTGATGTAGGCAGCGGCACGAAACACGCCAAGCATGATCTTGTTGGACAGGTCCTTGTTGATGCGGCCCTTCTTGCCGTGGGAAAGGGCACGCTTGATGCGCTCGCGCGACGAGGTCGTATCGACCGTCGTGTCAACGGAATCGGACATAGCCTACCCCCTCTTCTTCTTGGAAATCAGGCGGACGATGCCCACCAGCGTGGCGGAGATGATAAACAGGACCACGCCCATACCGAACAGCGCCGAGCGGTGCAGACCCGAGGAATAGCTCATGTCGAGCGCAATCTGGCTCGTGAGCGTCGAGATGGGGCTCGCAATGCTGTCGGGAATAACCGGGGCGTTACCTACGACCATGAGCACGGCCATGGTCTCGCCGATGGCACGGCCCATACCCAGCACGATGGCATCCACGATACCCAGCTTGGCGGCAGGTAACACGACCTTATAGATGGTCTGCCACTTGGTGGCGCCCATGGCATACGATGCCTCGCGAATGCCCATGGGAATGGAATTGAGAGCATCGATGGTGAGCGTGGTGATGGTAGGGACGATCATGATGGCAAGCACGAACCACGCCGTCAGCGCACCAAAACCAAGGCCGCCGGTCAGTTGTGCGATAAACGGGCGGATGATGATCATGCCAAAGAAGCCGTAGATGATGGAGGGTATGCCCGCCAGCAGGTCGACGGCAGGGCTGATGAGCTTGCGCACGCGCTTGCCGGCGATCTCGACCAGGTATACGGCCGTACCCACACCTAGCGGCACGCCCATGGCGAGCGCACCGACGGTCACCAGACCTGAGCCGGCAAGCAGCGACATGATGCCGTAGTGGCCCTCAGAGGGCGCCCACGTAAAGCTAAAGAAGTCCGCCAGACCGATGTCGGTAAAGACGGGCAGCGCCGAGTACGTGGTAAAGACAAAAATCAGGATGACGGTAACGACCGCCAAGAACGCGCAGGCAAAGAAGATCCACTGCAGCGCCTTCTCCTTGATATAGGTACTGCGCGATACGAGCGCCAGCTCGCGCTTCTTGGGCGTCTGAACATTCTGCTCAGTCTGGGAGTTTTCCTGTGCTTCCATGCTACTCACTCCCCTTCTCGTCGTTGGTGACGGGGATAAAGCCCGCCTCGCGAATCTGCTTGTCCATCTTTTCGGACGTCACGTAGTCGATGTAATCCTGCGCCTGCTGCGAAGGCGCACCCTTAACAAAGAAGTAAAGGTCGCGCGAGATGGGATAGCCGCCGCTCGCGACCGTCTTCTCGGACGCCTCAACATGATTGACCGAGACGGCCTTGACCGAGGTCTTGGCGTTGAGGCTATCGACGAAGCCCAGCGAAATGTAGCCAATGGCTCCGCGCGAACGAGATACCACGTCGCGCACCTGGCCCGTGCCCGAAAGAACGGCCGAGCGGCGATCGAAGGGGGTGCCGTCCATCACGATGGTGCGAAAGGCCTCACGCGTGCCGGACGCCTCATCTCGGTTGATAACCTGAATCCTCAGGTCCTCGCCACCGACTTCTTTCCAGTTGGTGATCTTGCCGGCGTAAATATCGCGGAGCTGCTCGGTCGAGAGGTTATCGACCGGGTTATCGTCGTTCACGATGACCGCGATACCGTCGTGGGCAATGACGATGGGAGTCAGGCCCAGATCCTGTTCGTCGGCATTGAGTCCACGGGAGGAGCTGGCGATATCGGCCGTGCCGGCGCTGACGGCCTCGATGCCAGCGGAAGAACCCAAACCGGAAACGAGCACGTCGATGCCGGTCTCCTCCTTAAAGCCCTCGGCCGCAATCTCGGCGATAGGAAGGCAGGTCGTGGAGCCAGCGACAGTAATGGAAGAGGTAGAAGATCCCGAAGAACAGGCGCACAGCGTAAGTGTAAGCACAGCGGCGCTCAGGACCGATACGATCTTTCTCATAGCATCACGCCGATCGCAGCATGGCGCCCACAGGTGCCGTCCTCGTTACGGTAGGAATAAAAGCGGTCGTTCTGACGCACGGTCGAAAGCTGGGTATCCACGATATTATCCGCGTCGACACCGACATCTACCAGCGCCTCGCGAATGGCAGCGGAAAGATCGAGCATGCGAGAGGTACTCGCATCGATGCAAGAGAACTCGGCGGCAAAGCGATCCATGAGCTCCTGGGATACTTCATATTCGTCACCCAAGATATGGGGGCCGATATAGGCGGAAACGTCGCTCGCATCGCAGCCGGCAGCATCGCAAAGCGCCTGGCACGCCTTGGCGGAAATACGTGCAATCGTACCCTTCCAACCGGAGTGCACCACGGCAAATCCGCCAGGGGCCACCAGCACCACGGGAACGCAGTCGGCAAAGCAGAGCAGCACGGGCACGTTATGCGCCGTACAGACGATGGCATCGCAGCCCTCGGCAATCTGCTCGCGGACGTCCTCAAGGTCATCGGCGCCGTTCGAGGTCACCGCAACGATATGGTCACCATGGACCTGATTGGGAACGAGCAGGTTGTGCTCGCACTCGGCGGCACCCATAGCCTCGAGCGCGCGACGACGATTTTCTTGAACAGCAAAGGGGTCATCGCCAACATGCGAGCCCAAGTTGAGTGAGGAGTACGCATCTTCGGAAACACCACCGGCGCGCTCGGTGAAGGCAAAGCGAACATCGGATGTCGCGCCTTCCACCAACGTAACTCCATCATGGTCGACACGCGAAACGTTGTCCGCACGTGCTGCCATACTAAAGCCTCCTAATAACACAAGTACCGCGGCATCGCCGCTACAGCCCGCGTTTATACGGCTGTCATACTTCTCTAAAAGGATACCTGCTGCGCTGGAGGCAATCGTAAAGGGAACGTAAAGAGATTGGAGGTTCTAGTTTACAAAGTCGAAATAAAAAGGGCGCGTCCATACGGACACGCCCCTGTGCACAACAATGCAAAGAACGACTTAGAAGCTACCGCGCTTCAGGAAGTCGGGAAGCTCGAACTGATCGTTGCCGAAGTTAGGAAGCTCGGTGCCACCGACGTTGCGGGTCGGAGCGGCCTGAGCCGGGCTGGTGGCCGGAGCGGTGCGCTGCGGCTCAGCGGAAGCAGCGGCCTTGCTCTGAGACTGCTGAGCGGCAAAGAGCTCATCCTGACGGTTGACGTTGGAGTCGGAGAAGCCCGTAGCGATGACGGTGATACGCACCTGATCGCCCAGGGACTCGTCGACAACGGTACCGAAGATGATGTTGGCCTCGGGGTCGACGGCGTTGGCGACAACGTCGGCGGCGTCGCTGATCTCCTGGATGCCCAGGTCCTTGGAACCGGCGATGGAGAGCAGCACGCGTGTGGCACCATCGATGGAGCTCTCGAGCAGCGGGCTGGAGATGGCCTGCTGGGCAGCGTCGACGGCACGGGTATCCCCAGAAGAGGTACCGATACCCATCATGGCGGTACCGGCCTGCTTCATGATGGTCTTAACATCGGCGAAGTCCAGGTTGATGATACCGGGGACGGTGATGAGGTCGGTGATGCCCTGGGTGCCCTGGGAAAGGACGCCATCGGCAATCGCGAAGGCCTCGAGCATGGTGGTCTTCTTCTCGGCGATGTCGAGCAGCTTATCGTTAGGGATGACGATCATGGTGTCGACGCAATCGGAGAGGGTCTTAATGCCCTCCTCGGCGCTCTTCTTGCGCTTACGGCCCTCGAAGGTGAAGGGCTTGGTCACGACGGCGACGGTCAGCGCACCGACCTCGTTCATCGCGATATCGGCAACGATGGGAGCGGCGCCGGTACCGGTGCCACCGCCCTCGCCGCAGGTGATGAACACCATGTCGGCGCCAGCGAGCGCCTCGGCAATGTCGTCGCGGGACTCATCGGCAGCCTTGCGGCCAACCTCGGGGTTGGCGCCGGCGCCCAGGCCGCGGGTAAGGTCGGTGCCGATGTGCACCTTGATATCGGCATCAGAGATCGCGAGTGCCTGAGCATCGGTGTTGATGGCAACAAACTCGACGCCGCGGATGCCCTCTTCGATCATTCGATTGACCGCGTTGGTACCGCCGCCGCCGACGCCGACCACCTTAATGACGGCAAGGTAGTTGTTGATCTCTGTCTCGTGCATGTCGGTCCTCCGAACAAAGGTTATAGCCATAGCATGGGTCGACCCCTGCGCACATTAACCTTCAGGTTGAAAGTAAATGCAAAGGTAAACCGTATTATGTTTGCACATTATGAACGTATCAGTCAAATAATTGACCGTGAAAACCAAACAAACCAGATAAACGGCGTGGTATGGCCCCTCAACAAAGCATCAACCAGCGCTACGAGGTCGGAGCGTTCCTAAATGTATAGTTACCCGGAGAGCGCACATTGATATACGTTACGCCCTCTACCTGCGAAAGCAGCTTGGTGACTACGCGCTCCTTCTTGACGATATCGTTCGAATCGCCCAGCGACACCTCAATGCCGTTATTGAGGTTTGCCGAGATGGCTTCGACCGAAGGCGTGGAAATATCCTTGACTTGTCCCAAGAACTCGCTCGAAAAACCACGCACATAATCCAAGCCAGCCTTAACGGCCTTGGAGCTCACCGCCTGGCCGGAAACCGGAGCGACATCCGCCGAGACATCAGTCAACAACACCGCGCCATAGTGCTTAGCGAGCGCCAGCGCGGCATCAATGCCGGTCAGGGTATTTGAGCCCTGCCCCGTCGTGATGACGTTGCCCTGGTCATCCACTTCGACCGACGTCGACAGCGGGGCGATCCAGGTGTCATCATCCCCGATGGCCCAGGCAAGGTCATCGGAGCTGATATAGGCAATTGCGATGACCTTGCGCTCCATCGGCGTAATGATGAGCGTATGCGGGAACTGACGCTGGACATCCACGCCCGAGACCCACGGATTCTGCTTGAGGTCCTCGGTAATCTGGTCGGGATCGACGTTAAAAAGCGACGTTCCCTCGGGCAAATCGATCAGCTGGATAGCATCGTGCTTCGTCACGTGCTCGCTGCCTTGAATCTGAATATCAGTGGCGGTAAACAATCCAGAGTTAATCACCACGATGGCAACGACGACGAGCACGGCCAAGACGGCCAAAACGCCGCCCACGATTTTGCCTTTGCCTGTAACGACAGAAGCGGCGTCTGACGTTTTATTTGCCATCGCCCTAAGTGAAGACAACGGGTTGACGCCTTTTTTACCCGAAGGCTTCTTGGCGGTAGCCGGCACCGATGTCAGCGAGCGCGGTTTCGATGCGCCCAGCGTGCGACCCGGACGCGCCGCCTTAGTTCCTGCCGAGGGCTTAGGAGTTGCCAAAGGACGGGCAGGCTTGGCGCCCATAACAGGCTTTGACGTCACCGAGGGACGCGAGGACTTTTTTGCGGCCGGACGATTACCGAGCTGCGAGCCGACAACCGGACGACTGGTCTGTCGAGCATGCCCGACAGACTTAGAGTGCGCGACGGTATTGCGTTGAGGTTTGGCAGGCGCGCCGGAACGCCCTCCGGCGCGGCGGAAGGTGGGTTTCGATGCTCTAGAAGCCGAGGAATTTAACTTCCGGTCTGAGCTCGATGCCATACGCCTCCCTCACCTTTCCGTGCACATGTCTGATAACCGCGGCAATGTCATCGGCCGAGGCAGTTCCGTTATTAACGATAAAATTAGCGTGAACGGGCGAAACTTCCGCGCCGCCAATCGAAAAACCCTTTAATCCACAATCCTCGATAAGCTTGCCCACACTCGCATCGGGCGGGTTACGAAAGACCGACCCGCAGGATGCGCGACCCATGGGCTGCGTACGCTTGCGCCTCGTCAGGTACCGTTCCATGCGCTCGCGAATGTCGGCCTTGGGCGCCGGTTTAAGCTTGAGCACGCACTCGAGGATGATCTCATTGCGGGGAAGGCTACATTCTCGGTAGCCCCAAGTGATCTCGGACCCCGCATAATGCTTGATACCGGATGCCGGGTCAAACGTTACGACATCCTCAACCAGCGAGCCAATCCACTCGGTCCGTGTGCCTGCATTCATAGATATCGCACCGCCGACCGAACCAGGGATGCCAACGGCAAACTCAAGGCCCGAGAGGCTACGCGACAGGGCATCGTTGACCAGGCGCGCAAACATCACGCCCGCACCGACCGTCAGCGTACAACCGTCATCGGCAACAACCGTGCGCTGAAACTCACGTCCGAGCGAAATGACGGCGCCGCGATAACCGCCATCGGCAACCAGCAGATTGGAGCCCTTGCCGATGATGACCCACGGCACCTGCTCGCGATCGAGCACCGCCACGGCGCGGCGGAGGGCATGATAGCTATGGCACGTAACAAAGAGGTCGGCCTTGCCGCCGATACGATAACTCGTATGACGCGCAAGGCGCTCGTCCTCGATCACATCCGTGTCGATCATGCCCGAGAGCGCCATGACGGCGTTAAACAAACCCATTAGACTTAAGCGTCTTTCTTGGCAGTCAGATACTCAATGAACTCGGGGCCGACGGTCGTAACGTCACCGGCACCCATAGTGAGCAGCAGGTCGCCCGCGCCCACCATCTGCTCGAGCTCCTGATTGAGCTCAAGACGGCTGGAGCAGTACACGACCTCCTTGCCAGGATGCTTGGCGCGCACGGTATCGGCGAGCATCTTAGAGGTGACACCCGGAATGGGCATCTCGCCAGCCGAGAACACATCAATCAGCAGCAGTTTATCGGCATTGGCAAATGCGTCGGCAAAGTCGTCGCACAGGGCCTGCAGGCGCGAATAACGGTGCGGCTGGAACACGACGTCGACATGCTTGTAGCCCAGCGACGAAGCAGCAGCAAGCGTCGCCTTGATCTCGGTGGGGTGATGGCCGTAATCATCGACCACGGTGATGCCATCGATATCGCCCACGTGGGTAAAGCGACGGCGGACGCCCTCAAAGCTCGAGAGCGCCTTGGCGGCGGCGTCGATGTCAAGGCCCAGGACATGGGCGACGGTGAGCACCGCCGTGGCGTTGAGCATGTTGTGGCGACCGGGATTGCTCTTGATCTCCACAGCGTGTTCAGTGCCGTCCTCAAAGCGAACGATAAAGTCGCTCTGGATGCCCTTGACATCCGGGTGCATGCAGACGATGTCGTTGCTCTCGGCAAAGCCGTAGGAAAGCACGTGACGACCCGTCGACTTGGCGAGCTCGACCAGATGCGGGTCCTCACCGCAGACGATGACGGTGCCGTCCTCGCCCACCAGGCTCATGAATTTGGCGAAAGTTGCCTCGATCTCCTCGATACCCGAGTAGTGATCGAGATGGTCGGCCTCGACGTTGGTCACAATGACCACGTTGGGGTTCAGGAACAGGAAGGAGCTGTCGGACTCGTCGGCCTCGGCGACAAAGTAGTCGCCCGAGCCGTTCTTGCCGTTCGTGTCATAGCCCTCGACGATGCCGCCGATCAAGAAGCTCGGATCCAGACCCATGCGGTCGAGCATGGTGGCGCACATCGAAGACGTGGTGGTCTTGCCATGCGTGCCGGCAACAGCGACGGTGGTGTAGCCGTGGCCCAAAGCAGAGAGCATCTTGGCACGGGGCCACACGGGAATACCAAGCTCGCGAGCGCGCACGAGTTCAGGGTTGGACTCCGGAATAGCGGTGGAGACAACAACCACGTCGGGCTTGACCTCGTCGATCGTGGCGGCCTCATGGCCCACATGCACCTTCACACCAGCGCGGGTAAGCTGGCGGATATAACGTGACGTCTTAAGGTCGGAGCCGGTAACGGCATAACCGCGCTCGTGCAGAACAAGGGCGATGCCGCTCATGCCGGCGCCGCCGATACCGATAAAGTGGGCGCTCTTAAACTCGGGCGCGGAGGTTGCAGTCTGGGAATCAGCCATGTGCTCGTGTACTCCTTGCGTAAACACTGCCTGTAACCCGTTAACTGTACCGCACCTACCGCATCAGCGCGAGGGCGACCGACGATATCCCGTCTAACTAACGCAAACCCTCTACCGCATCCGCCAGAAGAGCGGCGGCCCTATCCTGAGCCAGACCACGCGCCGCCTGACGCATGGCGTCGCGCGCCGCCGCGTCATCGACCAGGTGCAGCAGCTCATCGGCAAAGGCAGAACCGTCGATATCGGCATCGGCGCAGAGCACGCCGGCCCCGGCGTCGACCAGATAACGAGCATTGGTGGTTTGGTGGTCGGCTGTCGCATGCGGATACGGCACGAGCACCGAAGGCACGGCGAGCGCAGCGATCTCGGCCACGCTCGATGCGCCCGAACGCGAGAGCACCAAATCGGCAGCAGCCAGCATATCGCCCATGTTGTCGATGTAAGGCTGGACGCGGTAACGCTTCGCCTCCTCGGGCGTCAGCGCCAAAGCGCGCTCGGTCTCCTCAAAGCCGTCGGCACCCGTCGAATGCAACACATAGAGGTTCTTGCGCGAAAGCAGCTCGTTTTTGAGCGAAGCCACGCGCTCGTTGAGGTGCTGGGCGCCAAGTGAACCGCCAAAGACGAGCAGCAGCGTAGCGTCCTCGGGAACGCCAAGTGCCTTGCGGCCGCGAGCGCGATCTCCCTCGATCACCGAGCGACGTACGGGATTGCCGGTCATGAGCACGTGGTCAGGGTCACCTTCGCGCTCAAAGACCGAGCGCGCTGCCGGCACCGAGATGCACACGCGGGCGGCGTGGGAGTTCATCATCTTGTTGGCCAGGCCCGGAACAGAGTTCTGCTCATGCAGCAGATACGGCACGCCTGCGTCCTTGCACCACCCCAGCAGTGGAACCTCGACATAGGCACCAAAACCGATGGCGGCATCGGGCTTGCCGACCTTTGAGAAATGACTGGCGATCGCACGCTTGGCCTTGTTGACACGCCACAGCGAGGTCAGCGCCGTCCAAGGGCGGGAGCGGTCGAAGCCCGTGACCGTAATGGGCACAAAATCAAACCCAGCCTCGGGGACCAGACGACCCTCGAGCTTGCGCGACTGGCCCACGAACACAACGCGGTGCCCACGGTCACGCAGCTCTTCGGCCAAGGCGAGCGCGGGGTTGATGTGTCCTGCCGTGCCGCCGGCTGCAATAGCAACGGTCATTTTATCGGTCATGGTAGTCCCTTCGTACACGCGGTCCCTGGTCGTCGGTGCGCAGACGTGCCGACGGGTCCGAGTTCAAATCGATTCGATTATATCCGCCGCCCGCGTTGCGAGGGCTGGGGCGCTGCGGACGACCTTGCGGAGCCGTTCGCGGGCGTGGACGGGCTGCCGGCTCGGATGCAGAACCATCCAGAACGGTAAAGCCGCTACGCGAAGGTCGTTCACCGCGCACATGGGCCACGCCGGCGGTGCTCTCGTCCATAACGGCAAAGCTCTCACGGCGGCGGTCATACTCATCGCGGCGGGCGCTCTCGTACGAAACGCGCAGAATCAACCCGGCAAGCATAAGCGACACAATAATCGACGAACCGCCGTAGCTAATAAACGGCAACGGTTTGCCTGTCATGGGAAACACGTTGAGGATGCCCAGCGCGTTAATCAAAAACTGCACCGCGAGAATGACCGCGGAGCCAGACGCCATAAGCGCGCCCCGGCGATCGGTCGCCTGCTCGGCAATGCGAAACGCCGAGTAGATCAGCATCGCAAACACCAAGAAGAACAGCACGGTTCCGACAAAACCGACTTCCTCGCCAATGATGGCCAGGATGTAGTCATTGTGCGCCTCGGGCAGATACGAGTACTTCATGGTTGAGTTGCCGATGCCACGGCCGAACAGACCGCCCGAGGCAAAGGCCATAATGGCAAGCGTGGCCTGATAGCCGTCACCATACTCGTCGGCCCAAGGGTTCAAGGCAACCTGAATACGCACCATACGGTACGGCTCTGCGACAAGCGCAATCACGATCACGAGAATGCCGAAGATTAGCACGCCGATGATAAATCTGGGGTCGAGACCCGCAAACAACGCCATGCACATGAGGGTCAACAGGATGATCAGGACAGTACCGAAATCGGGCTGGATAAAGATCAGAAAGAGCGAAATGCCCAGGTAGATGCCCATCTTGCGAAGGAATTCGTTGATGTTGCCACCGGGCGAAAAGAAGCGATCAAGCATGATGGCCGAATACGCAATGGCAAATGGCTTTAAAAACTCGGAAGGCTGGAACTGAATGCCGGCGATGTTGAGCCAGCGCGTGGCGCCACGGCTGCCGCTGCCCACCAAGAACACCAAAAACAGTAGCCCTATCATGCCTATGAGGAAGATCCTGAGCACATCCTCCCCAAACCAGCTGTCCGGCAAAACGCGCACGATGGCAATCAGCGCCAGAACACCGACCACGGCAAACGCGGCCTGTCGACCCAGAAAAAACGTCGCCGAGCCATTCTCGTGCAGCGCCTCGACCGAAGACGCCGAGTACACCATCAGCAGGCCAAAGCATACCAAGGTAAACAAGCAGGCCATGAATATCAAACGGGGGCGCATGATACGGGCGGGAACGCCGGCAATATAGCGTTCGCTAAACGACTGCCCGCCGCGGCTGGAACGCGGTGTGGTGCGACGTGAGGAAGCACGGTCCGAGTCGGGCCTCCTCATACCTTGTCGGGGGCTCTCCTCTCTCACCGCAACCCCTATTCCATTTGTGATTTCGCTGTAGCGGCAAGCTGAGCCACGTAGTCCTTAAACACGCGGCCGCGCTCCTCATAGCCCGAGAACTCATCGAACGAAGAGCAGGCAGGAGAAAGTAAGATCACGTCACCACGGCTCGACAGCGAACGGGCGACGTCCACGGCGTCGCGTAGGTCATCCGCCTGGGCGATATCCACATCGCCATCGACATCGGCCTCGTCCATAGCGGCGGTGAAGCGCTCGCGCGCATCGCCAAAGCAGACGACCGAGCGCACGTTGTCCATAACGACGCGCGCGAAGTCCGTGAGCGGCGTGCCCTTATCGTGGCCGCCGAGCAGCAAGATCACGTCGTCATCGGGAAATGCCGTCAGCGCCTTCTCGACCGCATCGGTGTTGGTCGCCTTGGAATCGTTGACGTAGCGCACGCCGTCAATCTCGCCACACGGCTCCACGCGGTGCTCGAGCGGCTGGAACGAGGCAAGACCGCGGCAGACACCATCGACATCGGCACCGACCGCCAAGGCAGCCGTGGCAGCGCACAGGGCATTGATAACATTGTGATGGCCCGAGATCTTGAGCTCGGATGTAGCGATGAGCGGGGTCTCGACGCCTTTCAGACGCACGATCATCTTGCCATCGCGCACAAAGGCGGCATCCTCGCCCTCAGGCTCGTCAAAGGCAACCTTGCAGATGCGACGACCCGGCGTGTAGATGTACTCATCGAACTCGTGAATGCCGGCGTCTTCGACGTCGACAACCACCAGATCGTCATCGACCATATTGTCAAACAGTTTGACCTTGGCAAGCGCATAGTTCTTATGGCTCTTATGCCAGCCCAAGTGGTCGGGAGTAATGTTGAGCAGAACCGCCACGCGGGGGTGGAGCTCGGTGGTCGTAGCAATCTGATAGCTCGAGAGCTCAGCCACAAACCACTCGTTGTGGGCTCGGCCGTCAATCTCGTTGACCGGCGGCTCGCCGATATTGCCGACAGCAACGCTGGCCTCGCCGGCAGCCTTGAGCAGATAATCAGTCAGCGACGTGGTGGTCGTCTTGCCGTTGGTGCCCGTGATGGCAATCCAGTTATCGGGCGACAGGCGATAGGCAAACTCGGGCTCACCCATAATCTGGGCGGCATGCTCGCGCCCGGCCTTAAAGAAGCCCGAGAACTCCGAGATGCCCGGGCACGTCACGCATACGTCATAGGCGCCCTCGACCTGTTCGGTCCCATAGACAAACGACGCACCAGCAGCCTCGAGCGCACGCGTGGCGTCATTGGGCTCAGAGGTGCCGCCGCCATACACGGTAACGGCGCTTACGCGCTCGGGATGTGCCAGCGCCCAGCGGGCGACATCGAGACCGGATTT
>DBFDVR010000058.1:0-77002 GCA_048321375.1 Collinsella sp.
TGCGGCGTTACCTCAGCTGGATAGAGGGTCTGACTACGAATCAGAACGTCATAGGTTCGAATCCTATACGCCGCACCAATTGAACTTAAAGCCTCCGGCAACGGGGGCTTTTCCTTTACGGGGGCATTGCGGAGATTCGAACCTCGGTCGAGGCGCGAGCGTCAAGAAAACGCGGAGCGTTTTTAGCGAGTGGGCGAGTCCGCCGGCAGGCGGGCGAAGCCGGTGCGGATCCGCTCAGCGGATGCGCGGAATCCTATACGCCGCACCAATTGAGTTTTAAGCCTCCGGAAACGGGGGCTTTTCTTATATCGCGATGCGTCGAAGATCGCGCCAAGTGCCTCAAATGAGTAAAAATCAAATTCAATAACTTTTTTCGAAAAATGCTTGACCATTATTCAGTTTCTGTGCATAATAATCAACAAGTCGCGGCGTTACCTCAGCTGGATAGAGGGTCTGACTACGAATCAGAACGTCATAGGTTCGAATCCTATACGCCGCACCATTTGAGATTAAAGCTCCCGGCAACGGGGGCTTTTCTTTTACGTAGGCACCGCATGGATTCGAACCTCGGTCAACGGGGACTATTTCTCATCGACTCGTGTAAGATTTCGAGTATGCGCCTCGGTGAGCCCCTGGCGCGCTCTTTCTTTAGGCGACCGATCAGGGTGATATTTCGTGGCAGAGCGTCCGACATACAAGCTTAGGTTTCTCGATCCCAAAAAGCGCTTTCCGGCCATGCCCGAGCAGCCTGCGGGACGCTCGTATGGCGTGGTTTGGAAGCTCTTTGGCGAGGACCCGCATGAATCATGCTATGTCGTTGAATTCGTCGGCAAAAGCCATGTGTCGCTTTTGGGCTACGTGAGCGTTTCGGGTGAGGTCTATAAGGTGGACCGTCCCGTTAACGAGGTATCGCTGCCCGACGATCCCGACATGCAACTGATTCTTGACGAGTCCGATTCCAACATCGGTGAGATTGCGGTCAGGGGTACCGATGGGACGATGCGCTCCCGGGCGCGAGTCATCGGCTCTCCCGAAGGCACCATGCGCGAACAATCCAATCGCGAGACGTGGAATTCGACGCGCAGCCTTCGCTACGGCGAGTTCATGGCCTCGATGTTCTTGCGTTACGTAATATTTGCCGATTTCGAAAACGCCGTCGCAACCAAGGCAGACGGTGACGGCCTCGACGAGGGCATGAAAAATGCCGTCGACAAGATCAAGCTTGTAAAACTCCCCGAGCCGGTTGAGGTGCTGCTGGGTTTTGATTCCACACCGCTGCCCGATGCAATCGAAACGTTGCTCTACCGCATTGACCATACAGATAATCCAAGTGGCATTGAGCGCTATGCCGCCGCGTTGATGGGCGAAGTTAATCTGTCTCGCCTGCGCACCATCGCGGCCAAAACCGAAATGAGCCTGGCGCGCATCGATCGCTCGAGGCTCTTCTATCTCAATTTTGACCGTAGCCTGCTGGACCAGGACGAGAACGATACCCTGCTTGCCGTCGAGTGCCGCCTGAACCGCCTATCGGGCATCCTTGAGCGTATTGGGGCAGGGTTGGGCCCCGTTGCCTCGTCGCCAAGCTTTGAGGGCTGCTCGCTCTTTGACCTATGGCATATCAGCAAGACGACAAACGACGTTACTCGCTTGCTCGAAACGCTGTCGAATGACAACCCGTGGGCCAAGCCGGGGACGGTTGCGTGCCAGCCGGGTGGCGAGTGGGACGTTCGCACCCGCTTTGCGCGTATCGTAGAAGCGCTCAACGTGGTCACGCGTCTCGACTACACCTATCGAGCGAACGTCGCCGAAGGCATCATGCTGGTGCGATTTGGCCGCACGGTTGTCGATGCTATGCCGCAGCGCGAATACGATGCTCAAGATGACGCCTGGCGCGAGGTGGATGAGCCTAAGCGCGCAACGTGGGCCGCTGAGCACGATGCGCGTATTGCGCTTACACTCGCGGCGGCTTGCTTTGCTTCGGGCACTCGCATCACGCGCTGCTACGTGCAGATTGCGGTTCCCGACGGCGAGCAGGGCGAGCGCGTTGTCGAAACGTATTCCTTTGGCCGTGCGGCCTATCTGGCTGATTGCGTTTCTGTCGCCAAGGATCTTGAGAGCATGGATATGGACGACATGCCCTGCAAGCATTTGCTCGAGGCATATGAGGCAGATGCTCCGGACATGATTGAGCCTGCAGAGGTTCACGCCCGACCACGCGATGACCATCGTCCATTGCCGCCTGCACTTCGCGATTTACTGCTCGCTGACACGGCTGACGAGCTTGAGGTCATGGAGGAGGACAACGATCCGTATGTCGCCCGTGTCGTCGAGCTGCGCGAGCAATCCAAAGTTGACCGAGCTGGTGCTTTCGAGGGCTTTTCTCGCCTTGTCGAGGAGCTGGAAGCCAAGTGTACGGTTGCCGAGCTTTTGGCGACGGGCCCGGTACAGACCCAGTTCTGCGACAACCAGCTGGTGCGCATGGTGCTGCCGGTGATGGAGGAGGACCGTTCCGTGCGTATCCTTCGCGCTCCCGATGCGCTGTATTTTGCCCAGCACGAGATTTGCAGCTTTTACGTCGAACAAGAGGACTTTGAGCGTGCGCTGCCCGAGGTGCGTCGTCTCTACGATTTGGCGCGCTCGTCCATGCAGTCTCACTTTGCCCTGATCAACGTGCTAGCACGCCTGGAGCGCTATGACGAGATTATCGAGGTAGCGCGCCACGGTCTGCGCATTGCCAGCGACCGGCCCTCGATCGGTTACCTGTTCTATCGCCTGGCATTCGCCTACTGGAACTGCGACCAGCTCGAGCTGGCGCTGGCATGTTATCGCCTGGTGCCGCGCGGCGAGGAGTCGGGCGGCAGTGCGCAGGAGGAAATGCAGGGCCTTATGAACGAGATGGGCGTCATCAAACCGCCCACGTTTGAGGAGGCTGTCGAGACCATCCGCAAGGCAGGTCTTGAGCTGCCGCCGGTGCCCGCCGTGACCAATCAACTCGCGGATGCCGCCGTGCAACTCGTCGATAACGGCTTCTTTTTCTTGGCGCGCGGCTGCATCTATCAAATGTGGCGCACCATGGGCAACGATGAGCTCGGCTCCCTCAACCGCTCGCTGGGGTAGGGGCGAAAACTGCAAGGAGAAAAGGCCGCTAGGCAATTAGAAAATTCCCTCTTGCTCAACTTCGACTGTTTGGTTACTATAGAACGGCTGTTACGGAGAGCTGACCGAGAGGCCGAAGGTGCTCGCCTGCTAAGCGAGTATGCCCCAAAAGGGCATCTGGGGTTCGAATCCCCAGCTCTCCGCCAGTTTAACTTTAAAGAAGGGTCCCATCGGGGGCCCTTTTTTATTATCGAGAAAGGGCGCTGGGGATTCGAACCCGAGAGGGCACGGGCGTTAAGCAAACGCGAAAGCGTTTGTAGCCCGTGGGCGAAAAGCCGCCAGGCTTTGAAGCCGGAGGGCATGCGTAGCATGCCCGGACATCCCCAGCTCTCCGCCAGTATGAATTGAAAGAAGGGTCCCATTCAGGGCCCTTTTTTGATTAGGAGAATGTTAACTGGGGATTCGAACCCTCAAAAAATGAGGCGCCCCGTTGGACGCCTCCTTTCAGCGAGTGTATTGTTCTTCGACCTTACACCTCGGGTGCCTTGGCTACGGTCTCGCTCTCGGCTGTGAGCGGGCGGTTGTCGATGCGGCGGCCCAAGCGATCGAGCTTCACGAGCAGCCATTCAATGGGATTCGGCCCTGCACCTTCCTCGTCGGCAACCAGGTCCATAACGGCGATTTTGGTGCCGTCCTGCTTGAGAGTAACGCTGCCCACCTTGTCGCCCACATGCACCGTGCCCGAAAGATCGTCGTAGCTAACCTTTTCGGTCACCTCGCCGGCAAGGGAAAACACGGTCGCTTGCGCCGTAGGATCGGCGAGTGTGGCGTCGATTGTCTTATCCGTCCAGTCGGTTTGGCCAATGCGCGCCATAAGCGGGTTGCCGTTGGCGGTCTTTTCCTGCGTGTTGGCGATTGCGACCGTCACCTTGTGGCCGTAGTACCAGTTGGCAAGGGTGGCGGTATCGGTAAAGCGCTGATCGGTGGTGGTGGAGTTCAAAATAACGGTGTAGATCTCGTCGCCGTCGCGGTTGTAGGCGCTCGTAAAGCAATAGCCCGCGTCGTCGGTGGTGCCGGTCTTGCCACCGATGTTGCCATCTTGGCCCAGCAAATAGTTATGCGTGTCCATGGAATGCGAATGGTCGGTGCCGTCGGCGCCCGTGACTTCGATCCAGGAATCCTCGCTCGCTACGACCTCGCGGATCGTGTCGTTTTTCATGGCCTCCTGCATCATCAGCGCTACGTCGTGTGCGGTTGAGTGCATATCGCCAGCCCACTCATCAAAGTCCAGACCATGCGGGTTTTCAAAGACCGTACCGGTGCAGCCGAGCTTCTTAGCGCGCTCGTTCATGGCCTTCACAAAGGTGGCCTCGGCGTCTTTGGTCTTAGGGTCGATCTTCTTGCCCACATATTCGGCGAGCACGATGGCGGCGTCGTTGCCCGAGGGAATCATCAGGCCGCGCAGCGCCTGCTCCACGGTAAGCTTGTCGCCTTCGAGCAAGCCGGCGGTCGAATTGCCCACGGTGGCTGCAGCGTTGCTCACCGTGACCTTCTCGTCCATCTTGCAATTCTCGACGGTTAGGATTGCGGTCATGACCTTGGTGATCGAGGCAATTTTGACCTGCTCATCGGCGCCGCGCCCATAGTAGACGGTGCCGTCTTTGCCCATGACGAGGGCATTGGTCGCATCGATATCGGGCAGGTTTTCGGCCGTGATGCCGCGCGCATCGGCGGTTTTGCCGCAAACATTGTCGGTCGTAAGCACTTGGGCGCCGGCGACGGTGGGCACGCCAGCGGCAAGGGCGATAGCGCAGACAAAGCCGGCGGCAAGCTGGGCTGAGCGCTTTGCAAAAGAGGTGAGGGACTTCACGGATTTCGCTTTCGACGGGATGGTCTCTTCTGGAACAAGAGTATATCGTTTGCCGGCGTCGGCGATCATCGCGTGCGTGCGTGGCCCACATCCGCGCCCGAACGGGCACAAGGGTGCTTAAGGCCGACTTAATCACCCACGCTTGTTGTGTGTGACGGGCGCCCCCTCGGGCATAATGGAGCGCGAGAGGAGCACGCATGAACGAGCGCATTTTGGTAGTTGATGACGAAA
Source organism: Collinsella sp. (assembly GCA_048321375.1). Classification (GTDB taxonomy): domain Bacteria; phylum Actinomycetota; class Coriobacteriia; order Coriobacteriales; family Coriobacteriaceae; genus Collinsella. The sequence goes on from DBFDVR010000058.1 coordinate 5,198, forward strand.
AGGCCATCGCCGACTTGGTTGGTATCTACCTTACAAAAGAGGGCTTTGATGTCCAGATTGCCTATAGCGGGGCCGATGCTGCCAAGGCAATCTTGGAGCAGGAGTTCGATCTGGCGCTGCTGGATGTCATGCTGCCCGATATCGATGGCTTTGAGCTGCTGCGTACGATCCGTTCCAGCCATACCTATCCCGTGATCATGCTGACGGCGCGCGATGCCCAGCAAGACAAGATCGAGGGCCTTTCGCTTGGCGCGGACGATTACGTGGTTAAGCCGTTTCGTCCTCTGGAGCTCATCGCGCGCGTGCACGCTCAGCTTCGCCGCTACACCAGCTACGGTAGCCGCGCACAGGCGGCCGAGTCGCCGACCCTCCAGCTCGACGGCTTGGAGATCAACCGCGATGCTCGTTCCGTGACAGTGGACGGTTCACCGGTTCGCCTCACGCCCACCGAGTATTCAATCTTGCTGTATCTGGTCGAGCATCGCGGCAGCGTGGTGGCCGTGGAGGACCTGTTCCGCGCGGTGTGGAACGAGGACTTTATGCCCGGCTCCAACAATACGGTGATGGTGCATATTCGCCACTTGCGTGAAAAGATCGGCGACGACGCACAAAAGCCACGCTTTATCAAAAACGTCTGGGGCGTCGGCTACATCATCGAATAACGCTTTTCGCTTGTGAGGATCTTGATATGACAAAAGACGATAGGCAAGCGTTCGAGGTGCCCGATCGGCTCTTTGAATACGTGAGGTCGGTCGTCGACAACCGCGCGCTTGCAACGGTGCTGCTCTTTTTGCTGAGCCTGCTGCTGATTGGCATCGACAACATCGTCGGAATCTTGGCGGTGCTGCTTGTCGGCTTTTTGCTGATCGATCGATTTGAGATCGTGTGCCGCTGCGTGGTGATTGGCGGCGCCGCGTGGGCCATGACGTTGGCGATTGGCGCCATGGCGCTCGGCGGCATCGAAGGGCCGGTGCTGTTCGATGCCGGCTTTGTATTCAACATGCTTGGCTTTGTGCTGGCGCTTGCAGCGTGCGTGCTGTTCTTGTGTGGCCGCGCCCTGTACTACCAGGGCTACGAGCAGGGCGAGCAGCATGCCGATTGTGTGCTGGCCGCTCGTATTCAAGATCGCCTGATCGATCACCCCGACACCTGGGATAACATCGACGGCGACTTCTTGGAGGTCGAGGGCGCCCTTAACCGCGTGCGTGACCGTGAGCGCAAGGTGCAGCAAGCTCTGCGTGACGAGTCGCATCGCAAGGACGATTTGGTCACGTACTTGGCACATGACCTACGCACCCCGCTTGCCAGTGTGGTGGGCTATCTTTCGCTGCTGCAAGAGGCTCCCGAGCTGCCGGTTGAGCAACGTGCGCACTTTACGGGCGTGGCGCTCGACAAGGCGCACCGGCTCGATACGCTCATCGAAGAGTTCTTCGATATCACGCGTTTTGACTTCCACGATATCGTGCTCACGCGCGGCTATGTTGATCTGGGGTTGCTGCTGGCTCAGGTGACTGACGAGTTCTATCCCATCCTCAACGAGCAGCATAAGGAAGTCCAAGTTGATATTCGCGAGGACCTGACGGTGCTCGTGGATGGCGACAAAATGGCTCGCGTGTTCAACAACATCATGAAAAACGCTATTGCCTATAGCTATGAGGGCTCGACCATCACGATCGAGGCCAGACGCCGGGACGGCGGTGGCGTGCGCGTGCGCTTTATCAATCAGGGCGATCCCATCCCTGCGGCTAAGCTCAAGGTGATCTTTGAGAAGTTCTATCGCCTGGATGCGGCGCGTGCGACCAATCGCGGCGGCGCTGGACTGGGGCTTGCCATCGCCAAGGAGATCGTATGCGCGCACGGCGGTACCGTTGCATGTGAATCGACGCCCGAACACACGATATTCACCATCGAGCTGCCCGCCGCATAGCCAGCGTGCCCTTACAAACACTTGACAATGCGCTCACGTGCATATGAGCCGCGATTCCTACTATCGATACTGCTGAATTGATATCGATGTGGAGGTATGCGGTATGACGGCTGCTGCGGCTGTGGAGCCCACGGAGCTTGAAGAACTCATGAAAGCGCAGGCCGAGGCCGCGCACGAGCGCGAGGTTGGGGATGCGACTCGCCCCACGGCAGAGGATCTTGCCGCCTCGCCGACGCGAATCGATGTTGAGGGCCTCGACCTGTTCTATGGCGACCACCATGCGCTCAAGGATGTGAATATCAAGATCCGCGACAAGCAGATTACCTCGTTCATCGGGCCTTCGGGCTGCGGAAAGTCCACGTTGCTGCGCTGCTTTAACCGCATGAACGACGGCATCAAGGACTGCCGAATCGAGGGCAAGATTGCGCTCGATGGTCAAGATATCCTGGGCGACTACGACATCTGCCGCCTTCGCCAGCGCGTGGGCATGGTGTTCCAGCGCCCCAACCCGTTTCCCATGAGCATCTACGACAACGTCGCCTATGGGCCGCGCGGTATGGGTGTGCGCGATCGCGTCGTGCTCGACGAGCTGGTCGAAGACTCCCTGCGACGCGCCGCCCTGTGGGACGAGGCCAAGGACAAGCTCAAAGAGTCGGGTCTGGGTCTTTCGGGCGGCCAGCAGCAGCGCCTGTGCATCGCCCGCGCACTTGCCGTGCAGCCCGACATTCTGCTGATGGACGAGCCGACCTCGGCACTCGATCCCGTATCGACGCTGGTGGTGGAGCAGCTGGCCTGCGAGCTCAAAGAGACCTGCACGCTCGTGGTCGTTACGCACAATATGCAGCAGGCGGCGCGTATCTCCGATTCGGTCGCATTCTTTTTGCTGGGTGAGCTGGTGGAGCACGCGCCCACCGCGCAACTCTTCAAGAATCCGACCGATCCGCGCACGGCGGATTATTTGACGGGGCGTTTTGGCTGATACCATCTAGTAAAGGTACCTTTAGGGTTAAGATGCGGTCATGCCGGCCGCAAAGGGGTTCAACATGATCTATTACGTCGAGGACGATGACAACATCAGGGATTTGACGGTCTATGCGCTGCGCAAGCAGGGGATTGAGGCCGAAGGCTTTTCGTGCGACGGTGAGTTTAAGGCTGCCGTGGCGCGACGGGTACCCGATGCCGTCCTGCTCGACATCATGCTGCCCGATACCGATGGCTTGGCGATTATGCGTCGACTGCGTGCCGATCGCCTGACGGCGACGGTGCCCATCATGATGCTTACCGCCAAGGATACCGAGCTCGACAAGGTGATGGCGCTCGATGGCGGTGCCGACGATTACCTGACTAAGCCGTTTTCGCTCATGGAGCTCGCCAGCCGCTGCCGCGCACTGCTGCGTCGCGGCGGCATGGTCAAACAGGCAAGCGATGTGCTCAGCGTGGGCGACATCGTGCTCTCGCCCAGCCATCGTGAGGTGACTGTTGCCGGCGAGTCGCTTAAGCTCACCCTGCGCGAGTTCGACCTGCTCGAGTACCTCATGCGCAAGCCCGGCGTGGTCTTTACCCGCGAGTCGTTGCTGCAGAGCGTGTGGGGCTGGGACTTCGACGGCGGTTCGCGCACCGTTGACGTGCACGTGCAGACGCTTCGCCAAAAACTGGGCGAGCATGCCAGCGCCATCGAGACCGTGCGCGGCGTGGGCTACCGCTTGGCCGAGCCTTCTGCCGGTGATGGTGCCGAAGGTGACGACACCGCGGCTACCGCATCGGAGGAGTAACCCGTGGTCTTCGCCCCCCAGGGAAAACATACGCTGTCGCACCGCGTTTTTGTGACGATCTTTGTCTGCGCCATGGCGGTTATCGTGGCGTTTACGGTGCTGGGTGCGTTCTTTGTGCAAAACACCTTGGCGGATGCCACGAGTGCCAACCTGGCGCAAGAAACCGAGCTCATTGCTGCCGCCCTCGACGAGCAGCAGGAGCCCATCCCGTTCTTGCGTAGCCTCGATCGAGAGGACTTGCGCATCACGCTGATTAACAAGGATGGATCGGTTGCCTACGACAACGAGGCGCCGCCTTCCACACTGCCCAACCATGGCGATCGCCCCGAGGTCATCGAGGCCTTTGAGAGTGGTTCGGGTTCCGCGGAGCGCGCAAGCTCTACGCTCGACGAGATTATGCTGTATCGCGCCGTCGCCCTTGATAACGGCCAGGTTGTCCGCTTGGCGCAGGCCCAGCCTGGCGTTGCGGCGATTTTGCTGTCGATGGTGGCGCCGATGCTGCTTATCGCAGCAGCGGGTGCGGTACTCTCGTTTTTTATGGCGCGCCGCGAGTCCCGTGCCATCATCGCGCCTTTGCAAGAGGTGGATTTGGACCACCCACGCCGTAGCTATGAGCACGCCTATGCCGAGATGGTCCCCATGCTTGAGCGTATTGAGTCGCAGCGCCAGGAGCTCAAGCGCCAAATGGCGGTGCTGGCGGACAACGACCGTATGCGCCGCGAGTTCACGGCGAATATCACCCATGAGCTCAAGACGCCGCTTACGGCGATTTCGGGCTATGCCGAGCTCATCGCAAACGGCATGGTCGAGGGCGAGGGCGACCTGCGCAACTTTGGCGGTCGCATCTATCGTGAGGCGGGCCGCTTGGCAGCGCTTGTCAACGATATCCTTACGCTGTCTAACTTGGACGAGGCCGAGCGTGCAGCTGAGGGCGAGGCGGTGCCCATTGGGTCCACGGAGCCTATTGAGCTCTCGCGTGCCATCTACGCGGTCGAGCAGCGTCTTGAACAGGTCGCCCGTCAGGCGAATGTGACGATAAGTCATGAGACCAAGCCTGTGGTCATCGAGGGCGTGTCGCGCTTGATTGACGAGCTCATCTATAATCTGGCAAGCAACGCCATCCGCTACAATCGACCCGGCGGTACGGTTACGCTGCAGTGCGGCACCAACGACGAAGGCCATCCGTTCCTTGCGGTCGCCGACACGGGAATCGGTATCGCGCCTGAAGAACAGGGCAAGGTATTTGAGCGGTTCTACCGCGTGGACAAGAGTAGGTCCAAGGCACGCGGCGGAACCGGTCTGGGGCTTGCCATTGTCAAGCATGCGGCCCTGTATCATCACGCCACGCTCGATCTGTCGAGCGAGTTGGGCGTGGGAACCACCATTACGGTGACGTTTCCCATACAGCAGGACGAGCCATTCGCATAGCGATATAACATAGATATTGATGCAGACGCCGCATTTGACTTTCGGGTGCGGCGTTGTTGTGCAATTTTACGATTGCTTCCGACATTTTTACAGGAGAGCCTGTTTCTTATGTATAGAGTTTGGTCTCGGTAAAAAGATGCGATAACATACGGACAGTTTTGTCAATCCGAACTGGGGAAATGAAAGGCAAGCTGCATGACCCTTCTCGAACTGTTCCAGCTGCTGAAGAAGCACCTTCAGCTGGTCATCACCCTTCCGGTGGTCTGCGCGATCGCCATGGGCATCGTGTCCTTCGTTGCGATGGACAACACCTATACCGCGACGACGAGCATGTACATTCTCGCCAAGACCGACGATAGCGGTCAGATGAGCTACAACGATCTCTCGGCGAGTCAGATGCTTTCCAACGATATCGCCACGCTGCTGGATAGCGATAGCGTTAAGAGCGGCGCAGCCAATGAACTGGGCCTCACCGATCTGGATGACTACAAGGTGTCTGTTTCCTCCGAGACCACCACGCGTGTCATTACGCTTTCGGTTACCGGCACCGATGCCAAGGAGACGGCTAAGGTCGCAAAGGCCATGGCCAGCTCGGTGAGTACGGTCGCTCAGAACGTCGGCGCTGCCCAGAGCATCAACGTTATCGACGAGGCTAAGACCCCCGAAGCCCCCAGCGGTCCCAAGCGTATGCTGTACGTTGCTGTCGCGTTCCTCGCCGGTATCTTTATCGCAGTCGCCTATGTCGTTTTGGCAGACATGCTCAATACCCGCATCCGCGGTGCCGAAGAGGCAGAAGAGCTCCTGGGCATTCCCGTTGTTGGCCGAATTCCGGCTATGAAAGGTGGTAAATAGGCATGGCTAAGGCAAAGAACACCGATAAGCTCGTTGTACAGAATGCCGCCAAGACCCTTCTGGCCAACATCCGCTTTGCGAGCGTGGACGACCCCATTCGCACTATTACCGTCACGTCCTCGATTCCCAACGAGGGCAAGTCTACGGTTTCCATCAACCTTGCCCAGGCTATCGCCACGAGCGGCAAGTCCGTGCTCCTGGTCGAGGCCGATATGCGCCGCAGGTCCCTTTCCGATATGCTCGGCGTTCGTTCGCGCGGCGGACTCTATGCGGTCCTTTCCGAGCAGATCTCCATTGACCAGGCAATTGTCGAGACGGGTCAGAAGAACTTCTACTTCCTCGATGCCGAGCCGCATATTCCCAATCCTGCCGACATCATTGTCTCTCACCGCTTTGCCAAGTTGGTAAAGGCACTGTCCGCCAAGTTCCAGTACGTCATCTTTGATGCTCCCCCGGTCGGCACCTTCATCGATGCTGCCGAGATTGCCAGCCTGACCGACGGTACGCTGTTCGTGGTGCGCGAGGACTTCACCAAGCGCGAGGAGGCACTCAACGCTATCGGCCAGCTTAAGAAGTCCGAAAAGGTCAAGCTCATCGGTACCGTTATGAACTACTGCGAGACCGAGACCAGCGAGTACTACTACTCCTACTACACCAAGGACGGTAAGAAGGTGAAGAAGGGCTCGGACGATCAGGGGACTTCCAAAAAGGGCATCTTCACCAACCGAGCAAACGTTTAGTTGATTAAGGCTGACCTATGCGTGACATTCATTGCCATATCTTGCCGGGTGTAGACGACGGCGCCGCCGATCTCGATGAGAGCTTGGCGATGCTCGAGGCTGCCAAGCGGGCCGGTGTAACCAGAATCGTTTGCACTCCTCACTGCCGTGATCCCTATTTTGATTACGACAAGATGTGGGATGCCTTTGAACTGCTGCGTGATAACGCTGACGGTTTTCCGCTCCAGATGGGCTTCGAGGTCAACCATCGAAAGCTCGTTGAACTTGGTATCGATGCCGCGGAGCACTTGCATTTCGATGGAACCAACGAGTTTCTGCTCGAGCTTTCGACGCATGCCGATGCGTATGCGTTTAGAGAGTACGAGAACACGATTTACGATTTGCAGTGCCGTGGCTACCAGGTGATCATCGCTCATCCTGAGCGCTATCGTGCGGTTCAAAAGGATGTAAGCGTGGCGGAGCGCCTGGTCGATATGGGCTGCAAGCTGCAGGCTTCGGCGGACTTTATTGCCGGCGGTCGCTTTGGTCGCGAAAAAAAGCCGGCACAGCGCCTGTTCGATCAGAACCTGTACAGCTTCATCGCGAGCGATGCCCATAACGTGGGTCATTACGACTGCCTGGCGAAGGCTCGCGCGAAGTTTAGCGTGCGCGGAGCTCATTTTCGCTAATATCTGTCCCTAACGTTCGCATTGAATGAAAGGGCAGCCATGGATATCCAACTTAAGACGGGATGCTTTGATGACGCGGCGTTGGTGCGCCGCGTCGTTTTTATGGACGAGCAGGGCTACGAGAATGAGTTCGACGCTATCGACGAGGATCAGAACTGCATTCATGTGACGCTCTATGTAGACGGCGAGCTTGCCGGTTGCTCGCGCGTGTTTCCCGAGGAGCTTGAGCGCGTGGCTGACGCAGAGGCCCCGGTGTTGCCGGCATGCGACATGGACGAAGGCGTTGCGGCGGGGGAGGCCTACATTATGGGGCGCGTCGCCGTGCTGCCGGCTATGCGTCGTCGCGGACTGGCGAGTGCGATCGTCGAGGCCAGTGCTTCGTGTGCACGCGATGCCGGCGCTAAGCTTATTAAGCTGCATGCGCAGGAATACGTGTTGCCGCTCTATGCAAAGGCGGGCTACACGCAAATTGCCCCGGTAGATTACGAAGACGAGGGCCAGCCCCATGTCTGGATGGCCAAGCGCGTAGATGGCAGATAGGGACGTTCCTTTTCTGCCGGCAGCTGGGGACACTCCTTGGCAATTGACGCATTGGAGCGCTCGGACATACAGTTTTTCGATTCCGTATGTATATATGCGCGCTATTGGGTTATAAAATCTAAGTCTGAACATAGCAGGTCTGCGATGCGGCTCGGGCAACCGGGCCGTTTTTGCGGACGGGGGTAGCGCGAAAGGACTGCACATGCGTCAATTTAAGACCGAGAGCAAAAAACTGCTCGACCTCATGATCAACTCCATCTACACCAATAAGGAAATCTTCCTGCGCGAGCTTATCTCTAACGCGAGCGACGCCGTCGACAAGCTCAACTTTAAGAGCCTGCAGGATCCGAGCGTCAAGATCAACCAGGGCGACCTGGCCATTCGCGTCTCCTTTGATAAAGACGCCCGCACCATTACCATCTCGGATAACGGCATTGGCATGACCGCCGAGGAGCTCGAGCGCAATCTGGGCACCATCGCCCATTCCGGCTCCGAGGAGTTTAAGACCGAGAACGCCGAGCAGCAGGGCTCCGATGTCGACATCATCGGCCAGTTTGGCGTGGGCTTCTACTCGGCTTTTATGGTCGCCAGCCATGTGAAGGTCGTCAGCCGCGCCTACGGCGAGGATGTCGCCCATGTGTGGGAATCCGACGGTCTTGAGGGCTACACCATCGAGGACGGCGAGCGTGCCGAGCACGGTACCGATGTCATCCTGACGCTGCGCGAGAACGAGAAGCTCGATGCCGACGGCGAGGCCGAGACCTACGATCGCTTCCTGACCGAGTGGGGCCTCAAGAGCCTAATTCAGCAGTACAGTAACTATGTGCGTTACCCGATCCAGATGATGGTGTCCAAGAGCCGCCAGAAGCCCAAGCCCGAGGATGCTGGCGATGACTACACGCCCGAGTACGAGGACTACCAGGAGCTCGAGACCGTCAACTCCATGACGCCGATCTGGAAGAAGCACAGCTCCGATGTCGAGCAGAAGGACTACGACGAGTTCTACAAGTCCACGTTCCACGACTTTGACGATCCTGCGCGCACCATCAGCTTCCATGCCGAGGGCACGCTCGAGTACGATGCCCTGCTGTTTGTGCCGGGCCGCGCGCCGTTCGATCTGTACAGCAAGGATTACGAGAAGGGTCTGGCACTCTACAGCTCCAACGTCCTGATCATGGAGAAGTGCGACGACCTGCTGCCCGACTACTACAACTTTGTCCGCGGCGTCGTGGATTCCGCCGATGTGTCGCTCAACATCTCGCGTGAGACGCTGCAGCAGAACCGTCAGCTCAAGGCCATCGCCAAGCGTGTGGAAAAGAAGATCACCGCCGACCTTGAGGATATGCGTGACAACGACCGCGAGGCCTACGAGAAGTTCTTTGAGAACTTTGGCCGCGGTCTTAAGTACGGCATCTACTCGAGCTATGGCATGAAGGCCGATGAGCTCGCCGATCTGTTGCTGTTCTGGTCTGCCAAGGAACAGAAGATGATTACCCTGGCCGAGTATGCCAAGGGCATGCCCGAGGATCAGAAGGCCATCTACTACGCCGCCGGCGACTCGCGTGAGCGCTTGGCCAAGATGCCCGTGGTAAAGGGCGTGCTCGACCGCGGCTATGACGTGCTGCTGCTGACGCAGGACGTGGATGAGTTCACCTTCCAGGCTATGCGTGAGTACGTTGCCGCTGATATGCCCAAGATCTACGAGGACGATGCCGCCCGCGAGGCTGCCGAGAAGGCCGTGGCCGATGGTGCCGAGCCCGAGGTTGAGGATCGTCACCTGGAGCTCAAGAACGTCGCAACCGGTGATCTTGACCTGGCGACCGAGGACGAGAAAAAGGAGGCCGAGGACGCCACCAAGGAGAACGAGGACCTCTTTAACGCCATGAAGGAGGCACTCGGCGACAAGGTCGAGAAGGTTGCCGTCTCTGCGCGCCTGACCGATGCTCCCGCGTGCATCACCACCGAGGGCCCGCTTTCGCTCGAGATGGAGAAGGTGCTCCAGAAGGGTCCCGAGGGCGCGCCCGACGGTATGCCCAAGAGCCAGCGCGTGCTCGAGCTCAACGCCAAGCACCCGGTCTTTTCCAAGCTCGTCGCCGCTCAGAAGGCGGGCGACGCCGACAAGATCAAGCAGTACTCCGGTTTGCTCTATGACCAGGCCCTGCTGGTCGAGGGCATTCTGCCCGAGGACCCCGTTGCCTTCGCAGCAGCTGTTTGCAACTTGATGTAGTTAGGTATTTACGCGGTTTTACCAAACCGCGTAACGGCTCGACGCTGCCCTCAGTTCCGCCGTTCTAACGAACGGCGGACCAGTCGACGCTGCGCGGGCGCCAGAGCGACAACTTGTCATTCAAAGAGGACGGCATGACCAGAAGGTCTATGCCGTCCTCTTTTCATGCCAATTTGTTCGCTCTGGCGCCCGCTCGCTGGCATTGCCAAAACATCGACGTTGCCGTGGTCCTAAGTAGTCATTGGGGACGTTTTTGTTTGACTAGTCGTTTAAGAACGTCCCCGATGACTATTTGAATTGCTAATTTGTGCGGGTTGTGGTTTTGTGACCTGCTGAAATTTAGGATACTGTACATCTGTACGTTAACTCATCTTCGTAGTATATTGCTACCCGCAAAACTCAACACCATTGTGCTTTGAGACGTTAAAGCGCCTACTACAATGGTTGTCGATAGTACGATTCGATTTAACGACAGGATGGATGGTCCAAGCGTGAGTCTCGGCAGCAAACTATCCAATGCAAAGGTGTCCTTTGCGATATTTAAGCGCGACATTAAGCGACTGCTTGTGAACCCCGTCGCCCTGGTGGTTACCCTAGGCGTGTGCGTTATTCCCTCGCTGTATGCCTGGTATAACATCGTGGCAAACTGGGATCCGTATGGAAACACCCAAGGCATCAAGATTGCTATCGCCAACAACGATCGAGGCACCCAAAACGACTTGGTGGGTGAGCTCAACGCTGGCGACAAAGTGGTCGACCAGCTCAAGGAGAATCATCAGTTGGGCTGGACGTTCGTCGACTCGACGGCCGATGCCAAGGAGGGCGTCGAGAGCGGCGAGTACTATGCCGCTATCGTGATTCCCAAGAACTTCTCGGATAACCTGGTTTCGATGCTCGACGGCAACTACCATCAGCCCAAGCTCACGTACTACGTCAATGAGAAGAAGAGCGCCATTGCGCCCAAGGTTACCGATACCGGTGCAAACACCATCGAGGAGCAGATCAACTCGGAATTTGTCTCTACGGTAGGCAAGACTGTTGCCGGTATCGCCAAGGATGCCGGTGTCGATTTAAAGGACAAGGCAACCCAGACTCAGGACTCGCTGGCAAGTTCGGTGTCCGAGGCGTCCGACACCTTGGGCGAGGTGCGCGATTCGATTGGCGATATGAATGCCGCCATCGATAAGACGAGCGGCGCTATCGCCTCGGCTGATGCGGCACTTGCCGGCTTGCAAGGCCAGGCACCGTCGCTGACGCAGGCGATCTCCCAGGGCAACGACCTGCTGAGCGAAGCTCGCACCACGGCGGGCAACTCCATCACCTCGCTCTCCAAGGCGCTCTCGGAAGGCAGCCTTGCGCTCACCAAGACGTCGGCCTCTGCGAACGCTGCCATCGGCAAGCTGACGGGCGCGGTCACATCTACGACCACCCGTATCGACAACTCGCTCGAGTCTCTTCAAGCGACGATCGACCACAATAAGGCCGTTATCGGGCACTTGGAGATTCTCGCCAATGACACGTCGACAGGTTCCGAGGAAATTGACGCGCGCATTGTATCGACCATCGATTTGCTTCGAGAGCAGAATGAAAAGCTTCAGAGCATCAAGGACGGTCTGTCCGCGCAGTCGAGCGCCATGGCGAATGACGCAGCGGCTGTTTCGGGTGCCAGTGACGCTATCAATAACGCAATTCATACCGGTGCGACCAACCTTGGCCAAGCCCAGACGGACTTGGGCCAAAACGCGCTGCCGAAGGCCTCGAGCGCGCTCGACTCTTTTGCTGCCGTTTCGGGCGACCTGACCGGTATCGTCTCGGGTATGACACCTACACTTGCAAATGCGCGCGGCACGTTGGCGCAGCTTAGCGCTACGCTCGGCCAGGCCAAGACCACGCTGTCCCAGACCGATTCCTCGCTTGCCAAGGTCCAGGACAAGCTTGCAACCGCCGCCAATGACATCGCGGCGCTGCAGACCTCCGAGTCCATGGGCGAGCTGGCCGATCTGATGGGCGTCGATGTCAATGACGTGGCAGATTTCATGGCATCTCCGGTTGAGCTCGCGTCCAAGTCGATCTATCCGGTTAAGAGCTTCGGCTCGGGCATTGCCCCGTTCTATACCAACCTGGCGCTTTGGGTGGGCGGCTACGTGCTTATCGCCATCTACAAGCTCGAGGTCGATCGCGAAGGCATCGGCAGCTTTACCGCGCGTCAGGGCTACTTTGGCCGCTGGTTGCTCCTGGTGATCCTGGGCGCGTTGCAGGCCATCATCGTTACGGTAGGCGATCTGGTGATTGGCGTGCAGTGCGTCAGCCCGCTGCTGTTCGTGCTGGGCGGCATCGCCATTTCGTTCACCTACGTCAATATCATCTATGCGCTGTCCACCACGTTTAAGCATATCGGCAAGGCTATCGGCGTCATTCTCGTCATCGTGCAGATCCCGGGTTCGTCGGGCATGTACCCCATCGAGATGATGCCCGGCTTCTTCCAGTGGCTGCACCCGCTGCTGCCCTTTACCTACGGCATCAATCTGCTGCGCGAGACGGTCGGCGGCATGTATTCGTTCAACTACCTGTTCAACCTGTGCATTCTGGGCGTGTTCTTGATCGTGGCGCTCTTTATCGGCCTGCAGCTGCGTCCGCTGCTGCTCAACCTTAACCTGCTCTTTGATAAGCAGCTTTCCACGACGGGCCTCATGATCTGCGAGTCCAACGACCTGCCGCGCCAGCGCTATTCGCTGCGCACGGCCATGCGCGTCATGCTCGATTCCGATTCGTACCGTCGCGAGCTGCTCGATCATGCCGTGGCGTTTGAGCATCGCTACCCGTACTACATCAAGGGCGGTTTTGCTGCCGTGGTAGGCGTGCAGGTCCTGCTCTTTGTGCTCTCGACGGTGCTCGATATCGACAATAACGGCAAGATTATCCTGCTCGTTATCTGGATCATTTCGGTTATCGCCATCTGTGGCTGGCTCATCAACATCGAGTACATCCGTGCGAGCCTCAATACCCAGATGCGTATCTCGGCGCTTTCGGACGAGGACCTTCGCCGCGAGATGCGCGAGCACACGGCTGCCATCCCTGCTGCCCGTCGCATGTTTGGTCTCAACGCCAGCGAGCGGGGCACCAAGGACAGCGAACAGCCCACGAGCCGTCTGCCGCATATCGGTGCGCATCGTAAGGCTCAAGATGTCGACGACGTTGACAACGTAAGCGGAAACGACGGGGACACCACCCCGCTTGGCAAGCACTCTAAAGGAGGTGAGGCATAAATGAAAAACATCCTGCACCTGTTTAAGCGCGATGTCCAAAACGTGTCCCGCTCCGTGATCGGCTTGGTTGTTGTGATGGGCCTGATCATCGTGCCGTGCCTGTACGCGTGGTTTAACATCGCCGGAAGCTGGGATCCCTACGGCAATACCGGCAACCTTAAAATTGCAGTGGTCAACACTGACGAGGGCTACGAGAGCGATCTGATTCCCGTCGAGGTCAACGTGGGCGAAAACGTAACCGCCACCCTGCGCGGCAACGAGAACTTCGACTGGGTCGTCCTCAACGACCGCGATAAGGCGATTGAGGGCGTTAAGTCGGGCGCATACTATGCGGCCGTTGTTATCCCTAAAAGTTTTAGCGCAGACATGATGACGCTCTTCTCGACCGACGTGAAGCACGCCGATATCGAGTTCTATGAGAACCAGAAGGCCAACGCCATCGCACAGATCGTGACCGAGAAGGGCTCGAGCGCCGTCCAGAGCCAGGTCAACGAGACCTTTACCAAGACCATTACGACTATCGGCCTTAAGACCGTGTCCAGCCTGCTCGACTATATGAGCACCGACCAGGTGAGCAACTTTATCGCCAATCTGTCCTCTACACTGGGCGATTCGGTCGAGGACCTGCAGGACGTTCAGGCGAGCGCGACGTCACTCGCGGGCATTTTGAGCTCTACGTCCGATTCGTTGACATCGGCGGGTGGCATGCTCAAGCAGACGGGCACCGTTGATGAGTCGACGAAGCAGCTGATGGAGCACGCCAAGAACGGAATCAATGATTCCAAGGAAGCGCTCAAGGCCGCCAGCGATGCCGTTGACGCGGCGATTGACGGAAGCGCGGGCTCGTTCGACAACGTGTCCGCCGAGCTTGCGAAGGCATTCGATGCCGCGAATCAGCATGTTGACCTTACGGTGTCTCAGCTCAACGAAGCCGCAGCGGCGCTCAATACGCGTGCTGACGATATCGATGCGATGGCCGATCGGCTCCGCAACCTTGCCGACCAGGTGAGTGATGACAAGCTCAAAGACGGCCTCAAGTCCGCTGCGACGTCGCTGGGCAGAATTGCCGCGGAGTACCGTAACAATGCGAAGGACCTGACGGCGACCGCAAAGTCCCTTTCGGGCAGCATGGCGGAGGTCAACAATTCGCGTGCCGAGGTCGACCAGGCCATCGCCGATGCCAAGGCGGGTATCTCGGGTGCCAAGTCCGACTACGATTCTACGTTCTCGGTTAAGGCCAAGGAGCTCAAGAAGACCATTTCGGGCGTTCTGGATTCCCTGAACGGTATCTCGGGTGACTTGGATAGCGCCGTGAGCGGTCTGACCGACGCCTCTGGTTCGCTCGCGAAGGGTCTCTCCAAGGCTGCAAAGCTGGTCAACAAGGCTTCCAATCAGCTGGGCGAGGCGTCGGACAAGATCAGTGCCTTTAAGGACGAGCTTGATAGCGCTCTGATCTCGGGTGACCTGGCCATGATTAAGACAATGATTGGCAGCGACCCCGAGGGCCTCGCCGTGTCGCTTTCCGGCCCCGTTGCGCTCGATCGCAAGCCGGTCTATCCGATCCGCAACTACGGCTCGGCTATGGCGCCGTTCTACACGATTCTGTCGCTATGGGTCGGCTCGATCGTACTGGCGGCCATGATGAAGGTTTCGGTTGACGATGAGCTTATCAACGAGCTCATCCCCGTGCGCCTGCACGAGATCTACCTGGGTCGCTACCTGTTCTTTGGCGGTCTGGCTCTGCTGCAGGCAACGCTCGTGTGCGCGGGCGACATTCTGTTCTTTGGCATCCAGTGCGACAATCCCCTGCAGTTTGTGCTGGCGGGCTGGGTCGCGAGTCTAGTGTTCTCCAATATCGTCTACACGCTTACGGTATCGTTTGGAGATATCGGCAAGGCCCTCGCCGTCGTGCTGCTGGTCATGCAGGTCGGCGGTTCGGGCGGTACGTTCCCCATCGAGATGACCGGCCCCGTGTTCCAGGCGATCTACCCGTTCCTGCCGTTTACTCACGGCATCAACGCCATGCACGCCGCCATGGCCGGTGCCTACCATATGGAGTACTGGATTGAGCTGGGTATCTTGGCGAGCTACCTGATTCCGTCGCTGGCCCTGGGCGTCGTCTTCCGCCGTCCGGTTATCAAAGCTAACGACTGGATCATCGAAAAGCTGGAGAGTACTAAATTAATCTAGCGCAACAATGTAAACGCTGATGCTGCGGCAATGTCAGCGAGCGAGCCGCATTTGCGCCAAGGTGACGTGAAATGAAAGGGCGCTGACCTTCTGGTCGCGCCCTTGAAATTGAACGTCAGATTGGTGTGAATGCGGCTCGCGCAGCGTCGGCCGGTCCGCCGTTCGGTAGAACGGCGGAACAAAACGCTTTAGTGGGCTGGATTGCACGGGTTGCTTGGTTGTTGCTACAGTAGCGGGGCGTGCCGGGGGTCCGGCGCGTCCCGTTTTTATTTGACCATGAGGCGGCACGCAGCCTTACGCGTGCGGACACCACGCCCAGTTTGAGTGTGAGGATGTTCCATGGCCCAATACGCTGCCAACGAAATCGAAAACTTGCCCGATAGCCCTGTTGCTCGCGAGGACCTAGGCGCGGGCGGCACCTCCCGCGGCGCCGGCGCTCGCTCGCCGCTGTTCTGGAAAGTTCTGCTGCTTTCGGTGGCGATTATCTGGGGCTACTCCTTTACCACTATGAAGGATGCGCTCGACACCATTCCGGTGTTCGAGCTGCTCTATGTACGCTTTCTGCCCGCAGCGTTGGTCATGTTTGCCGTCTTCCACAAGCGCATCATTGCACATTTCAACGCTCGCAACCTGATCGTTGGCCTGAGTATGGGCGTGCTCATGTGGGCGGCCTATGCGTTGCAGACGGTCGGTCTGGCACATACTACGGCGGGCAAGAATGCTTTTTTGACGGGCACGTACTGCATCCTTGTGCCGTTCGCGAGCTATTTTCTGAGCGGCGAAAAACTCACCCGCTATAACCTGGGCGCGGCACTGCTGTGCTTGGCGGGCATTGGTTTGGTGGCGCTCGATAGCGTTGAATTCAACATCGGTGACGTCATTACGCTGGCGGGTGCGGTCTTTTTCGCCATCCAGATGGCGGTGACTGCCAAGTACGGTCGCAAAATGGACATCAACGTCATCACGTTTTGGATGTTTGTGGGCAACGGCGTGCTGAGCCTGGCAACGTCGCTGCTATTCGAGACCCAAGCGCCTCTGTCCGTGTGGACGCCGAGCTTTATCACTGCGATGGCGTTTCTCTCGGTGGGCTGCACATGCGTGGCTCTGCTCATCCAAAACGTCGGCCTGGCGCATGTCCCGGCCTCGACGGGCTCGCTGCTCCTTTCGATGGAGTCGCCTTCGGGTGTGCTGTTCTCGGTGCTGCTGATGGGGGAGGCGCTCACCTCGCGCCTGCTCGCCGGCTTCGCGCTCATCTTCCTGTCGATTATCTTGAGCGAGACTCACTTCGATTTTTTGCGTCGAAAGCCGCGCCCGCAATTGTAAACAACTTGTTGCGCCGCCCTCCCGGGGCGGCATTTTTTATGCCTCGCCCTTAAAGTAGTACCTTGCACTTTATGCTATCAAAGTGCTTGCTGCAAAAACGATACTGGAGGGCATCTATGGCACCAGCTTTGTCCGATCTTCAACCGCAATCAGCGCCCAAGGCCACCGCAGCGGCGCAGACCGCTATCGGTGACGGTCTTGTTGCAGAAGCTCAGGCTTTTGCAGACGAGCTCGCTGCGTGGCGACACGATCTACACCAGATGCCCGAGCTGGGTAATAGCCTCCCACAGACCTCTGCGTATATCCAAGCGCGCCTGACCGAGATGGACATCCCGTTTGCCACGCTCGTCGATGGTTCCTGCGTTGTGGGCCTTGTCGGCGCCGGTGCCGCCGCGGCCCAGGGTAATGGCGTCTGCACGAATGAGCAGGCCGGTACGGTCATCATGCTCCGTGGCGACATGGACGCCCTGCCCGTTGCCGAGGAATCCGGCGAGCCCTTTGCATCCACCAACGGCTGCATGCACGCTTGCGGTCACGATATGCACGCGACGGCGCTGCTTGGTGCGGCTCGTATGCTCAAAGCGCGCGAGGCAGAGCTTGTTGATGCCAACGCCACGGTTAAGTTGCTGTTCCAGCCGGGCGAGGAAACCTTTGAGGGTGCCCGCGCCGCCATCGCCGACGGTCTGCTGCAGAACCCGCGTCCTCAGGTCGCCTTTGCCATGCATGTCAATAGCCAGTCGCCGCTTGGTTTGGTGCTCTACGGCAGCCCGGCGCTCTCGGGCGTGTACGGTTTTCGCATCACGCTTCAAGGCAAGGGCGGCCATGGCTCGAGCCCCGAGATTTGCATCGACCCCATCACGGCCGGCGTGCATGTGCATCTGGCACTTCAGGAGCTCATCTCCCGCGAGGTGCCGGCGGCCAAGGAAGTCGCACTTACCGTTGGTAAGTTTGCCGGCGGCTTGGCGGCCAACGTCATCCCCGACACCTGCGTGCTTGAGGGAACGCTGCGCGGCTTTGATGTTGAGCTCATGGAGCACCTAAAGACCCGCATCGCGGAGGTCGTTAACGGCGTTGCCGCAACATATCGTACGCCGGCGACCATCGAGACGCTTTCGGATGTTCCGCCGCTTGTACTCGACAGCGATATGACTCAGGCGTCGCTTGGCTACGTGGGCGCAGTACTGCCCAAGGTGGCTTTCTTGCCGCTTTTCCATGCCATGGCGAGTGAGGACTTTGCGCTTATCTCGAGCGAGATTCCGAGTGCGTACTTTACCGTGGGCGCGGCCGTAACCGACACGGACGAACACTTTGCCCAGCACCATCCCAAGGCACGTTTTAACGATGCCGAGCTTCCTCTCGGCGCCGCGGCCTATACCGCCGTCGCTTTGGGCTATATCGCCGACCACCGGTAGCACCCAACCTTGCCTTTCAAGCCTGCGGGCATGGCCGTAAGGCCTATGCCCTTGTCTTTCAAGGCAATCTTGGGCACTACCGGCGCCCGGCGCCGGCTATTCGTTTGTTAAATAAGGAGCAGTATGTCCCAGCAGCGTAAGTTCTTCCCCGGCTGGCTCGTTGTGACCTCCGGCTTCGTGATCATGGCCACGTGCTACACGATTTTCGTCAACTGCATGAGCCTGTTCCAGCCGCTGATCGTCAGCGACCTGGGCATTTCCCTTGCGCAGTACAACATCTCCAATGCCATCTCCACCGTGGTGAGTGTCGTGGGTTCGCTCGTTATCGGCCAT
Source organism: Collinsella sp. (assembly GCA_048321375.1). Lineage (GTDB taxonomy): Bacteria > Actinomycetota > Coriobacteriia > Coriobacteriales > Coriobacteriaceae > Collinsella. The sequence continues at coordinate 23,876 of DBFDVR010000058.1, forward strand.
GTTGCCGATAAGGTGAGTGGCCGCGTATTGGGCTCGCTTACCGTTATCGCCACCTCGACGGTGCTCGCGGGCATGAGCTTTGTGGGTGAGCTTTGGCAGGTCTATGTGCTCTTTGCCGTCTCGGGCTCCTTTGCGAGCACCTGGATCGTGTGCCTGGCGTGCTCCGTGGTCATGCTCGTGTTCCTGCTGGCATCCGAGCCCATCGCCGCCAAGCTGCGCGCGAGCGTGGCGGGGGAGTAGGTAGGCCAAAGCGCATCGCCGCTTGTCCGCTTCGTCCGCGGCGGCGCGTCTGGCCGAACGAGTCCCCATACCCTCGTTCGGTCAGGCGCGCCGCCGCGTTGCTGCTTTGTGCCGTATAATGTCCACTACCTATGACGCGATACAAAAGAAAGGTGTTTGCCCATGCAGGCACAGAAGGCGGAGGGAACCCGCGACCTTATCGGCGCCGAGATGCGCGCCTGGCAAAAGATGCAGCAGATTGCGGCCGGCGTGTTCGAGCCGTTTGGTTTTAAACCCATCGAGACGCCCGCGATCGAGCAGGTTGACGTGTTTGTCCACGGTATCGGCCAGTCGACCGACGTCGTGCGCAAGGAAATGTTCCGCGTGTTCAGCGGTGCCAACCTGGAGCGCGTCTTTACCGAGGGCACCGACACCAAACTCAAGCCCAAGCAGCGCCTGGCACTTCGCCCCGAGGGCACGGCCGGCGTGGTGCGCGCCGTCGTCGAGAACAATCTGGTGCCCCAGGGCTCCACGCCGTTTAAGGCTTACTACGCCGAGGCCATGTTCCGCGGCGAGCGTCCCCAGAAGGGCCGCCTGCGCCAGTTCCACCAGGTGGGCATCGAGTGGCTCGGCGCTCCCGATCCGGCGGCAGACGCCGAGTGCATCATCATGCTCATGGAGTTCTACAAGCGCCTGGGCTTCGATCTTTCCAAGCTTCGTCTGCTCATCAACTCGATGGGTGACGCCCAGTGCCGTCCGGCTTACCGCGAGCAGGTCAAGCAGTTCATCCTCGATCACGCAGACGAGATGTGTGACGAGTGCCGCGAGCGCGCCGAGCTCAACCCGCTGCGTGCCTTCGACTGCAAGAACGACCACTGCCGCGAGATCATGGCCGAGGCTCCGCTGATGGGTGACAACCTGTGCGATGAGTGCCGCGAGCACTACGAGCAGGTCAAGCGCTATCTGGATGCCGCCGGTATCGAGTATGTCGAGGATCCCACCTTGGTGCGCGGCCTGGACTACTACACCCGTACTGTCTTTGAGGTCGAGGCCCCTGGCGCCGGCGTCGGCTCCATCGGCGGCGGCGGCCGCTACGATGGCCTGGTCGAGCTCGAGGGTGGCAAGCCCACGGCGGGCGTCGGCTTTGCTGTCGGTTTTGAGCGCGCCCTGCTGGCCCTGCAGGCCTTTGGCAGCGATTTGGGTGCCGATGAGGCCCCGTGCGTCTATGTCGCCAACGCCGGCAAGGAGCTGCGTCAGAACGTCTTTGCCATTACGCAGGAGCTTCGCGCCGCAGGTATCGTGACCGAGGCCGACTATCAGGGTCGTTCGCTCAAGGCCCAGTTTAAGCAAGCCGATAAGGTAGGCGCCAAGCTCATCTTGGTCCTGGGTGGCGACGAGCTTGCCGCCGGCAAGGTCAAAGTGCGCGACATGCAGAGCCATGACGAGGTGCTCGCCGATCTGGACAACGTCGTCGAGGCGGTTCGCGAGCGCCTGTAGCGCATCTTTTTGAGCTTCGGGCCTGCTAACGTGCCCTGCTCATGGAGAGCGATTGTTACGGGGGTGTTTCGCTTTTATGCGGAATGCCCCCGTTTACGTATGCCGCCCACCGAGAAATACGACCATTTAGGGCAAAAACCTTTGCAATGCAGAAAATACTTTTGTGTGGTAAAGCGCAATCAGTGTCGAAAGTATTTCTCAAGCGCCTATAATGAATACCGCATGTTACGTGCATAGAAGGAGGAATGGGAGGAAACGTGGCTGAGAACCTAAGCAACCAGTCTGTACCCGAAGCCGCGGCGCGCGTCGCTGCCGTGGTCAACCGCCTCGTTAACCGAATCGGCTCGAATGCCGAGTCCAGGGAGCGTCTCGCCGAGATCGAGATCCCCGAGGAGCTGCGCGACAATCTGGCGCTGTTCTTGCGCCTGGAGCGCCGTGTGCTTAGCGAGTATGATCCCGAGATCGCGGACCTGTTCGACAAGATTTTGACAGCCGAGATTGTGGTCAATGCCGGCAACCCCGGTACCTGCGCTGCCGACGAAGCCGTCGACGAGCAGGGCGTGCCCACCGCCGACGAGCCCACTGCCGTGGCATTTCGTGAGGTCGTCGATTTGATCGACAGCCTGCCGCTCGATAAGCAGCAGGTCATCGTTCGCGCCTTTACGAGCTTTTTCCATCTGGCAAACCTGTCGGAGGAGAACTACCGTGTGGCGCAGCTGCGCGAGCGCGAGGCCGGTGCGTCGACCGATACCGAGGTCGATCCTGCCAACGAGCTTACCGTTGCCTATCACCAGCTGGTGAATGAGCTGGGTGTCGAGGGTGCCAACGAGCTGCTCGACAAGCTCGAGTTCCACCCTGTCTTTACCGCACATCCCACCGAGGCCCGTCGTAAGGCCGTCGAGGGCAAGATCCGCCGTATCTCCAACCTGCTGGAGGAGCGTCCGCGTCTGGGCGGCTCCGACCTGGTGGAGAACGAGCGCCATATGCTGCAGGAGATCGACGCCCTGGTGCGTACGAGTCCCATCGCGCTCAAGAAGCCCACGCCGGTCGAGGAAGCCGATACCATCATCGACATCTTCGATAACACGCTGTTCGACGTTATCCCCGTTATCTATCGTCGTTTTGACGATTGGGTGCTGGGCGACAAGGCCGGTACTGTGCCGCCGCTGTGCCCGGCGTTCTTCCATCCCGGCAGCTGGATCGGTTCCGACCGCGACGGTAACCCCAACGTCACCGCCAAGGTGAGCCGTGAGGTCGCCGCCAAGTACTTTACGCACATGGTGCTCAAGCTCGAGGACAAGTGCCGCCACATCGGCCGCAACCTCACGCTCGAGGCTACCTACAGCAAGCCGTCGGCCGAGCTCATTAACCTGTGGAACCATCAGGTCGAGATGAGCCCTCGTTACACGGCCCGCGCCGAGCTGATCTCCGAGCACGAGCCGCATCGCGCCGTCATGCTCGTCATGGCCGACCGCCTGAACGCCACCGTCCGTCGTATCACCGACACCATGTACCACAGCGCCGATGAGTTCCTGGAGGACCTGCGCGTCGTCCAGCGCTCGCTGGCCGCCTGCGGTGCCGTCCGTGCTGCCTACGGCCCGGTCCAGACCATCATCTGGCAGGTCGAGTCCTTCGGCTTCCATATGGTCGAGATGGAGTTCCGTCAGCACTCCGTGGTGCATGCCCGCGCCCTTAAGGATATCCACGAGAACGGTATCCATGGCGACCTGCAGCCCATGACGCGCGAGGTCATCGATACCTTCCGCGCTATCGGCTCCATCCAAAAGCGCTACGGCAAGAAGATGGCGCACCGCTACATCATCTCGTTTACCAAGAGCGCTCAGCATGTGGCCGACGTCTTTGAGCTGGCGCACCTGTCCTTTGCACACGAGGAGGATGTCCCCGAGCTCGACGTGATCCCGTTGTTCGAGCAGCTCGAGGACCTCGAGGGCTGCGTCGACGTGCTCGATCAGATGCTTACGCTGCCCGTGGTGCAAAAGCGCCTTGCCCAGACCAACCGCCGCATGGAGGTCATGCTGGGCTATTCCGACTCTTCCAAGGATGCCGGTCCTACCACGGCCATGCTCGCGCTGCACTCCGCGCAGGAGCGCATCGCCAAGTGGGCAGAGAAGAACGATATCGACCTGGTGCTCATGCACGGTCGCGGCGGTGCCGTGGGCCGTGGCGGCGGCCCGGCCAACAAGGCCGTGCTGGCGCAGCCCAAGGGTTCGGTCAACTGCTTCTTTAAGCTTACCGAGCAGGGCGAGGTCATCTTTGCCCGTTACGGTAACCGCACGCTGGCTCAGCGCCATGTTGAGTCCGTTGCTGCCGCAACGCTTTTGCAGTCGGCCCCGAGTGTCGAGAAGACCAACACCGAGACCACGCAGAAGTTCTGGGATATGGCCGAGAAGCTCAACACCGCAAGCCACGAGCGCTATCTGGACCTGCTGAACACCGAGGACTTTACGCCATGGTTCTCGACCGTGACGCCGCTGACCGAGGTCGGTCTGCTGCCGATCGGCTCGCGTCCCGCCAAGCGCGGCTTGGGTGCCAAGTCGCTCGACGACCTGCGTACCATCCCGTGGATCTTCAGCTGGAGCCAGGCGCGCATTAACCTGGCCGCTTGGTACGGTCTGGGCACCGCCTGCGAGCAGCTTGGCGATCTTGACCAGCTCAAGGCTGCCTACCAGGAGTGGCCGTTCTTCCGCACCTTTATCGACAACATCGAGATGTCGATCGCCAAGACCGACCAGCGCATCGCCAAGATGTATCTGCACCTGGGCGATCGCCAGGATCTGTCCGAGAAGGTCTTCACCGAGATGCAGCTCACGCGTAAGTGGGTCCTTGCCATCGTCGGTGATGAGTGGCCGCTGCAGCGTCGCCGCGTGCTCGGTTGCGCCGTCCGCGTGCGCAACCCCTACGTCGACGCCCTGTCCATCGCCCAGGTCCGCGCCCTTCGCGAGGTGCGTATGAACCAGGACGAGATGGCCGAGGAGAAGAAGGCCGAGTACATGAGCCTGATTCTTTCGACTGTGACCGGCGTCTCGGCAGGATTGCAGAACACGGGGTAATCGATAGCCCTGTAGTCGTCCGGGCCCGCCATTAGTTTACTTTTAGGCACGTCCTCGGACATGCAAGAAGCCCTCGCTGCGCACTTCGTGCGGCGAGGGCTTCTTGCGTCCTGCGGAGTGTGCCTAAAAGTAAACTAATGGCGGGCCCTGCGATGTCCGGTCTTCAGTGGATTACTGCTGGGGGAATTAATGGCGCGCTTCGCGCGTTTTGGATGGGGTCTGTCCCGGCGGCGCGTTTGGCGCTTCGCGCCGCGCGCCTTATCGATCGGGATTGAGATGCATGTGGTGCTTCTCGCCTTACGACTGTAGCGGCCGCGGTCCCGTTTGGGGTCGCGGCCGTTTTGTTGTGGGTCAAATATGAACGTTGTGTTAATGAGTCGGTGGACGGTGGTGTTTTTCGGTGAGCGGCGTATCCTTCCAACGGTTTATCTAGTGTGTCAGTTGAAAGGAAGAGGGCGCTCGTCATTGTTTGAATGTGAACTGCCGTTTGACCACAAGACGTTGCATCTGGAGCTCGAGGATAAGAACTTTGCAGGTGTGATGGAAGGTCATCAAAACGAGTTTAAGACCACGAAATCGCAGGAAGAGCTGGTGGAGGAGTCACTTGCCAACCCTTACGGCTCGCCTTCGCTCGAGGAGCTCTGTGCTGGCAAGAAGGATATCGTCATCATTAGCTCCGACCATACGCGTCCCGTTCCTTCGCGTGTGACGATGCCTATTCTGCTGCATCACATCCATTCTGCTGCGCCTGAAGCGCGCGTTCGCATTCTGGTTGCTACGGGTATGCATCGTCCGTCGACGCACGAGGAGCTCGTCAACAAGTACGGCGAGGAGATCGTTGCCAACGAGGAAATCGTTATGCACGTCGCGACTGACGACAGCATGATGAAAAAGATCGGCACCCTGCCTTCTGGTGGCGAGTGCATCATCAATAAGATTGCCGTCGATTGCGATCTGCTGCTTGCCGAGGGCTTTATTGAGCCGCACTTCTTTGCTGGTTTCTCCGGCAGCCGCAAGTCCGTCCTGCCTGGCATCGCCAGCTACAAGACCATCATGTACAACCACAACGGCCAGTTTGTGAACGATTCCCATTCGCGTGCCGGCAACCTGTGCCATAACCACGTGAGCGAGGACATGTTTGCCGCTGCCGAGATGGCTCACCTTGCCTTTGTGCTGAACGTGGTGCTCAACGGCAAGCACGAGGTCATTGGCTCCTTCGCCGGCGACATCCACAAGGCACACGAGGCTGGCTGCGAGTTCGTGAAGAGCCTTGCCGGCGTTGAGCCCGTCGAGTGCGAGATTGCCATCACCACCAACGGCGGCTACCCGCTCGACCAGAACATCTACCAGGCCGTGAAGGGCATGTGCTCTGCCGAGGCCACGCTTCCCGAGGGCGGTGTGATCATCGACGTCGCCGGTTGTGCCGACGGTCACGGCGGCGAGGGCTTCTATCACAACATCGCCGACAACGATCCGGCAGAGTTTGAGCGCGCCTGCATCGACCGTCCCAAGGACGAGACCCTGCCCGACCAGTGGACGAGCCAGATCTTTGCCCGCATCCTGGCGCATCACCCTGTGATCATGGTCACCGACCTGTGCGATCACCAGATGATCAAGGATATGCACATGACGCCGGTCAACACCCTCGATGAGGCGCTCAAGCTCGCCTTTGAGATGAAGGGTGCCGATGCCAAGGTGGCCGTCATTCCCGATGGCCTGGGCGTTGTCGTCGCTCAGCACTAGTACGCGGCCTAAACGAATCGTTTATAACCGACAAGAAAGATAAGGTTTTATGCTTACCAAACTCCTCTGCGAATTCGGCGCAACGGCCCTCATGATCATCTTTGGCGTGGGCGTGCACTGCGATACCGTGCTCAAGGGCACCAAGTATCAGGGCTCCGGTCACATGTTTGCCATCACCACCTGGTCTTTTGGCATCTCGGTCTGCCTGTTTGTCTTTGGCGGCGCCGTGTGCATGAACCCCGCCATGGTGCTTGCCCAGTGCATCGTAGGCCTGGTGCCGTGGAGCAGCTGCATCCCCTTCATGATTGCCGATATGCTCGGCGGCTTTGCGGGTGCCGTGATCGCGTGGTTGATGTATGCCGATGAGTTCAAGGCTTCCGAGGGCGTCGTCGACCCTATTGCCCAGCGCAACATCTTCTCGACCAACCCTACTACCGAGGGCACGAACTATGCTCGCAACTTCTTCTGCGAGGCCATCTGCACCTTTGTGTTCATCAGCGCCATCCTTGCTGCCGCTAGCCGCGCCGGCGAGAACGTTTTGATGCTCGCCATCTGCGTCGGTCTGATCGTTTGGGCTGTTGGCATGGGCATGGGCGGCATCACCGGCTTCGCCATGAACCAGGCTCGTGACCTTGGTCCTCGCATGGCCTATCAGGTGCTGCCGATTAAGAACAAGGCTGACAACAACTGGAAGTACGGCCTGCTCGTTCCTGGCATCGCACCGTTTATCGGTGCCGCTCTGGCCGCGCTGTTTGTGCACGGTTTCTTGGGCATGTTCTAGTCTGAGGCTACATAGTTGTCCGCTGGCCGCATGGGGTAACTTCCCAGCGCGTCCTCGGACATGCAAAAAGGCTCGCTGCGCACTTCGTGCGGCGAGCCTTTTTGCGTCCTGCGGAATGCGCTGGGAAGTTACCCCATGCGGGCAGCTGCGGGGTCTTTATTGCGTTCGTGCAAGCAACCCAACATATATATCTGAATTTGGATGGGAGGGGCTTGTTGCTGGTGGGGACGTTGGGCTGCTGCTGACACTTTGGGATGTATCGCGCTTTGGGTTGGGGGCGGGGCTTTGGAATGAGGGGTTTACTTAGTTGAAGAGAGGCTTAATGGCTGAGAGGTAGTCTTTGGCTACTTCGGCCTTATCTGCTTGAAAGTTGTGCCAGGCCCACCATTGGACCATTCCTACGAAGCTTGAGGCTATGTGGTGTAGTAAGAAGCTTCGGTCCATGGTGCCGGCGGGGCCTGTGGGGTTGGCGGGGACGGTTTCGGCTGCTCGTGACATGATGGTCTTGCGGAGACAGTCGGCGAAGACGCGGGAGCCGGCGCCGGCTACGAGGGCGCGTACGCCCTGACGGCGCTCCCAGAGGTTGTTGAGGATATGCTTGACCTGCACGAGTGGGTCGTCGAGCGGTGTGCCATCGTCGTCGAGGGCGTGGGTGCAGATGTCGCTCACGAGCTCGGCCAGCAGGTCGTCTTTGCTCTTGAAGAGGCCGTAGAACGTGGCCCGACCCACATGGGCGCGAGCGATGATGTCGCCGACGGTAATCTTGCCGTAGTCCTCTTCGCGTAGCAGCTCAGAGAACGCCGCAACGATGGCAGCGCGGCTTTTTTCTTTGCGGGCATCCATGGCTATGCATCCACGTCAACGAGTAGACAACGGAGCGTGCCGGAGCAACCCTCGTAGGGGCGCTTGCCGGCGCCGTAGCCGACGGCCTCGATGTGGTAGCGTGCCGGCAGGTGCTCGGACGTGCGCAGCGCGGTGACGATGGCGGCGCCCGTGGGCGTCACGAGCTCGCCAGCGACCGGTGCGGGCGTGAGAGCGATATTGCCTGCTTGGCATAGGTTGATGACGGCGGGCACCGGGATGGGCATAAGGCCGTGGGCGCAGCGGATGGTGCCGTGGCCCTCGGAAAGCGACTCGACCACGATGTCCTCAATACCCAGGTCATCGAGGCAGATAGCGACAGAGCAGACGTCGACGATGGAGTCGACGGCGCCCACCTCGTGGAACATGACGGTCTCGGGCGTTTTGCCGTGGGCCTTTGCCTCGCCGGCGGCGAGCGCGGTAAAGATGGCGAGCGCACGACGCTTGGCGCCATCGCTTAGCTGCGAGCCGTCGATGATAGCAGTGACGTCCGCCAAAGAACGGTGGTGATGGTGGTGGGCGTGATGATGGCCCTCGTGGTCATGGCCGTGGGCCTCATGATCATGTTCGTGGCAGTGACTGTGCTCGTCGTGCTCATGATGGTGGTGCTCGTGCTCGTGCGTGTGCTCGGCAGCTGCTTCGTTGCCGTAGAGCCAGGCCATATCGTGGTCGTGGTTCTCGAGCTCCTCTGCCAGCTGAACGTCAAAGTCGCAGGCGTCGATGCCATGCTTGTTTGCGCGTGTAACGGCAATCTCAAAGCCGCCGACCGGAAGCGTAGCGAGCTGCTCGCGCAGATGTTCCTCGCTGGCGCCCAGGTCGAGCAGGGCCGCGACGGTCATGTCGCCGCTGATGCCCGAGGTGCCGTCGATGATAAGCGTGTGCTGATGGTTGGACATGGAATGCTCCTTAACGGGCGCAGGGTGTGCCGGCGCTCAGATGATTGATAAGACTTGCCTGGTAGGCGGCACCGAAGCCGTTGTCGATATTGACGACCGAAACGCCGCTGGCGCAGGAGTTGAGCATGGCGAGCAGCGCGGCTACGCCACCAAAACTCGCGCCGTAGCCCACGCTGGTGGGAACGGCGATGACCGGACAGCTCACCAGACCGCCGATAACGCTTGCCAACGCGCCCTCCATGCCGGCGATGGCGATGACCACCTGCGCCTGAGCAAGTTCCTCGGCATGCGCGAGCAGGCGGTGCAGGCCGGCGACACCTACGTCGTAGAGGCGGTCGACCTCGTTGCCATAGAACTCGGCCGTCAGTGCCGCCTCTTCGGCGACGGGCAGGTCGCTCGTGCCGGCGCAGGCGACGACGATGCGTCCGTTGCCGGTAGGGGAGGGCTTGCCGCCCACGAGGGCGAGCTGTGCGTCCGGGACATATCCCAGGTCGATGCCGTTGCCGAGGAGCTCCGAGGTGCGGGCTGCCTTTTCGGCATCCAGGCGCGTGACCAGGATGCGCTCCTGGCCGGCATCGCGCAGCGCTTCGATAATGGCGGCGATCTGTTCGGCGGTTTTACCGGCACCGTAGATGACCTCGCCGGCTCCCTGGCGCACCCCGCGCGAAAGATCGAGCTGTGCAAAGCCCAGGTCGGCGGTCGGCGCCGTCTGGATGCGCGTGAGGGCATCGGCCGGCGTAATGCTTCCGTCTGCCACGTCACTTAGCAATTGCTCAAGATCTCGTTTCTCCATATAAGTTCCCTTCGACGCAGAAAAGTTTAGCACGCGAAGGGTTGTTTCCGAACATTAGAGCATAATTGTTCGGAAATCTGACATGTCAGATTAGATGAAGTTGTGAGGCAAACTGACTAGTCGCGCAGGATGATGTCCATGGCGAGCATCAGGTTGCGCTCGTCGATGGCAAACGGGGCGGCTTCGCGCGTCTTGGGCTTGGCGCAAAACGCGATGCCCGTGCCCGCAGCCTGAATCATGGGGATGTCGTTGGCACCGTCGCCGATCGCGACGGTATGGGCCATGTCGACACCGCACTCAACTGCCCAATCCAGCAGCTGGATGAGCTTGGACTCCTTGGTCACAATGTTTGCCGCCAGCTTGCCGGTGAGCTTGCCGTCCACGACTTCCAGGCGGTTGGCCAGGCAAAAATCGATGCCCGCGGCGGTCACGATCTTATCGGCGACCTCGTGGAAGCCACCGCTTACCACGCCGACCTTCCAGCCCTTGCTGTGCGCTGAGCGCACAAGCTCCAACGCGCCGGGGGTAAACGTCACGCGCGCAAAGGTGCGTTCGAACACGCTCTCATCCAAGCCGGCAAGCAGCCCCACGCGCTCCTCGAGCGCCTGCTTAAAGTCAAGCTCGCCGCGCATGGCGCGTTCGGTGATCTGTGCAACTTGCTCGCCCACGCCGGCCTCCTCGCCCAACAGGTCGATGACTTCCTGGTTGATGAGCGTGGAGTCGATATCCATAACGATGAGGCGTGCGGTCATGACGGGCCTTTCCGAGTGCGGTTGTATTGGGGCACATTGTCGCACGCGGCGCGCCTTGGCGACGGCCAGGCCGCGTCAATTGTTTCGTCTCCGTCAAGTCTTTGGGCAAGAACTACTTTTTCGCGGCACATCGACGCGGGTGCGATAAGATAGAACGCCATGTCTGGCTGCGCGGTTTACGCAGGCTGGGCAAATCTGTACGACGCCGCCCGGAACGACACGGGGCGGCACAGATCCATAAAGGAGGATCACTGGTATGAGCCAGACCCGTCCCATCGATGAGCATTCCATGCACACCCGTACCTGCGGCGAGCTTCGCTTCGAGAACGTGGGCGAAGAGGTCACCCTCACCGGTTGGGTGAGCCGTCGCCGCGACCACGGCGGCCTTATCTTCTGCGACCTTCGCGACCGCGAGGGCATCACGCAGCTCACCTTCGACCCCGAGCACTCCGACGGCGACGCCTTTAAGATCGCCGAGACCATGCGTCCCGAGTGGCCCATCAAGATTCACGGCGTCGTGCGCGCCCGTGGCGAGGAGACCACCAACACTAAGCTCGCGACCGGCGAGATCGAGGTCCTGACCGACCACGCCGAGGTGCTCAACACGTCCGTCACCCCGCCGTTCCAGATCGAGGACGGCATCGAGACGAGCGAGGACACCCGCCTGCGCTATCGCTATCTGGACCTCCGTCGTCCCGAGATGATGGCCAACCTCAAGCTGCGCTCCGACTTTACCTTTGCCATTCGGGAGGCGCTGCACAACCGTGAGTTCATGGAGGTCGAGACGCCCTCCCTGTTCAAGTCCACGCCCGAGGGCGCTCGCGACTTCATCGTTCCCAGCCGCATCCAGCCGGGCAACTTCTACGCCCTGCCGCAGTCCCCGCAGCTTCTGAAGCAGCTGCTCATGGTCGGTGGCGTCGAGCGCTACTACCAGGTTGCCAAGTGCTTCCGCGACGAGGACCTGCGTGCCGACCGTCAGCCCGAGTTCACCCAGGTCGATATCGAGATGTCCTTCGTGGACCAGACCGATGTCATGAGCGCGCTCGAAGAGGTTCTTGCCGATGCCTTCGGTCGCATGGGCGTCGAGATGCCCACGCCGCTGCGTCGCATGGACTACTGGGAGGCCATGGACACCTATGGCTCCGACAAGCCCGATACCCGCTATGGCATGCACCTGGTCGACCTGACCGACATCTTTGCCAACTCCAAGTTCAAGGTCTTTGCGACCGCCGCAAATGAGGAGGGCTCTGTCGTCAAGGCCATCAACGCTAAGGGCGCCGGTGCCTGGGCACGTGCCAAGATCGATAAGCTCGCCGGCGTGGCCTCCACGTTTGGCGCCAAGGGCCTGGCATGGATCGCCTTCCGCGAGGACGGCTCCATCAACAGCCCCATCGTCAAGTTCTTCTCGGACGAGGAGATGGCCGCTCTGCGCGAGCGCATGGACGTCGAGCCCGGCGACCTTGTGATGTTCGCCGCCGGCCCGCGCCTGCTCTCTGATGAGATCCTGGGCGGTATGCGTTCGCACATGGCCAATGCGCTTGAGATCAAGCGCGAGGGTCACGACTTCCTGTGGGTCGTCAACTTCCCGCTGTTCCATTGGGACGAGGATCGCAAGGCCTATGCTGCCGAGCACCAGCCCTTTACCCTGCCGACCGAGACCGACATCGCCAAGATCGAGGCCGATCCCCTGGCAGCCGGTTCGTGCACCTACGACTTTGTCATGGACGGCTTTGAGGCCGGCGGTGGCGGTATGCGTATCCACAACGCCGAGATGCAGATGTCCATGCTCAAGCTCCTGGGCTTTACCGAGGAGCGCGCCGAGTCTCAGTTCGGCTTCCTCATGGAGGCCCTCAAGTTTGGTGCGCCCCCGATGGGCGGTTTTGCTCTGGGCCTGGACCGCGTGTGCATGCTGCTCACCGGTTCCGACTCCATCCGCGACGTCATGGCGTTCCCCAAGACGGCCAGCGGCTCCGACCTTATGTCGGGTGCTCCGAGTGCCGTTTCCGGCGCCCAGCTCAAGGACGTCAGCCTGCGCCTGATGTAGGCAAGCGGCTACATATTGCTTGCAACGAGGGAAGGACGTGTGCCTTCCCTCGTTTTTTATGCGCCGAGATTGTGAGGACATGGGGTGACCGGGCGTCGCGGAAAGTGCGTCCCGGAATCTGGGTCCAGAACGGGTCGCGCTTTCCCAAAGGGGGTCCTCTGGGAAAGCGCGACCCAGAATTCGGCAAAATAATGGGGCACAGTTTCCGGTTGAACTGTCTAACGGAAACTGTGCCCCAGAATGAGCACTCAAAACGGGGCAGGCTTTCCGTAACAACTGTCTGGCGGAAAGCCTGCCCCAATTTCTTATAGCGAGTCTCTCTGGATCAGCTGCATGTGCATCACGGAGGTGGTGGGCTCGGCACCCTTGATCATGTCGAGCGCAATGTTGGCGGCCATGTGGCCTTCTTCGCGCAGGGGCTGGCGGACGGTCGTGAGCGCGGGGACGCAGCGCGTCGCAATCTCGTGATCGTCGAAGCCGACGACAGAAATATCCGCCGGAACGGATAGGCCTGCCTCGTTGAGTGCGGTGATGACGCCAGCCGCGATACGGTCCGATCCGCAGAGCACGCCATCGAAAGCAATCTCGCGCGCGAGGATCTGGTGCATGGCCTGATAGCCGTCTCCGTTGTTCCAGCCGGTATAGATAACGTTTGCGTCTGGGAGGTCTTCGCCCAAGACGGCGCGGTAGCCGCGCAGGCGGTCGACAACGGCGGGGTTGTCTTGCGGTCCCAACACGGCGACGATATCTTTGCGCCCTCGCTCCTTCATAGCGAGCGCTGCAAAGCGTCCGCCCTCTTCGTCGTCAGAGTAGACCGTCGAGAACACATCGCGATAGGGGTGGCCCTCGAGCTGGCCGCACAACACGGTAGGTACGCCCAGCTCACGCAGCACCTCGAGCAGCTCGCTGCCCTTGTAGGGGGAGACGTCGATCACGGCGTCGAACGAGCGGCGCTCAAAGTGCTCGCGTGCGCGGTTGCGCTCATGCGTAGAAGACGCCTGCAAGATAACGGGCAGATAGGACGACTCCGACAGTTCCTCGGTAATGCCGCTCAAAAACTCGCTATAGGTGGGGTCGCTGAAGAGTTCACTCAGGGGCTCGGTCACGAGCACGGCGATGATTTCCGTGCGCCCGACAGCGAGCGCTCGGCCACGAGCGTTGGGGACAAAATTGACTTCCTTGGCCGCCGCGCGGACGCGCTTTTTGGTTTCCTCGCTAATGCGGGGCGAATCGTTGAGAGCGCGCGATGCCGTGGAGCGCGACACGCCGGCAGCTGCGGCAACCTCGGCAAGCGTAGGTGCGGTGCGAACTGGTTGGGTCATGGCGTCTCCTGGAAAATGCGGTCGATGTTGTCACTGATACGGGCTGGTGCGGATACAGCTTACTATAGTGCGTCTGAACAGCGTTCATGATATCCGGTGACCGGCGTCGTTTTGCAACCAAGCCGAAATCGAATACGTCTCGTGTGGGTGAGATATCAGCGGGCGTGGAGGTTGCCTACGAGCTTAAGAACGATGTCTTGTGCTGAGTTTCGATACTCAGGGTGACATAAGTGTTGCGATTGTACAACCGGTTGCACCGTTAACCCTGCCAAATCGACCGTTCAGCGGACAACCGGTTGCACAGTTTTTTACATCGCCCGTAAGATAAGGACAACCGGTTGCACAAGAATCACTACGATGATGAAGGAGCATCACCATGGACGCCATTAACGATTGGGAAAACCAAGCGCTCACCCACAGGAACCGTCTGGCACCCCATGCGTACTTTATGGGTTACGAGACCGCCGATCTCGCTGCAACGTACAGCCGCGAGCTGTCGCGCGGGTTTGTCCAGCTGTCCGGCTCGTGGCAGTTCCGCCTCTTTGAGGGCCCCGCTGCCGTCTCCAACGAGGAACTCTCCACGTACAAGCCCGAGTGGGATCACGTGGAGGTTCCGCACCTGTGGCAGGTGGACGGCTATGGCAACCTTGCCTACACCGACGAGGGTTTCCCGTTCCCGGTTGATCAGCCGTTCGTTCCCTCCGACGACCCCACGGGCGTCTACCAGCGCATCGTCAACCTTCCCGCCGTTCCTGCCGGCGCTCGCGAGATCATTCGCTTCGACGGCATCGAGAGCTATGGCGAGCTGTACGTCAACGGTCAGTATATCGGCATGACCAAGGGTTCGCGCCTGTCTGCCGAGTTCGACGTGACCGACGCGCTCGTCGAGGGCGACAACCTGTTTGCGGTCAAGGTCCTGCAGTACAGCGATGGCAGCTACATCGAGGATCAGGACATGTGGTGGGCCTCGGGCATCTTCCGCGATGTGTACCTTATGCAGCGTCCCGCCGCGCACCTGGTCGACTTTAGGTTCCGCACGCACCGCGAGGGCGATGCCGCTCTGATCACGCTCGATACGGTTGCCGAGGGCGCTTCCCGCGTTGTGTTTACGCTCAGCGATGGCGAGAACGTGGTGGCTACGGGTGAGTGCGTCGACAGCCATGCCGAGTGCAGCGTGACCGATGCCCACTTCTGGAATCCCGAGGACCCCTTCCTCTACGATCTTACGTTTGAGGTCTACGACGACGACAAGGTGAGCGAGTACGTCCCGCATCGCCAGGGTCTTGCCGAGGTGACGGTCGAGGGCAATCATATCTACCTCAACGGCACTTACTTTAAAATGCATGGCGTCAACCGCCACGATCACGACGATCACAAGGGCCGCGCCGTGGGCCTCGATCGCATGCGCCGCGACCTGGAGCTCATGAAGCAGCACAACATCAACGCAGTGCGCACCTCTCACTATGCCAATGACCCGCGCTTCTACGAGCTGTGTGATGAGTATGGCATCATGCTGGTCGCCGAGACCGATATGGAGAGCCACGGCTTCGAGAATATCGGCAACATCGCCCTGGTTACCGACGACCCGGCATGGGAGCCGGCCTACGTCGACCGTATTGAGCGCCTGGTGATGCAGGAGCGCAACCACGCGTGCATCATCATGTGGTCGCTGGGCAACGAGAGCGGCTATGGCTGCAACATCCGCGCGATGTACGCCAAGGCTCACGAGCTCGATGGTCGTCCGGTCCACTACGAGGAGGACCGCAACGCCGATACCGTCGACGTCATTTCCACGATGTACTCCCGTGTGTCGCAGATGAACGACTTTGGTGAGCATCCGTTCCCCAAGCCGCGCATCAACTGCGAGTACGGTCACTCCATGGGCAACGGCCCCGGAGGCCTGTCCGAGTATCAGGAGGTCTTCGATCGCTGGGATTGCATCCAAGGCCAGTTTATCTGGGAATGGTGCGACCACGGTCTGGCTGCTGTGACCGAGGACGGCATTGCCTACGATATGTATGGCGGCGACAACGGCGATTACCCCAACAACAGCAACTTCTGCATCGATGGCATGGTGTTCCCCTGGCAGCAGCCGAGCCCGGGCCTTACCGAGTACGGCCAGGTCATCTGCCCGGTTCGCATGGCTTATGACGCCGAGGCGGGCGAGCTGACTGTCACCAACAAGCGCTGGTTTACCACCCTCGAGGATGTTTGCCTGTCGGCGGAGACCCTGGTGGACGGCGACGTGGTCTGCCGCAAGACGCTCATGCCCGGTGCGGTTGCCCCCGGTGAGTCCGTCCAGCTTCCGCTGGTGATTCACGAGGCCGCGGTAGGCGAGACCCTGCTGACTGTGCGCGCCTACACCATGGCCGCTCACGTCTGGTGCGAGCCGATGTTCCAACTGGGCGCAAACCAGTTTGCCATCGCAAACCATCCGGCGCCGGCCATTGCGGCCCCCACTCGTCCTGAGCTTACGGTCGAGGAGACCGAGCAGGAGATTCGCATTCACTCCCTCAACGGCGAGCTGACCTTCAGCAAGGTAAACGGCACCGTGAGCGAGTGGAAGGCATCCGGCCGTGACGTCATGGCCTCTGGTCCCCAGGTTGGTTTTTGGCATCCGCTCGTCGACAACCACGCCCAGGAGTACGACTCCCTGTGGAAGGACAACTTCATTGATGTAATGCAGACGTCCACCCGCAAGGTTTTTTGGAAGCAGGACGGCAATGCGGTCGTCGTTACCGTGAGCCAACGTATTGCTCCTCCCGTCCGCGCGTTCGGCATGCGCGTCGAGCTTGTCTACACCGTGCTTCCGAGCGGTCGCGTCGACCTCAAGGTTTCCGGCGAGCCCTACGGCGACTATTCGGACATTATCCCGCGCATCGGCATCTCCTTTGAGGTTCCCGGTTGCGATCGTGCCGTCGAGTGGTATGGCCACGGCCCGGGCGAGAACTATCCGGACTCGCTGCGTGCCAACCCGGTCGGTCATTACCGCACTACGGTCGACGACATGTTCACGCCCTACGTTATGCCTCAGGACTGTGCCAACCGCGAGGGTACCCGCTGGGTTGCCCTGCGCTCTAGCCACGGTGATGGCGTGCTGGTGACTCGTCCGGCCGACGCCGCTTCCAACCCGTTCTCGTTCTCGGCATGGCCCTATAGCTGCGAGGCTATTGATAATGCCAAGCACGTCTACGACCTTGTTCCGGGCGACACGGTCACGGTTAACATCAACGACCAGCTGCTCGGCCTTGGCTCGAACTCTTGGGGTTCCGAGGTGCTCGATTCCTATCGCACCCGTTTTGAGAGCTTCAGCTTTGAGGTGTCCCTGCGACCGCTGACGTCTGCCGATTTGGCTCAGGCGCTGGCACCCATTAAGGAGGCATAAGCCATGCATGTCTTTAACTCGCGCGCCGATTTCGACGCTCAGATGAAGTCCGTCAAGAAGTGGATGCGTACCGGCCAGGCGCTCGACGGCGTTTCTAAACTGCAGCACGATGTGGCGTACTCCATCGGCGACTCGCTGGTGTACTGGTGGGTCTATGCCCGCGAGGCCGCAACCGCCGACCTGGTCGGTCACCGTCGCTACCATGCCGTGCTCGCTCCACTCGACGGCGACCTGACCGTCGAGGTTGCCCCCAAGGCAGGCCTCACCTGCACCCGCGCTTACAGCGATATCGATGATCGCGAGCGCTTTGAGGGGGCGGGGGAGACCGTGACGATTCCCGCCGGCGGCGTTGCCGTCGTCGAAATTGACGAGGCCTACCGTGTCGTGGCCGATGCCGCGGATCCCCGCGTCGTGGTACTGCACGTGACGGTCGAAGGTTATTCCTTCCCCAACAAGTAGTATTCGTCCGCCTGGACGTTTGCTTCGCGCCGTTAAGGGGGATGGCTTTGTTGACTCCCTTTTCCCCATTCCCCTTAGCAGGTGCGCCGTCCGTGTTTGCACTTGCAGCTCGGACGGGTTTAGATGACATTTAATAGATGATTGGGAGGGCTTATGAGCTCTGAAAAACGAGGAACGATTGGTTCGTTCGCTCTGCTGGGCATGACGGTCGCCGCCGTGTTCGGTATCAAGAACATCATCAACAACAACGCGGCCATCGGCTTAGCAGCCGCGCCGTCGTTCTTCTTCGCCACGCTTTTGTACTTTGTCCCCTATACCCTGGTTACCGCCGAGTTCGTCGGCCTTAACAAGGACTCCGAGTCGGGCGTGTACGCATGGGTTAAGACCTCGATGGGTGGTCGCTGGGCGTTCCTGACGGCATTTAGCTACTGGTTCGTTAACCTGTTCTTCTTTGCGTCCGTCCTGCCCAACGTCATCATCTACGCGAGCTACGTGTTCTTTGGTGCCAACGCCGAGCTTTCGCAGCTGTGGATCACCATTATCGAGATCGTTGTCTTTGCTATCGCCACGTGGGTTTCGACCAAGGGCGCTAAGTGGATCGGCTCCATTTCCTCCTTCGGTTCGACCGCGGCTCTCGGCCTGACCGCCGTGTTCATCCTGCTGTCCCTGGCTGCTGCCTTTGGCGGCGTTGAGTTCGCTACGGCTCCTACTCCCGCTAACATGGCTCCCGACATGAGCAACTTCGCAACTGCGTGGGGCTTCTTCGGTACGCTTGCCTGGATCATCCAGGGCGTTGGCGGCGCTGAGTCTGTCGGCGTGTTCCTTAACGACCTTAAGGGTGGCGTCAAGGCCTTCGTGCGCACCGTCGTTATCGCCGGTCTGACCATCGGCCTTCTGTATGCAGGCGCTTCGCTGCTGGTTAACCTGTTCATCCCCGAGGGCGGCGTTGCCATCTCCACCGGTATCTTCGACGTATTCGGCGCTGTCTTTGCCCACTTTGGCATTCCCATGGAAGTGTCTACGCGCGCCATCGGCTTGATCCTTCTCGCCGCCACGCTGGGCTCCCTCATGATGTGGACCTCTGCTCCCATCAAGGTTTTCTTCACCGAGATCCCCAAGGGTGTCTTTGGTAGCAAGATCGTCGAGCTCAACGAGCACGGCATTCCCGCCCGCGCTGCCTGGCTGCAGTTCGCTATCGTCGTCCCCATCCTGATCATCCCGGCCCTGGGCTCCGGTAACCTCGACGACCTGCTCATGATCGTCACCAACATGACGGCTGCCACCGCTCTGCTCCCGCCGCTGCTGATCCTGCTTGCCTACTTTATGTTGCGCAAGAACTTCGACGCTGCTCCCCGTGGCTTCCGCATGGGTTCGCGCACCTTTGGCCTGGTCATTGCTGCATTCCTGCTTGTGGTCTTCTGCTTCGTGCTTATCTGCGGCACCATTCCGCTCGATCAGCCGCTGTGGCTGACGCTGGTCTACAACGTCGGCGGCGTGGTTGTCTTCCTGGGCCTTGCCGTGATGTGGTACAACCGCTACATCAACCGCCTGCGCGAAACCGATCCCGAGGCTGCCGAGAGCGAGCTGCGCCCCTCCGTCCTCGACATGATGGAGTAGCGGCTAGGATTAATCTACGGCTGTGGAATAGATCGATTCCCTTTCCTAAGGAGGGGCCTTACGAGGCCCCTCCTTTTGTTTTGGGGCATGGTTTTGGACCCCGTGGTCAAAAAATGCCAAATATGAGTACTGTTGCAAAAGAGGTGTCATATTTTTCGGCCTGCTCTGAGCGAAAATGGGCTCAAAATCAATTTATCTAACCCCCTTTGAAGGGCGTTTGACGGCTTTCAACCTCTTCGAATCGCTCAAAGTAGGCAATTTGCTCTCGATTTTGCTGCTACTAAATTGGTGACAGTACTCATATTTGCCACTTTTTGACCGCGAGGTGTTCAGAGGAGCTCTCGAGAAGCATCTAACGGTACAATAGCTACCACATGGCTGGGTTTTGCCGGCCGAATGTACGACGTCGCGGGAGGGGACATGGTCGAGTTTACGAAGACGATTAAAGATCCGTTGGGATTGCATGCCCGCCCGGTTGCGCTGCTCTATGACATCATTGCCAAGCATCGTAGCGACGTGTCGGTCAGCATCGGCGACCGCCATACCGACGGTCGCGACGTTATGGGCCTCATGGCTCTCTACGGCGAGTGCGGCGAGGACATCATCTTCCGCGTTTCGGGCGTGGATGAGGCCTCCTGTGTCACATCGATCAGGAATCTCTCGCTTTAAGCATGACAGGGCGTGGTAAAGGATGGTCCTTTGCTGCGCCCTTTTGTTTCATATAGGAAACTTTTTCGAAAACTGAATAGAGACCCTTTCCAAAAAGTTAACCACGTGTTAGTTTACTAAAGCGAACATAGACGTGGTTAACTTTTACCGCGTCGATGTTGAGGACGAACCGACGTTAGGAGCTCACTCATGTCTTGCGGACCGCAGATGCCGGCCATGCCGCTTTCGATGGTAAAAGCGGGCGAAACCGTGCGCGTGTCTCGGGTAAAGGGCAATGAGGATATGAAGCACCACCTCAAGGACCTCGGCTTTGTCGAGGGAAGCGAAATCCACGTGGTGAGCTCGAGCGGCGCCAATATCATCGTCACGGTGCTGGGCGCACGCTTTGGCATCGATTCCAAGGTTGCCATGCACATCATGACCGTCGGTTAGTCTACAGCATTTCACAAAAACCGAAAGGGGGACAAGAGGATGAAGACGTTGGGTGACGTTAAGGTGGGCGAGAGTTCTACCATCGTCAAGCTTCACGGCGAGGGTGCGCTTCGCCGCCACCTTATGGACCTGGGGCTCATCAAGGGCACTTCGTTCAAGGTCGTGAAGGTTGCACCGCTCGGTGATCCGGTTGAGATCAACGTGCGCGGCTACGAGCTTTCCATCCGCAAGGAGGAGGCCGCCGTCGTCGAGGTTCAGTAAGGAATTGCGGCGCATATTTCTGCAGATAAAGTTAGGATTTTCTAACTTAATACAGCAACTTGAAAGCACATTATTCAGCCTGCGCGGAGAAAGCAGCGCAGGCACTCAAGGAAGAAGGATTGAATGGCGGATTCTCAGATCCATGTCGCGCTGGCGGGTAACCCCAACTGCGGCAAGACCACGCTTTTCAACCTGATCACCGGCGCCAACGGCTACGTTGGCAACTGGCCCGGCGTCACGGTTGAGAAAAAGGAAGCCAAGCTCCTAAGCGACAAGAACGTTACCATCACGGACCTTCCCGGCATCTACTCGCTTTCCCCCTACAGCCCCGAGGAGCAGTGCTCGCGCGACTACCTCATGAGTGGCGAGCCCGATGTTGTCGTCCAGGTGGTCGACGCCACCAACCTCGAGCGCAACCTGTACCTGGCGCTTCAGGTTATCGAGACCGGCCTGCCCGTGGTCGTCGCCCTCAACATGGCCGACTTGGTCGAGAAGAACGGTGACAAGATCGACACCGACAAGCTGTCCAAGAAGCTCGGCTGTCCGGTCATGATGATCTCGGCTCTTAAGAACAAGGGTATCAAGGAGCTGTTCGAGCAGGTCAAGAAGTCCGCTGCTTCCAAGGGCCAGGTGCCGGAGCACAAGTTTGATTCTTCTATTGAGGACGTTCTGGACCACATCGAGAACAACCTTCCGGCGAGCGTTCCCGCCAACAAGCGCCGCTATTACGCCGTCAAGCTGTTCGAGCGTGATGCAGACGCCTGCAAACTCATCAACCTCACCAAGGAGAAGGCCGCTCGCGTGGAGGAACTGGTCGCCCAGTGCGAGCAGGACTGCGACGACGATGCCGAGTCCATCATCACCGGTGAGCGCTATGGCGTCATCGCGCACATCATCGACGAGTGCATGACCAAGGCTCCGGCCAAGATGAGCACCTCCGAGAAGATCGACCGCGTGGTTACCAACCGTATTCTGGGCCTCCCGATCTTTGTGGTCATCATGTTCTGCGTGTACTACATCGCCGTTTCCACCTTGGGCGGCACGGTGACCGACTTCACCAACGACCAGCTCTTCGGCACCGACGGCTGGTACGTGCTCGGCCAGGGTCGCGACGCCTACGATGCAGCCGTCGAGGCTGCGGGCGACGACGCCGATTCGGTTGACCCGGCGGAGTATGGCCCCTATGTCCCCGGCATCACCACCGTGGTGCACGACGCCCTTGTGGCGGGTGGCACCGAGGACGGCGGCCTGGTCGATTCGCTGGTCTGCGACGGTATCGTCGGCGGCCTGGGCGCTATCTTCGGCTTTGTGCCGCAGATGTTCCTGCTGTTCGTCATGCTGTCCTTCCTGGAGGACTGCGGCTATATGGCCCGCGTCGCCTTCATCATGGACCGCGTGTTCCGCCGCTTTGGCCTGTCCGGTAAGTCCTTCATCCCCATGCTCGTGTCCTCGGGCTGCGGCGTCCCCGGCGTCATGGCCACCAAGACCATCGAGAACGAGAAGGACCGCCGCATGACGGTCATGACCACCACGTTCATTCCTTGTGGTGCCAAGCTGCCGATCATCGCCCTGCTCATGGGTTCCATCATCGGCGATTCTTCCACCACCGCGGCGTGGATCAGCCCGCTCTTCTACTTCCTGGGCGTCTTTGCCGTCATCGCCTCGGGCCTCATGCTCAAGAAGACCAAGCTCTTCGCCGGTCGCCCGACCCCGTTTGTCATGGAGCTTCCCGCTTACCACTTCCCGGCGATCCGCTCTTGGGCACTGCACGTTTGGGAGCGTTGCTGGGCCTTTATCAAGAAGGCCGGCACGGTCATCTTCGCGTCCACTGTCGTGGTTTGGTTCCTGTCCAACTTTGGTAGCTACAACGGTTCCTTTGGCTTCCTGCCTGCGATGGACGGCATCCCCGAGGAGTTCATGGACTACTCCGTGCTCGCCATGCTCGGCAACCTGGTCGCCTGGATCTTCGCCCCGCTCGGCTTTAGCACCTGGCAGGCAACTGCGCTGACCGTCTCGGGCCTTGTGGCTAAGGAGAACGTCGTCGCCACCGCCGGTTCGCTGCTGTCCGTGGCCGACGCCGCCGAGACCGACCCGAGCCTGTGGACCGCGTTCGCCGGCATGTTCCCGACCATGGGCGCTTGCGTTGCCTTTGGCGCATTCAACCTGCTGTGCGCTCCGTGCTTTGCCGCCATGGGTACCATCCGCAACCAGATGGATTCCGGCAAGTGGACTGCGATTGCCATCGGCTACGAGTGCGCCTTCGCTTGGGTCATTGGCCTGTTCATCAACCAGTTCTACAACCTGCTTGTTCTTGGACAGTTTGGTATCTGGACGATTGTGGCCATCGTGCTGCTGGTTGCGATGCTCTTCCAAATCTTCCGTCCCATGCCCAAGCACGCTTGGACCGACGAGGATGAGACCAACACTGCTTCTGCCGCAGTTTCCGCCTAAGTCTGAATAAGGATTAACCCCTTTCCACGAGCCCGGGTGTCTCAGTGACACTCGGGCTTTTTGACGCAATGGGGGACAGATTGCTTTGCTCCAGAAGTAAGATGTGGCGTTTCCGCAGATAAAACCGACCAAAATAAACCTGTCCCTATTTGGTAGGTGGAGAATGGGGTAAAGTAAGTGCTGGTTAACTAGAGGAGGCTTGCTATGGCACCTATCGATATTGTTGTACTGGCTGTTATCGGCGTTGCGTTTGTCGCCGTGTGCGTGCGCATCTACCGCAAGGGCACCTGCGCCGACTGCGCTCAGGGTGGCGTTTGCACGGGGCATTGCTCCAACAAAAAGACGTGCGCTGCACTTAAGGGCGTAGACAAAATCGCCGAAGACTTGGGTCGCGGTATCAAATAAGGTCCGGACATCCAAGCGCTCCGCGGGCATCCGTTCGCGGGGCGCTTTGTGCATTTGAGGGAGAGCACGGCGAGTCGAAGAGTATTTTTGGGGTATCGTTAACTGGACTATTAATTGGCAACTTATCTATAACGGAGTAACCGCATGAGCGCTCGCGTAACCATGAAGGACATAGCCGCCGAGCTTGGCGTTTCCATCAATACCGTGCACAAGGCCCTGACGGGAAAGGCCGGCGTGAGCGAATCCGTGCGCGCCAAGGTGAACGCTAAGGCCGAGGCCATGGGCTATCACCGCAACACAAGTGCCTCAAGCCTGCGCCGCAAGGATATCAATCTGGTGTTTTGCCTGCCCCGCGCATCGCGCGAGGGAGCGTACTTTTTCCGTTACCTGTGGGAAGGCTGCAATCGCTTTGAACAGGAGGTCATCGACCGGGGCATTACGGTTGAGCGCGTTGAATTTGGCGTGGGCGGCTACGCTGATGCACTCGAGCAAATCGACGAGCGTCTGCAGGTGGGCGAGAAGATTGATGGCTTGCTCGCCTATGCGCCGGGCGACGATCGTGCGACTGAGCTTTTGGGGCAGATCGCCGAGGCGGGCGTGACGATTGAGCTTGTCGACGGCGACCGTCCGCATTTGAATCGTTTGGGTGCGAGCTTGGCCGATTATTCGACGGCAGGCGGCCTTATGGCCGAGCAGGCGGCAAACCTGGTCCATGCTTCTGGGGCCGACGCCCGCGTGCTCCTTTTGACAGGCGACCCATATACCGATTCGCACTATCTAACCGCCCGCGCCTTCCACAATTACCTGCGCGAACGTGATATTCCGTGGCAGGTTGAGGATCTTGCAGGTGCCCATGCGCAAGTCAAACAACTCGAGCATGAGCTCGAAAAGCGCTTGAGTGCGCCGGACGCCCCTGAACTTATCTGTAGCGTTTTTGCCGTTGGTTCCGAAGTGGTTGCCGACGCGCTCGTCTCGACCGGCAAGGCCGGTCAGGTCATGGTGATCGGCAACGACCTGTTTCCCGAAAGTGCTCTGGCCTTGCGCCGCGGTATCTTTACCAATATTGTCTATAAGGACCCGACGAGCCTGGCGTATCGCGGCGCTAAGACGCTGGGCGATTATCTGCTGTGGGGAAGGACCCCGACGGTGCCCGTCCAGAAGGGCGCCGTCGAGATGGTATTTGCCAGCAATGTCGATCGCTACTGCGAACTTGCGGGTATTTAGCCGATTGAGCAGGTACCCCCTCTTGCGACGTGCATTTTTGGGAGTATTCAGCATCGGCATGCCCTGAATGAGGTGCAGAACGACTGTTTTAAGTGCCCCCGATGGCGTAATTTGCCATCGGCGGCACTTATTTATGCCGATTGGGCGCAATATGAGCATCAAATAGGGCATTGAGGACGGTGCGTGGTGCGCTTCGATGCTGAATACTCCCAAAAATGCACGGCGGAACATGACCCACCTGGCCAAAAGCGCTCAAGTTCGGCATTCGGGGACGCCTGCCAATTCACAATACATACAAGTCACGGCTCTAGTAACCGTTGAACGGGCAAAATCGACCGTTCACCCCATGGTGGTTAGGTGAACGTTCACCTTTTAAGTCGCAATGAATTAGTATAGTGAACGTTCACCTAGAGGATAACGAGCGCATCGTGCGCCCGCTCCGCCAACAAAGGGGTTGTTTGATGAAAAACTTCATGGACGATCAGGATTTCCTGCTGAGCACCAAGACCGGCGAGGAGCTGTTCCACAACTTTGCCGAGGGCATGCCCATCGTCGACTACCACTGCCACATTTCTCCCAAGGAGATTTGGGACGACAAGCGTTTTGAGAACATCACCGAGGTTTGGCTGGGCGGTGACCACTACAAGTGGCGCCTGATGCGTGCAAACGGCGTTGATGAGCGCTTCATTACCGGCGATGCCCCTGCTCGTGAGAAGTTCCAGAAGTGGGCCGAGACCCTGGGCCGTTGTGTGGGCAACCCCGTCTTTGAGTGGAGCCACCTGGAGCTTAAGCGTTACTTTGGCTACGAGGGCGTCCTAAACGGCAAAACCGCTCAGGAGGTCTGGGACCTTGCCAACGCCAAGCTCGCTGAGGCCAGCTTTACCTGCCGTAACCTGATCAAGCAGTCCAACGTCCGCATGATCTGCACTACCGACGACCCCGCCGACAGCTTTGAGTGGCACAAGAAGATTGCCGCCGACGACAGTTTTGACGTTCAGGTCGTTCCCGCCATGCGCCCCGATGCCGCCCTGCGTATCGAGCGTGGCCAGGAGTTTGCCGACTACTGCAAGCACCTCTCCGAGGTTGCCGGCGTTGAGGTCAGCGACTTCGAGGGCATGAAGGCCGCCATCTCCAAACGCTACGATGTCGCCCACGAGCTGGGCTGCCGCGCTTCCGACCACGCACTCGACTACGTTATGTACGTTCCGGCTACCGCCGACGAGATCGAGGCTATCTTTGCCAAGGGCCTTGCCGCCGAGCCGCTTACCGAGGACGAGGTCCTCAAGTACAAGACCGCCTTCATGCAGTTCGTCGCCGGCGAGTACGTGCGCCTTGGCTGGGCCATGCAGCTGCACTTTGGCTGCAAGCGTGACAACAACCGCGCTATGTTCGCCAAGCTCGGTCCCGACACCGGCTACGATTGCATCTCCAACTACACGCCGTCCGACCAGCTGGCCGATTTCCTCAACTCCATCCAGGAGTCCACGGGTCTGCCCAAGACCATTCTGTACAGCCTGAACCCCATCGACAACACCATGATCGATACCGTGATGGGCTGCTTCCAGGAGGCTCCGACCGCAGGCAAGATCCAGAACGGCAGTGCCTGGTGGTTCAACGACAACGAGGTCGGTATGCGTGAGCAGCTCACGGCTCTGGCTAACGAGGGCGTGCTGGGCAACTTTGTGGGCATGCTTACCGATTCCCGCTCCTTCCTATCCTACCCGCGTCACGAGTACTTCCGTCGCGTGCTGTGCGGCGTGATCGGCGAGTGGGTCGAGCAGGGCAAGTATCCGGCCGACATGGAGCTGCTGGGAGCCATCGTGCGCGACATCAGCTACAACAACGCGGTCCGTTACTTTGGCTTTGACCTGGATACCGTCGAGGCCTAAACCCGCATCGAATCACACCGAACTCGGGAGTGCCGTTGCCACACGCGGCGCCCCCGTTTTGCTTGCACGCTAACAGCTATCTAAGGAGAGACACAGATGGAGAACATCAGCTACGATGCGCTCGAGAAGATCGGCTACAAGGGCTATCTGCTGCCCAAGGACGCTCCCGAGAAGGTTCTACAGTTTGGCGAGGGCAATTTCCTGCGCGCCTTCGTCGACCGTTTCTTTGACATGGGCAACGAGGCCACCGGCTGGAACGGCAAGGTCGTCATGGTGCAGCCCATCAGCGGTGCCTTTGGCTTTGCCGACGGCATCAATGCCCAGGACGACCTGTACACCGTGCTGGTGCGCGGCAAGGAGAACGGCAACACGGTTGACGAGTCCCGCGTGATCAGCGCCTGCAGCCGCTGCCTTAACCCGTATCGTGAGGACGACTACCGCGCCATGATGGAGGTCGCTGTCTCCGACGACCTGGAGATCATCGTCTCCAACACCACCGAGGCCGGTATCGCCTATGACCCGTCCTGCAAGGCCGACGACATGCCACCTGCGAGCTTCCCCGCCAAGCTTGCCCAGGTGCTCCACACCCGCTGGGCTGCCGGTAAGCCGGGCGTCATCGTCCTCGCCTGCGAGCTCATCGATCACAACGGCGAGGAGTTGCTGCGCATCATGAACCAGTATGTGAGCGACTGGGGCTGGGAGGACGAGTTTGCGCAGTGGATGGCTAACGACTGCACCGTCTGCACCACGCTTGTCGACACCATCGTTCCGGGCCGTATCCGCGACGCATCCGAGGCCGCCGCGGTGGCTGAGCGTCTGGGCTACGAGGATCCCTTCCTGGCTGTGCGCGAGCCCTTCCAGATGTGGGGCATCCAGGGCGACGAGTCGCTTGCCGAGAAGCTTCCCTTTGTGAAGGCTGGTCTTCCGGGTGTCTTTGTGACTCCCGACGTCACCCCGTACAAAAAGCGCAAGGTCCGCATCCTCAACGGTGCCCACACCGCCTTCGTTCCGGGTTCCTGGGTTGCCGGCTTTGATATCGTGCGCGACTGCATGCATGACGAGACCATTCGCGGCTTCATGAACACCATGCTCTACGACGAGGTCATTCCGACGCTTGCCGCCGACT
Organism: Collinsella sp.; assembly: GCA_048321375.1. GTDB lineage: Bacteria > Actinomycetota > Coriobacteriia > Coriobacteriales > Coriobacteriaceae > Collinsella. The sequence goes on from DBFDVR010000058.1 coordinate 51,773, forward strand.
TGGATGTCGAGGACTGCAAGGCCTTTGCCGCCGCTGTCGAGAACCGCTTCGACAACCCGTTTATTGATCATGCGCTGCTCTCCATCTGCCTCAACTCCACGGCTAAGTGGCGCGCTCGCGACCTGCCCACGCTCAAGGACTACGTTGCCGAGACCGGCAACCTGCCCAAGTGCCTGGCGACGAGCCTCGCTACGCTCATCTCCTTCTACACGCAGGAGCTCGTGTCCCGCGAGGGCGACGGCCTGCACCTGCGTCGCTCCGACGGCACCGAGTACACCGCTCAGGACGACGCCTTCGTACTCGATTTCTACGCCGCCCACGCCGGTGCCGACGATGCCCAGCTGGTGCACGACGTGCTCACCAACGAGCAGATGTGGGGCGAGGACCTTACGCAGATCGCCGGTCTTGAGGAGTTTGTCGTCAGTGCGCTCGCCGTCGTGCGCACCGAGGGTGCCAAGCAGGCCTTCGCCAACGCTCAGGCGTAAATTTCCGGCGCAGACGCGGGCGCGGGACGGCGTGCCCGCGTCTCGACTTCTGCTCAACCTGTAGGGTTAGGACCATTTGCAATGAACACTATCCAGATCAATCCGGCCGACAACGTGATCGTCGCGCTGTCGCCGCTTGCCAAGGGCACCGCCGTCGCGGTTCCCGGGGTGAGCGAGGTCGTGGCCGCGGAGGATATTCCGCAAGGCCACAAGATGGCTGTGCGCTCGATTGCCGCCGGCGAGGACGTCATTAAGTACGGCCTTCCTATCGGACACGTGACGGGCGATGTCCAGCCCGGTCAGTGGCTCCACACGCACAATGTGAAGACCAACCTTTCGGGCGAGGTCGAGTACACCTACAACCCCACGCATCCGGTCGTTGAGTCGGTTGAGCCCGAGACCTTTATGGGGTTCCGCCGCGCCGACGGTCGTGCCGCGACGCGCAACGAGCTGTGGATCATCCCCACGGTCGGCTGTGTCAACGAAGTCGCCCGTGCCATGTGCGAGCAGGCCCAGGATCTGGTCGATGGCTCGCTGGAGGGCGTCTACTACTTCCCGCATCCGTTCGGTTGCTCGCAGACCGGCGCCGACCATGTCCAGACGCGTCGTCTGCTGGTGGCGCTCTCGCGTCACCCTAATGCGGCCGGCGTGCTGTTCCTGTCGCTCGGTTGCGAGAATTGCACACACCAGCAGGTGCTCGACGAGCTCGGTGACTTCGATCACGAGCGCGTTCGCTTTCTCACCTGCCAGGATGTAGCCGACGAGCAAATCGAGGGTCACAAGATTCTGGCCGAGCTGGCAGACCTGGCAAAGCAGTCCAAGCGCGAGCCCATTCCGGCCTCCGAGCTGGTCATTGGTCTTAAGTGTGGCGGCTCCGACGGTCTTTCGGGCATTACCGCCAACCCCACGATCGGTCGCGTGAGCGATATGGTCGTCGCCCGTGGCGGCACGTCGGTGCTTACCGAGGTGCCCGAGATGTTTGGCGCGGAGAGCATCCTGCTCGACCGTTGCGAGAACGAGCAGGTCTTTAACGCCGCTTCCGACATGCTCAATGGATTTAAGGACTACTTTATTAGCCACGGCGAGGTCGTTTATGAGAACCCGAGCCCCGGCAACAAGGACGGCGGTATTACCACGCTCGAGGACAAGAGCTGCGGCTGCGTGCAAAAGGGCGGATCTGCCCCCATCGTCGACGTGCTGCCGTATGCCGGCCAGGCAACTAAGCATGGCCTGAACATGCTGTGCGGTCCGGGCAACGACATGGTATCCACCACGGCGTTGACGGCTGCCGGCTGCCACGTGATTCTGTTCTCGACCGGCCGCGGCACACCGTTTGGCGCGCCGGCGCCTACGCTCAAGGTGTTCACCAATCAGCGTCTGTGCGACCACAAGGCCAACTGGATGGACTTTAACGCCGGCGTGATTGCCACGGGTGAGCGCACGCTCGACGAGGCCGCCCGCGATTTGTACCAGCTGGTGCTACAGACGGCGAGCGGTAAGCTCACGAGTGCCGAGCGCCGTGGCTGTCACGAGATCAGTATCTGGAAGGACGGCGTCTGCTTGTAGCGGCAAGTGCGCCCAAGCATAGCGCGATGTCATCGGCCCCGTCGGGAGTGTTCCCGGCGGGGCTTTTTCGTTTCGTGGTTAAGTGAATATGTTGGAAAATCTGATAAACGTTCACCTATCTCATGGCTGTCCAGCATGGCACCCTTACCAGCAGAAAATAGGTGTGAGGATCTCAATTGTGTCCGTTCAGCGGTAAAAATCGACCGTTCAAGGATATTATTCAAGTGAACGTTCACCTGTCGTAAGTAATCGCGCATAATCTAACTAAACGTTCACCCTGAACGCTGGGCAGACAGATGTCAGTGTGGACTCCAATGTCTTGCTGCAGGACAATCGAGAAAAGAGAGGGAGCTCGATGACTAATAAGATCGGAAAAAAGCGTAAGATCACATTCTGGACGCGCTTGGGCTTTGGCATGGGCGGTATGCTCAATTCCGGTGCCCTGACCTTTACGCACAGCTACATGGTGCTGTTCCTGTCCACGGAGTGTGGCCTGTCCGCAGGCGAGGCTGCACTGATCAGCTCGTTTGCCATCTATGTCAACGCTATTCTTTGCCCGCTGATGGGCTTTGTGGCCGATAACTTCTATGCCACCAAGATTGGCCGCATCTTTGGTCGTCGTCGTTTCTGGATCTTGCTGGCCATCCCGATGATGATCGCCGAGCCGCTCATCTTCGTGGCTACGCCGTTTGGCTTCCCGTACTACTTTGTGCTGTACCTGATCTACAACGTCGCGTATACGTTCTGCACCGCCAACCTGTCGCCGCTTACCATCGAGATGACCGACGACTTCAAGGAGCGTACGTACCTCACCGGCTACAAGCATCTCTTTGGTAACGCCGCCGGCTTCCTGATGGCTGCACTTGTGGGCTTCGGCTTTGGCACCTTCGGCGAGACCAACCCGTTCAGCTACTTCATCATCGCTACGGTCAACGCTTCGGTCATGGCAATCTCGCTGCTCTGCGTGTACCTGTCCACGTGGGAGCACACCCCCGAGGAGGTCGCTCAGGAGAAGATCGAGAGCGTCGGCGAGGGCATCAAGAAGTTCTTTGTGGACGTTATCTCCACCTTCCGCAACAAGTCCTTCCGCAAGGTCCTGTATGCACAGGTCTCCACGAAGCTCGCTGCTGCCTGCTGGTCTGCCTGCCTGTCCTTCTTCATCGTCTACTGCCTGCAGATTCCTAAGTCCTACGAGTCCGTGATGGAGATGCCTGGCAAGGTCGTCGCTATCGTCTGCACCGCCATCTGGGTCGCCCTCATGGCCAAGAAGGGCTTCCACAAGTCTTGGTACCTGGCCAACGTCGGTTGCGCTGCGTGCATCATCGCCTACAACTACTTCGCCTTTGGTCAGATTAACGGCACCTCCACGGTCGCCATCGCCATGATTGCCTACCCCATCATCTTCGCCATCTGGAAGTTCTTCTACGTTGGTTTCCAGTACCTGCCCGATGTTTTGCTCAACTACATCCCCGATGTCGATGAGCTCATCACCCTGCGTCGTCGCGAGGGCATCTACAGCTCCGCTCAGCAGCTCTGCCAGCAGATCGCCCAGGCTATCGCCGTCAACGCATGGGCTATCGTCCTTGCTGCCTCCGGCTTCATTCAGACCGCCGGCAACAGCGACGCCGTGACCCAGCCCGCCACCGTGCCTCTGTACATCTGCGGCTACATGCTTATCGGCTGCGCCGGCTTCTTCCTGCTCGCGGCTATCCTTGCCCGCGGCATCAAGATCGACAAGGAACAGTGCGACATCCTCTGCGACGAGATCAAGCGCGTCAAGGAGGGCGGCAAGATGGCCGACGTCCAGCCCGAGGTCAAGGCTCTTTGCGAGGAGCTCTCCGGCTTCAAGTACGAGGACTGCTTCGCTCACAACAACGTTGGCTTCCAGGACGGCAGCGTAATCCCCGCCGAGTAGGGCAGGCGCATCGTCCAAATCACAGGGCCGTGCCACCGGAGATCAACCGGCGGGTGCGGCCCTTTTTTAAAAACGAGTAGTATGAACTTCTGATTACATTTGAGGGAGAGACTCATGGAGACGAACGTTATCTGGCGCAACGCCCGCGCGGCCGTTATCGAGCTCGACGACGGTGGCTACTTTACCTGTGCCGATACGTGGGAGATCTTTGTCAACGATGAGCCCGTCGGTACCACGAATACGGTCGAGACCTATGTTGACGGCCTGGTTCCCGGCAAGCGCAACCTCGTCCGCTTTGTCTGCGGCGAGCGCGAGCTGAGCGTGGGCGTCACCACGCCCGCGGAGCCCTTTACCATCAACGTTCGCGACTGCGGCGCCAAAGGCGATGCCGAGCACGATGACACCACCAATATCCAGGCTGCCATCATGGCTTGCCCCAAGGGCGGGCGCGTGCTGATTCCCGCCGGCAACTACCGCATCAAGTCCCTCTTCCTTAAGAGTAATATCAACATCGAGCTCGCCGAGGGCGCGGTGCTGCTGGCCCGTCACGACCGCGCGGCGCTTGCCTACATTCCGGGCACGGTCACGGGTGACAAGGGCACCGGGTATGCCGGCACCGATATGCTGCCCCTGGGCCGCTGGGAGGGCGAGAGCTTTTCGACCTACTGTTCGACCTTTACGGGTCTGAGCGTGCACGACGTGTGCATCTATGGCCGCGGCGCCATCGACGGTCAGACCGATTTTGCCGAGGATAACTGGTGGAACAAGGACTTTAAGAATATCTTCCGCCCCGAGGAGGGCCGCGAGGTCGCCCGCCCGCGCATGATCTTCCTGTCCGAGTGCGAAAACGTGAGCCTTGCCGGCTTTACCGTCCGCAACAGCCCGGCGTGGAATATCCATCCCATTCTGTGCGAACATGTCGATGCCCTGTGCCTGTCCATCGAGGGTCCCAAGAACTCCCACAACACCGACGGTTTCGATCCCGAGAGCTGCGGCTTTGTTCGCATCCTGGGTTGCCAGTTCTCGGTGGGCGATGACTGTATCGCCATCAAGAGCGGCAAACTGGGCATTGAGTCCGAGCTTCGTCCCGCCACGCACGACGTGTTGATCTCGCACTGCTACATGCACGACGGCCATGGCGCCGTGGTGCTGGGATCCGAGGCAGCCGGCGGCATCAAGGACCTCACCGTGAGCAAGTGTCTCTTTGAGCGCACCGATCGAGGCCTGCGCGTCAAGACCCGCCGCGGTCGCGGCAAGGACGCCGTCAACGAGGGCATCACCTTTGAGTACATTCGCATGGACGAGGTGCTCACGCCTTTCGTGGTTAATTCCTTCTACTTCTGCGACAAGGACGGCAAGACCGACTACGTTCAGAGCCGCGAGGCACTACCCGTCGACGACCGTACACCCGGCTTCGGCACTACGACGTTCCGCGATATCGAAGCCACCAACTGCCACGCTGCCGCCGCCTACATCACGGGCTTGCCCGAGAGTAAGGTGACGCGCCTGACGTTTGAGGATGTCCATGTGACCTTTGCCGCCGATGCTGAACCCTTTGTGCCGGCCATGGCCTGCGGCGTGGAGCCCATGGTGCGCCAGGGCATCATCGCGCAGAACGTGAAAGTCCTCGACCTGCAAAACGTGGTGATTGAGGGTCAGGACGGCGAGGAGCTGCAGCTCCAGAACGTCGACAAGGTCGTCCGTTCCTAACTCGGGGTGATGACCAGGGCTGCATTGTCGGATAAATCGGCAATGCAGCCCTTGTGCGATACGGCCGTGTGCGCTGCGCTACGCATCATGGTGAAAGGGAATACATGCTCAATAAAACGATTCCTGTCGGGGTCGATGGCTCGTCTGCCACGATTACGTCTTATGTTTTTGCCCCGACCGAAGATGCTTATGCTTTAAAACCGCTGCCTGCAGTTGTGGTCGTGCCAGGAGGCGGCTACGATCACGTTTCGCCGCGCGAAGGCGAGCCGGTAGCGCTCCGTTTGTTGGCGATGGGCTACCAAGCGTTTGTACTGAACTATTCGGTTGCTCCGGCTGTCTATCCGCTGGCATTGCAAGAACTCGCGCGGGCGGTCGATACCGTCCGAAGCCATGCGGCAGAGTACTGTGTCGATCCTGATCGGATTACGGTCATGGGTTTTTCGGCCGGTGGGCATCTAGTTGGCTTGCTCGGGGTGCTTTGGGACCAACCCTGGCTTGCAGAGTCGATTGCGGCATCGCCTGAGTCGATTCGGCCTGACACACTTTGCTTGGGCTATCCGGTCGTAAGCTCGGGGGCCTATGCTCATCGTGGTTCATTTGAACACCTAACGGGTGCCGATGGCGCTTTGGCTCAAAAGTTGTCGATCGAGAATATGGTGGGCGAGGGCTTCCCCCGTACGTTCTTGTGGCATACCGCCGAGGATGCATCGGTACCAGTTCAAAATAGCCTCCTTCTTGCGCAGGCTCTTGCCGACCACGGGATTGGCTTTAGCCTACATGTCTTTCCGCATGGAAAGCATGGGGCATCGCTCGCCACGGCCCTAACGGCATTTAAGGGCTGCGCCGAGCATATTCAGCCACAAGTTCAGGGCTGGCCTGAACAGTTCGTTGCATGGGAGCGTGATGGACGATGGGCGAAAGTATCTATACGCTGCGCGTTTCGAGGGCTGCGGCAGGAGCGTATCCAACGATTTCCGATGCCTTGGCGGCAGCCGATCAGCTCTATCCGGATGCCGAGCAACCGGTGATGATTCGCGTCGATCCGGGCGAGTATCGCGAGCGGGTCGAGATTCATCGCCCGCATGTGACGATTGAGGGAGAGACGGCCGATAGCGTGCGTATCGTGGGCGGCTTGGGCGCCAAGATGCCCTCGGGGGACGGCTCGGGCATCGACGGAATGCTCGGCACCTTTAGGACCTATACCGTTTTGGTCGACGCTGATGACGTGCGGCTCGAGAACCTAACGATCGTAAATGATGCCGGCGATGGGCGCGAGGTCGGTCAGGCGATTGCCCTGTATGCCGATGGCGACCGTCTGGTTGTCGACGCCTGTTGCATTACGGGGCGCCAGGACACGCTGTTTTTGGGCCCGTTGCCCCCGCGCGAAGTCAAAGCGGGCGGATTCATTGGGCCCAAGCAGTTTGCGCCGCGTCGGGTGGGCCGTCAGTATTTTCGACGCTGCCGGATTGAGGGCGACGTCGATTTTATCTTTGGCGGCGCGTGTGCCTACTTTGAGGGGTGCGAGATTCGCTCGCTCAACCGCGATATGGATGTCAACGGGTATGTAACGGCAGCCTCCACACCCGAAGGCGAGCCGCACGGCTTTGTGTTCCACGGCTGTTCGTTTACAGCTCCGGATGGCGTGGCGCCGGATTCGGTCTACCTGGGTCGTCCTTGGCGCGAATGGGCGCAAACTGTGCTGATCGATTGCTGGCTGGGGCGACATATCAAGCGCGAAGGCTGGTGGGATTGGAATAAGCCGGCGGCGCACAACTGCGTGCAGTATGCTGGCGCGATTCTGCATGGGCCGGCGGGTGATACTACCGGCTGGGTGCCGTGGGCGAATGAACTCGATGTGATGGCTGCCGCCGGGTACGCTCGCGAGCAGGTGCTTGCCGGTGGGGATGGCTGGGATCCCGAGGGCGGCGACGGTGATGCGGTTGAGACGGCTGAACTGTCTGCCAACGGTCGCACCGTGCACATTGAGACGTACTGCGAAGACGAACCTGCGCTGCGTGCCCGGCTGAAGCGCGAGGGGCGTTCGGCTGCTTTTACGGGCAAGACTCCTGCGAATTTTGAGGCATGGAAGATTGCGACCAGGACTCGTCTGTACGATGTTTTGGGCCTTTCGCTTATGGACCGCGTCCCGATTGAGATTCGTGAGCTCAGCCGCGTGCGGGTTGCCGGCGGCATCGTGCGCACCCATGCGATGTTGCAGGTTGAGCACGATGTGTGGATGCCGTTTTACCTGTTGGAGCCGTCTCATCAGAAGCTTGATGGACGGGGGCTTAAGCGTTGCTATATCTGCCCGCATGGCCATCAGGGAGCAGGCGCCGCAAGTGTTGCGGGCGTGACGGGCGTGCCGGCGGTCGATGATGCTGTGCGTAAGTTCAATTACGACTACGGTCTGCGTTTGGCGCGTATGGGTTACGTGACCGTCTGCCCCGACGCACGCGGTTGGGGATACCGTCGTGACTGGAAGGGTCAGGGCGATGACGAGAACAGCTTTCTGCGCGGCACGTGCCTAAACCAGGCGCGCATGGCCGAGCCGCTGGGACTTACCGTTGCGGGCCTCAACGCCTGGGATAACATGCGTCTGATCGATTACCTAGAGGCGCGCGGCGACATTGCCATGGACGACCTGGGCTGTTTTGGCTTTTCGGGCGGCGGATACATGACGCTGTATCTGGCGGCGCTCGACCCACGCGTATGCAAGACGTTTGTCTCGGGCTACCTGTACGGTGTCGATGATTCGCTGCTGCACCTCAACGGCAATTGCAGCTGCAACTACACACCCGGACTTTGGCGCTTGCTCGACATGGGCGATATTGCCTCGCTTATTGCGCCACGCCCGTTGTTAGTGCAAAGCTGCGAGGGTGATCATCTCAACGGCGCCCGCGGACTTGCGAATGTTGATGAGCAGCTCTCCATCGTTCGGGACGCCTATGGCCTCGTGGGACATGCCGACGACCTGTTGCACGAGGTTTGCCCGGGCGGACACCATCTGGGCGTTGCGTACCTTGCCGAGGATATCGAATGGCTTGACGGGCATGCCGCCAGGGCCCGTTCCTAGGTCGTGGGCGTTGTTGCGGGCAAACGGTAATGACTGATGAGGCCAAAGGCCGCCGTGTGGGCGGGAAGGAGTATAAATATGAAACCGACGAAGACCTTGAGCGAGTCGACCATCTGCTGTTTTGGTGATTCGACCACGTGGGGCGACAATGGATGCGGCGCGGGCGGCAACGACATCTCCTGGACTTCGCATCTAGGAGCGCTGCTGGGTGGCGCAACTATCGAGAATTACGGCATCAAGGGATCGCGCATCGCCGTCAAGGCCGACCGCAGCGATTCGTTTGTCGAGCGATTGGACGGTATCGACGATGCGGCCGATATCTACATCGTCTTTGGCGGCGTCAACGACTTTAGCCGCAACGTGCCGCTTGGAGAGCTGGGCAGCACGGACGTGCACGAGTTCTATGGTGCACTCGATTATCTGATCCGCACCATCACGGCGCGCTCACCTCAGGCAAAGCTCGTGTTTATGACGCCGTGCAAGACGAGCGGTAAGCACGAGAAGGATATCCCGGCAAGCGATGAGCTCAATCACCTGGGGTTGACGCAGGTCGCCTACGTGCGGGCGATGCTCGAAGTCTGCGACCGCTACTCCGTTCCGGTGATTGACCTGTATGCGCAAAGTGGCATCAGCCCGTTTTTGCCAGAGCACCGCGAGCTCTATGTGCCGGACGGTCTGCATTACAGTCCTGCCGGCTATGAGCGCCTGGCGCATCGCATCGCCGCGGGTCTCACCGCCGTTTGCCGCTAAAAGTCTGCCGTTTGCGGGGAATATAGGGTTAACGTTCACCCTATATTCCCCGTTCGCGTTACACTAGGGGTAACGTTCACCTATCGTTTATGTCAGAGGGGACAGCAATGGGTTGCAATCAAATCCTGGACCGTTATATCGAGCAGTTGATCGAAACCTCTACGCCGCAGGCGCCGGCTTGGAATATCGAAAAGATTCGCGCCGGCAAGGAGAACACTTGGAACTATATCGACGGCTGCATGATCAAGGCGCTCATCGAGCTGTACGAGATTACGGGTGAGCAGCGCTACCTGACGTTCGCCGATGACTACATCGATTTCTTTGTCCAGGACGACGGTACCATCAAGCATTACAACCCGCAGGAGTACAACCTCGATAACGTCAATGCGGGCAAGACCCTCTACAAGCTGTATGACCTGGTGGGCAAGCCCAAGTACCGTGCCGCCATGGACACCATCTACCGCCAGCTCGAGACCCAGCCGCGCACCAAAGAGGGCGTGTTTTGGCACAAGGCCGTCTATCCCAACCAGATTTGGCTCGATGGCATGTACATGGCACAGCCGTTCTACATGCAGTACGAGCTGAGCTTCCACAACCGTCGTGCCTGCTCGGACAGCTTCCATATGTTCCAGGTTGTGCATGACCTGATGCGCAACCCCCTCAACGGTCTGTACTATCACGCTTACGACGCGAGCCGCAAACAGTTCTGGTGCGACCCGGTCACCGGCCTTTCGGCTAACTTCTGGCTGCGCGCCGAGGGCTGGTTTGCCATGGCGCTCATCGACACCTGGGAGCTTATGCCGCCTTCGATGTCGGCCGAGAAGGACGAGATCCGCAAGATGTTCCACGATCTGATCGACGCCATGCTGCCGTATCAGGACGAGAAGACCGGCATGTGGCACCAGGTCATCAACCTGCCCAATATCGCCCCCAACTACCTGGAGGAGTCGGGCAGCGCCATCTTTGCCAACGCCATCATGAAGGGCGTGCGTCTGGGCGTGCTGGGCGAGCGTTACTACCAGTACGGCCGTCGCGCCTTCGACGGCATCTGCGAGACCTGCCTGTCTGAGTATGACGGGCAGCTGGCGCTCGACAACATCTGCCTGGTTGCGGGCCTGGGCAACACCGCGCACCGCGAGGGCACGTTTGATTACTACATGAGCGAGCCCGTGGTCAAAAATGATGCAAAGGGTGTGGCGCCGCTGGTGCTTGCCTATATCGAGACCATGCATCACGACAAGCTGGCCGGTAAGCGCGATCCGCTCGCCCCCTCGGGCGTGTGCTCCATCGACGACCCGTTTGGCGGATACACCCCGGGCATCAACGCTCATAAGGGATGTGAATAACGTGGGGGCTATTACTCCGGGTGTGCGTTTGCACGACCTTCCGCAGGGGACCGTCGAGGAACGCATCCGCATGGCGGGAGAGCTGGGCTTTTCGTGCATTCAGCTGCCGAGCAAGGTGCTCTACGCATCGATGGGGATCGATCGAGGCGGCCTGACCCGCGAGCTTGCCGACCATTTGCGTGCGGTGCTCGACGAGGCGGGCGTTTCGGTCGCCGTGCTCGGCTGCTATAAGAATTTGGCGACGCCCGATCGCCAACAGCTCATGGATAACATTGCCGAGTACGAGGCATGCCTGAACTTTGCCCAGATGCTCGGCGGATGCCCGGTTGGCACCGAGACCGGTCGCCCCAATGCGCAGAACCGCGTTGCTGACGACCGCATGACCGATGGGGCACTCGAAGCGTTTACAGACGGGCTTGCACGCGTCTGCGATCGGGCCGAGGCCGTGGGCGGGCAAATTTTGATCGAGCCCGGTTGGAACGAGACGGTTAATACTCCGGATCGCTGCCGTGAGGTGCTGGAGCGCGTCTCGAGCCCGTCGCTCGGCGTGATCTACGACCCGGTATCGCTGCTGCACCCCAGTGTCGTTGACGAAGCGCAGGAAATCACCGCGCGCATGCTCTACTTATGCGGCAGTAAGATCCGCGTGCTGCACGCCAAGGATTTTGAGGTCGTTGATAACGAGGACGGAGCCGGATGGTGCGACGGTACGGGTTCGCGCCTGGTGTGTCATGGCGTGGGCGAGACGGGACGATATGACTTTGAGCCTGTGGTGGCCTGGGCGGCTGCCGCCTGCCCTGGGATTCCCTGCGTGGTCGAGAACAGCGTACCGGCGACGGCGGCTGACTGCCTGGCGACACTCGAGCACATGTCCGCTCGCTGCGGGGCTTCTCATCGCGAGTTATAGCATTGGCTTTTGCCGTGTCGGCAGATTGAGATTACCTGTATGGGGGCGGCGGTGAAGGGTCTTTATCGTCGCCCCCATTGGATTGCATTAAAAAGGGGAGTTGCGTGGCTATCCACATTGTCGAAGAGGCGAATCGTTGCCTAGGTTGTAAAAGGGCGTTCTGTCAGATTAAGGGCTGCCCGGTTCAGACGCCTATTCCGCAGGTCATCGACCTGTTCAAACAGCGTCGTCTAGAAGAAGCGGGCGAGCTGCTGTTCCAGAACAATCCCATGAGCGCGGTCTGCTCTATGGTGTGCAACCATTCGGGCCAGTGCGAGGGTGCTTGCATTCAGGGCCGCAAGGGCACACCCGTGCATTTCTCGAGCATCGAGAACTATATCTCGACAGCGTATTTGGATCGTAAGGAGTGGACGCCCGCGCCGTCGTGCGGCAAACAGGTTGCCGTGGTCGGTTCCGGTCCCGCCGGTATTACCGTGGCCATTAAGATGGCCCAGCTGGGCTGTGCCGTCACGGTATTTGAACAGCGCCCCGAGATCGGCGGTGTGCTGGAGTACGGTATCCCCGAGTTCCGCCTGCCCCGTGCGCTCGTACAAAAGTACCGTCACGTGATGTGCTCGCTTGGCGTGCGCGTGCGCCCCTCGACCACCATCGGCGGCGCACTGCACATCGATGACCTGCTACGTGATGGCTACGACGCGGTCTTTGTCGGTACCGGTACCTGGCGAGCTCGCAAACTGGGTATTCCCGGCGAGTCGCGCGGCAACGTGCTGTTTGGTATCGATTACCTGGTTGATCCTTCGAGTGTGGCGATCGGACAGAATGTGGCGGTCATCGGTGCCGGTAACGTGGCCATGGATGTGGCCCGCACGGCGCTGCGCTCGGGTGCTCGTAAGGTCACCGTGTATGCTCGATCGCGCCATATCTCGGCCATCGATGACGAGGTGGAGCTGACCGAGCTTGACGGTGCCGAGATTGTGTGCGGCAAGGCGATCTGCGCCATCGACGATAACGGTCCGGTGTTCGAGACGGCTATCTTTGACGAGGACAACAACGTGGTGGGCTATGAGGAAGAGCTCGACCATGTGTCCGCCGACACAGTTGTGATCGCGGCTTCGCAGGTGCCCAAGGACAAGCTTGTGCTTACGACGGGCGGTCTGGAGACCGATCATCGCGGCCTTCTTTCGGTCGACGAGTACGGTATGACCACCGTGCCTGGCGTCTTTGCCGCCGGCGACGTGGTTAACGGCCCGCTCACCGTGGTTCATGCCGTGGCAGGCGCCAAGCTCGCCGTCGAAGGCATGACTGCCTATTTGGGTCTCTAACACATCCCATCCATCAGTTGCGGTGAAATACGGACTGTTTTGGCTGTGAAAAGCCTCGGCTGCCCCGTATTTCACCGCAACTTTTTGGGGGTTGAGCAGAGACTGGGGGAGCGCGTGCGGTCGGGTGCTGCACGGTTGCTGGTACGATAGGTACGTCAGCAACTGCCGCCGAGCGGCTCAAATGAAAGGAACCCTGTATGGAGTCCTCTGCCTATCCAATGCTCTTTAGCCCGATCAAGGTCGGTACGACCGAGGTCAAGAACCGCGTCTTTATGCCGCCGGTGTCCACCAACCTGGCCGATCATGGCTATGTGACCGACGACTTGGTCGATCATTACCGTGCCCGCGCCAAGGGCGGCGTGGGCCTCATCATCACCGAGGTCGTGACGGTCGAGCCTACCTATACCTATCTGCCGGGTGACATGTGCTGCTACGACGACACGTTTATCCCTGGCTGGGAAAAGCTCGCCGCGGCCGTCCACGAGTATGGCTGCAAGATCATGCCGCAGCTCTTCCACCCCGCCTACATGGCCTTTAACATTCCGGGTACGCCGCGCCTGATCGCTCCGTCCTTTGTGGGCCCGTCCTATGCCCGCGAGGCGCCGCGCCCCATTACGGTCGATGAGATTCACGAGCTCACGCATCAGTTTGGCGACGCTGCCGTGCGTATGCAGAAGGCCGGTGTCGATGGCGTCGAGGTCCATGCGGCGCACGCCCACGGCATGCTCGGCGGTTTCTTGACCCCGCTCTATAACAAGCGTACCGATGAGTACGGCGGCTCGCTCGACGCCCGCATGCGCTTCTTACTCGAGGTCATCGCTGAGATTCGCGAGCGCTGCGGCAAGGACTTTATCATCGACGTCCGCATCTCGGGCGATGAGTACACCGATGGCGGTCTGACCCTCAACGACATGATCTACGTCTCGCGTCGCCTGGAGAAGGCCGGCGTCGACATGATTCATGTGTCGGGCGGCACCACCATCAAGCGCGGTTCCGCGATTCCTGCCGCCGGTACCCAGCAGGCCTCGCACGCTGCCTGCTCGCGCGAGATCAAAAAGCACGTCAACATTCCTGTCGCCACCGTCGGCCGCATCAACGAGGCCTGGATCGCCGAGGAGCTGATCGAGGACGGCGCTGCTGACATCTGCATGATGGGCCGCGCCAACCTGTGCGATGCCGAGTTCTGCAACAAGGCCGCTGCCGGCAACGCCGATGACATCCGTCCCTGCATTGGCTGCCTGCGCTGTCTGAACGGCATTATGTTTGGCAAGCGCATCTCCTGCACCGTCAACCCCGATGTTGAGCGCGACGAGGCCGGTTACGAGCCTGCCGCCGAGGTCAAGAACGTACTGGTTGTGGGCGCTGGTCCTGCGGGCATGGAGGCAGCCTACATTGCCGCCGAGCGCGGCCACAATGTGGTGCTCGTGGATAAGCAGGATGAGCCGGGCGGCGAGATGCGTATCGCGGCCGTTCCGCCGGCAAAGCAGGAACTCACCCGCGTGATCAAGTATCAGTACCGTCGCCTGGCCGAGGTCGGCGTGAAGTGCGTATTTGGCACCGAGCTTACTGCCGAGGACATTCAGCGTGACTACGCCGGCTACGAGGTCGTCCTGGCCTATGGCGCCGAGCCCATCGCCCCGGCCTTCATGCAGGGATTTAAGCAGGTCATGACGGCTGACGACCTGTTGGGCGGCAAGGCTTTCCCGGGCAAGAAGATTGTCATCGTGGGCGGCGGCACCGTCGGTTGCGAGACGGCCGACTACCTGGCCCCGTTGGTCAACGATCTGTCGCCGGCCAATCGCGACGTCACCGTCATCGAGATGACCAAGACGCTCGCCGCCAACGAGGGCGGCGCCGGTCGCGCGGTGCTCATCACGCGCATGCTCTCCAAGGGCGTTCACGTGCTGACCGAGGCCAAGGTGACCGAGATTACCGAGGATGCCATCAGCTACGAAAAGGACGGCGAGATCCACACCATCGCCGATGCCGATACGCTGGTACTTGCCATGGGCTATCGTCCCAATACCAAGCTGGCCGACGACCTTGCCGCTGCCGGCGTTGCCACCCACGTGCTGGGCGATGCCAACAAGTGCGGTAACATCCGCGATGCCATCGGCGATGGCTACAAGGTTGCCTGCGAGCTCTAGTCAACCCCTTGGCGCATGTGGGGCCTATCCCCACGGCGTCAGTCGGTAGATAGCAAAAAGCGGCGGTCGTCCCGTACGTGGGACGACCGCCGCTTGCGTTGGCAGCAATGAACCGTGCGATTAGAGCCCCAGGATCTCCTTGACCTTGGCGATGATGGCCTCGTCGGTGGCGTTGGCAAAGAAGTACTCCTGGAAGTGCTCGCCGGCAAGTGCGCCCTTTACCAGGTCCTGATCGATCTCGCCCAGGACGTCGACGAGCGGGCGCATGGTCACAGCGCGCACGCCGTCGAGGATCTTCTTGTTGCGCTGCTCGGGCTCAACGCGCTCGGCGGGGTAGCCGTTTCCCGAACCAAAGCCAAAGAGCTTCTCGAAGGTGTACTCAAGGTTGAGCTCCTGGCCCCAGCCGTTCTTGAGGGCGAAGGGCATGGCGACGGCGTTGCCATCGTTGACCTGGGCAAAGGTGTAGGCGTCGAGCGGGTCGGCAACGTGGCCACACAGCACGCCGGGGAAGGAGTTGCAGGCGAGCATGGCGCCCTCGCCGGTGCCGCAGCCGGTCACGACGTAGTCGGCAGCGCCGGAGTTGAGCAGCACGGCGGCAAGGATGCCGTTCTGCACGTAGGTGAGGGGCTTGGAGTCGGCATCGGCATACATGCCATAGTTAAAGACAGTGTGGCCCATGGGCTCGACAACCTTCTTAAGGGCAGCCTCAATCATAGGGTTCTTGGAGTTCTGAGAGTTCTCATTGATCAGAGCGATTTTCATGATAGGTAACCTTCCACTATTTTCTAAATTGATGGTTCGTTATGTTGCATGGCATCTCCAACAGAGAAGCCGCTCTGCGGGCGGCGGACGATAAGGTCTGTCGCGAGTTCCGCACGAGCCGAAGAGCACTTAATGTGCTCTTCGTGCGAGTCAGGACTGTTCGAGCAGCAGACCTTATCGTCCGCCGCCTCGCCCAGACGTCTTACTGCGGCTGCTTTCCAATGTATGCGAGGATGCCGCCGTCGACGTAGAGGATGTGGCCGTTGACGAAGTTCGACGCGTCGGAAGCCAGGAACACGGCGGGGCCCTTCAGGTCCTCGGGCGTGCCCCAACGGGCGGCCGGCGTCTTGGCAATGATGAACTGGTCAAACGGATGGCGGCTTCCGTCAGGCTGCGTCTCGCGCAGCGGCGCGGTCTGCGGCGTGGCGATGTAGCCGGGCCCAATGCCGTTGCACTGGATGTTGGCCTCGCCAAACTCGGAGCAGATGTTCTTGGTGAGCATCTTCAGGCCGCCCTTGGCCGCGGCATAGCCGGCGATGGTCTCGCGGCCCAGCTCACTCATCATCGAGCAGATGTTGATGATCTTGCCGTGGCCCTTGGCGATCATGCCGGGCAGACAGGCCTTGGACACGATAAACGGTGCGTTGAGGTCAATATCGACGACGCGGCGGAAGTCCTCGGCGCTCATGTCGAGCATCGGGGTACGCTGGATGACGCCGGCGTTGTTGACCAGGATGTCGGGCGTGGTGCCAAAGTCGGCCTCGATCTTGGCGATGAGCTCGGCGACGACAGTCTCGTCGGTGACGTCTGCCACGTAACCATGAGCCTCAAAGCCCAGCTCACGGTAGTGCTTCTCGGCTTCGGCGACTTTGTCGGCGTGACGGGCGTTAAAGGCGATCTTGGCGCCGGCCTCTCCGAGCGCCTCGGCAATGGCCATGCCAATGCCGTAGGTGGCGCCGGTCACCAGTGCGACCTTGCCGTCCAGACGGAAGCTGTCCATAAGATCAGACATAGCGATCCTTTCAAAAGAAACGTTCATCTATATAAGTCTTGCTTTTCATACAAGGTCAGTATAGGAGAAGAGGGGGAATTAAAAGACAGATTCTCCTAAAAACAGGTGAACGTTCACTTTTAAAAGGTAAACGGTGGTCTCGCCCTTGCCGCGCGGACGTTTATTCGCTCTGTTCCTGCGTGCCCTCTGCGATCATGTTGCGGTTGTACACCAGATGCAAATACATCGCATCGTGCGCTGCGGTGGGATTGCGCGCGGCGATGGCGTCGGCCACGCCACGGTGGGTGCGGATGGTCTCCTCAACCAGCTTTTTGCCGGTTACGTCGATAAAGAGGGGGACGGATGCCTTGAGCACGCCCATCAGGCGGGGAACGACGAGGTTTCCGGAGCTCTCGGCAATGGCATTGTGGAACGCGGTGTCGGCGGCGGAGTAATCCTCACCGGCCTCGGCCAGGCGCTCGGATTCGTCGCAGAACTCTTTGATGCAGATGATTTGATCGTCGGTCGCGTGCTCTGCGGCCATGCTGGCCATCTGCGGCTCGATCATAAAGCGAACTTCGAGTAGGTCGCGCGCCAGACGCTGCTTGTCGTCGATAAAGGTAAAGCCCAGCGGGTCGTCGGCAACGCCGGGGTTTGACGCCACATAGGTGCCCGAGCCCTGCTTAATGCGCACGATGTTGCGTGACTGCAGCAGCTTCATAGCCTCGCGTACGGTGCTCCTGCCAGCACCCAGGCGCTCGACGAGCACAGCCTCCTTGGGCAGGCGGTCGCCTTGCTCAAGATGCTCATCCAGGATCAGTTGAATAATTTTCTCCGATATTTGCTCGGGGAGTCCCGATTCGGCGCGGGCCATAGCTATGCCTTTCATTACAAAATTCATCTGAGCTATTTTAGCGCACCACGGATGCGATATTGGCTGCTGAATCTGAGCCGAGTGGCTCAGATGTACCGTTTGCAGTGTAAATGCGACCGTTCACCAAATACATCAGATGTATTTCGAGCAAATTTCAAAATGAAACGTCAGACCTTTCTGAAACACGCTATAGTCATCAGACGAATTCAAAAGGTCTGATGAATTGGAGGAAAGATGTCAGACCCAACGTTTATGGCTGATCCCACCAGGCTGGTCATCGCTGCCATCATAGGCATCGCGCTGCTGCTTGCGCTCATCATCAAGTTCAAGCTGCATCCCGTGCTGTCGATGATGGTCTCGGCGCTCGCGATCGGTATCGGCGCCGGTATGCCGCTCGACCTGGTGGCGGACACTGTCACCAAGGGCGTGGGTACCACGCTGCAAAACATCGCCCTGCTCATCGGCCTTGGTTCGATGTTTGGCCAGATTCTCGAGGAGAGCGGCGGCGCCAAGAAGATTGCCCAGACCTTTATCGATACCTTTGGGCAGGGTCACTCCAGCTGGGCGCTGGGCATTACCGGTCTGGTCATCGGCACTACGGTGTTCTTTGAGGCCGGCGTGGTCGTTTTGATTCCGCTTGCGTTTAGCGTGGCATCGCAGACCAAAAAGTCGACGCTCTACTACGGCATCGCGCTGCTCGCGGGACTTGCCGCTGGCTATGCGTTTGTGCCGCCATCGGCCGGGTCGGTTTTGGTCGCCGGCACGCTCGGCGTCGACCTGAGCACCATGATCCTCGTCGGTATCCCCACCGCCTTCATCGCCATGGCGATTGCCGGCGTCATCTGGGGCCGCAACGTGGGCGGTCGCATTTTTACCGATGTTCCGGAGCACTTTACCTCTGCCGAGGGTGCGAGCGACGAAAAGGAGCTTCCCTCCTTTGGCATGGTGCTCGCCATCGTGCTCACGCCGCTTTGTCTGATTTTGCTGGGCACGCTGTCCTCTTATATCCCCATGCCCGCCGAGCTTGCCTCGATTCTCGCCTTCCTGGGTAAGCCGTTCGTCGCTTTGACGCTCGCTACGCTCGTCGCGATGTATCTGCTGGGCGCGCGGCGCGGCTACTCCGGTGCCGAGCTCAAGGCCCTGCTCGACCGCTCTCTTAAGCCCGTCGGCATGATCTTGCTGGTCATTGCCTGCGGCGGCGTGATCCGCTGGATGCTGCAGGACTGCGGCTTGGGCCAGGTTATCGGCCCTATGCTCGAGGCCTCACCGCTGCCTTTGGTGGTCGTTGCCTTTTTGATTGCCGTCATGGTGCGTGCCTCTGTCGGCAGCTCCATCGTCGCTATGACCATGGCATCGGGCATTATGGCCGCCATGCCCGCGGTTGCAGGAGCCTCGGTGCTCATGCGTGCCGCTATCTGTCTTGCTATCTGCGGCGGTGCCACGGCCCTCTCGCACGTCAACGATGCCGGTTTTTGGATGTGCTCCTCGTTCCTGGAGATTGACGAGAAGACAACCCTCAAGTCCTGGACCGTTATGGAGACGCTCATCGGCCTTTCGGGTCTTGCCTGCGCCCTGGTGATTTCGTTCTTCGCCTAGTTCGCGTAGCTAAGCATCTTCCGCCGAGTGCATCGCTCGGTACCCATTTCACCTGATTCATTAACCAACGATTGGTACAACCGTTCAAACCAAAAGAGGAGAACATCATGGACGAGAAGACCAAGGCACAGATTCAGCAGGAGGCAGCCGACTTGGTTGCCAAGCTGCAGCCGCGTTCCGGCAAGTTTCGCACCATCAGCCCCGAGATGGACCCGCTGCGCCTGGGCTCTGGCTGGTCCATCGAGGACCTGGACAAGCCGCAGGTCATTATCGAGTCGACGTTTGGCGACTCGCACCCGGGTTCTGCCGGCCTGTTTGAGCTGGTCGAGGAGGTCCGTGCCGGCGTTGCCGAGGCTGGCGGTCACGGTGCCCGTTACTTCTGCACCGATATCTGCGACGGCGAGGCCCAGGGCCACGATGGCATCAACTACTCGCTGCCCAGCCGCGACATGATCGCCAACATGATCGAGATCCATGCCAAGGCCACCCCGTTCGACGCCGGCGTCTTTGTCGCCAGCTGCGATAAGGGCCTGCCTGCGAACCTCATGGCCATGGGCCGCATCAACATCCCCTCCATCGTCGTTACCGGCGGTGTCATGGATGCCGGTCCTGACCTGCTGACCCTGGAGCAGCTCGGCGCGATTTCTGCCCGCTACGAGCGCGGCGAGATTTCCCGCGAGGAGCTTGAGTTTGCCAAGCACAACGCATGCCCCAGCTGCGGCGCCTGCTCGTTTATGGGCACCGCGTCGACCATGCAGGTTACCGCCGAGGCCCTGGGCCTTATGCTCCCCGGCACGGCCCTGTTGCCCGCAACCAGCTCCGATCTGCGTGAGTTTGCGCGCGAGGCCGGCCGTCAGTCCGTGTGGCTCTCCGAGCACAACCTGTGTCCGCGTGACATCGTGACCAAGGAGTCCTTCGAGAACCTCATCATGGTCCACGGCGCCATCTCGGGTTCCACCAACTCGCTGCTGCATATTCCTGCTATCGCCCGCGAGTTTGGCATCGAGATGTCCGCCGACGACTTCGACCGCCTGCACCGTGGCGCCCACTACCTGCTCAACGTTCGCCCCGCAGGCGAGTGGCCGGCGCAGTTCTTCTACTATGCAGGTGGCGTGCCGCGCATCATGGAGGAGATCAAGTCGATGCTCCACCTCGATGTCATGACCATCACTGGCAAGACCCTCGGCGAGAACCTCGAGGACCTCAAGAACAACGGTTACTACGAGAAGTGCGGTCGTTACCTGGAGAAGTGGAACCTCAAGCGCGAGGACATCATTCGCCCGTTTGACCAGGCCTTTGGTACCGACGGCTCCATCGCCATCCTCCACGGCAACCTTGCCCCCGAGGGCGCCGTCGTCAAGCACACGGTTGTTCCGCGCGAGATGTTCCAGGCCACGCTTAAGGCACGTCCGTTCGACTGCGAGGAGGACGCTATCCACGCCGTCCTGACGCACGAGGTCAAGCCCGGCGACGCCGTCATCATTCGTTATGAGGGCCCCAAGGGTTCCGGCATGCCCGAGATGTTCTACACCACCGAGGCTATCGCCAGCGACCCCGAGCTGGGTGCGAGCATTGCCCTGATCACTGACGGCCGCTTCTCCGGCGCCTCCAAGGGCCCGGCTATCGGTCACGTTTCGCCCGAGGCCGCTGTGGGCGGCCCGATTGCCCTGATCGAGGAAGGCGACCTGATCCAGATCAACATCCCCGAGCGCTCGCTGTCCATCGTGGGCATCGCCGGCAAGGAGATGGAGCCGGCCGAGATCGATGCCGTCCTGGCCGAGCGCCGAGCCGCTTGGAAGCCCAAGGCTAATCGCTATACCTCCGGCACGCTCAAGTTCTTTACCGAGCATGCAGTTTCCGCCATTCAGGGTGGCTACATGGAGTAGCGCCCATGCGCATCAAATATCTCCTCTCATAGATGCGCGGCACAAAGAGCCCCGAGCCACGTCACCGGGGCGCGTTGTTCAGCGCCGCCGGGGCGCTCCACTCAAACGACAAGAGACGTCTTACGCAAGCGCCCGCGTCCGTGGATAAAACCACGGGCGTGGGCGCTTCACTTTATTCCCAGCCCTTCCACACGTCAGGCTCGTAGCCAACGGTTGCCTGGCGGCCGTTGCGAACGATGGGCTCACGAAGAATCTGCTGGTTATCGAGCACCTTTTCGAACTTCTGGTCGGCAGCAAGATACTGTACGAGCGCAACCGTGTCGGCATCTTTCGCCTTTGGATCGATCACAGCGTCGATCCCGCCGACGGCGCGCGCCACGCTTTCGAGCTCGCCTTTGCTCATCCCCTTTTCCTTCAAGTCGATGAACTGGAACTTCACACGACGTTCCTTGAAATAGCGCTGCGCTTCTTAGTATCGAAGCTTTTCTTCGTGCCGAATATCTGGATGTTCATACGTACCGCCTTCGCTCAATTCTCGTCCGTCCATGATACGACAAGGGAGCCGAGCAAAAACAGAGCAGGCGGAGATGGAGGAGGACGGCGACCGACCGTCGGCAAGAGTCGGCCGGATCGGACTGGCGCCCAGCGCGCGCCGGCGACACGCTCGCAGCTGCACACATAGCCGATGTACAAGCTCGCCGCGGCGTTCCCTCGCCCCGCGGTGTGGCGATAGAGAAGCACGCCACCCGTCAACGATGGCGCCTCGGTAAAGAAAATCAACGTCTGGGTTACATCCCTTGAAAGGGGCGAAGACGGCTGCTAGAATACCTCCCCGCTATGAAGGATTTGACCAAAGCATACATCGCAATTCGGCGGCCCCTGGTATACGGGGCCTCTCCTGTTGTTCCCCAAGTGCGCTCTGAGCAGCCGCTTTCTTCCTGTCGTATCTGATGCACGCATAGCACGTGCATGTTATTTCGCCCGTGGGCCGGCGCGCCTTCGGCGAAGAATCGAATAGATACGAAGGAAGCTTATGTCTGATAATTGTACGGTCGCGCCCGCCAATGGGCGCATTACCGGTACCCAGATCCGCATCGTCGCGGTCGTCGTCCTGGGTGCCTTCTTGGCGCTACTGAACCAAACGGTGATGTCGCCTGCGCTGCCGGTCATCATGTCCGATTTCGCCATCGATGCCTCGACTGCCCAGTGGATCATGTCCATATACCCGCTGGTGAGCGGCATCATGGTCCCCGTTTCGGCGTTCCTTATCGACAAGTTCAGCACCCGCGCGCTATTCTTCGGGGCGACGCTGGTGTTCGCGCTGGGCACGCTGCTGTGCGCCGCAGCCCCTGATTTCCTGTTCCTCATCATCGGTCGCGTGTTGCAAGCGGCGGGCTCAGGCGTGCTCATGCCGCTTGTCTCGGTGGTTCCCATGCTGGTGTTCCCCGTCGAGAAACGAGGAACGGCTATGGGCATGGCGGGCATCGTCATGTCGGCGGGTCCCGCGGTCGGCCCCGTCGTAGGCGGTGCGGTGATCGACACGTACGGCTGGCGCACCATGATCGGCGCCATCGTCCCCCTCGCAATTCTCGTGCTGGTGCTGGGCGTGTTCATGCTGAAAAACGTGGGCGAGCTGAAGAACCCCAAGCTCGACCTGCCCTCGGTCGTCCTCTCCACCATCGCCTTCGGCGGACTTCTCTACGGGTTCTCGAGCGCCTCGTCGATGGGTTGGGGCAACCCCGTGGTGCTCGGCTCGATCGTCGCGGGTGTCGTGTGCTTGGTGCTGTTCGTCGTACGCCAGGGCAAAATCGAGGACCCGCTGCTTCAACTGGGCACGCTCAAGACGCGCGAGTTCCGCGTGGCCGCCATCATCGTCACGCTCATCAACGCCGCATGCCTGGTCACCAACACGCTGTTGCCGTTGCTGCTGCAAACCTCGCTTGGCGCTTCGGCCTTCGAAACCGGCATGGCCATGCTTCCCGCCGCGGCGGTGGGCATCATCATCAGCCCTATCTCCGGCGTGGTGTTCGACAAGTTCGGTCCGCGTGCCATCTCGATCGTCGGCCTGGCCCTCATGACCGGCGCCCTGTTCCTGCTCTCGCTTTCGACGGTAAACACGCCCATCTTGGTGGTTGCGCTGTTCTGCATGCTGCAGTCCGCCGGCCAGTCGCTCGCGAACATGCCGGTGAACACATGGGGTGTCAATGCCTTGAAAAATGACATGATCGCCCACGGCAACGCCATCGCGAACACCGGCCGCCAGGTCGCCGGCGGTTTGTGCACGGCGCTCATCATCACGGTCATGACAAGCGTCACCGCGTCGGCCGGCGTCGATGCGAGCATCCAAGTAGCCACCGCCGTGGGCGCGGGCGTCGCTTACAAGGTGTGCGCGGCAATCGGCCTCGTTTCCCTTATCTGCGCCATATTCAGCGTGCGCACCAAGAAAACCGCACCGAAAACGAAGGAGGCATAAGCGATGTCCGAGATTCTGTCCGAGCGCATCCCGCTCGAGCTCGAGGGGACGCCCGTTTCGAGCATCATGATTGAAGAGCCGTTCACCTGCACGCAGGATTGCACGATTTCCGACGTGGTGCGCATGCTCGCCGAAAACGAGGTGAGCAGCATGCCCGTAATCGATGAGCGCAACCAGGTGGTCGGGTTCATCTCCGACGGCGATGTCATGGGAGCCATCGCGCAGCATCGCGCTCACACCATCTTCACGGGCGGCGACGCGTCCATGCTGTACTTCGACGATCAGAGCCTTGAGCAGCGCATCGAAGCCCTGAAGGATCGCTGCGTCATGGATTTCGCGACGCGCCAGGTAGTGTGTGCCCGTCCCGAGCAGAGCATCGCCCGCGTCGCCGCGCTGCTGGCGAAGAAGAAGTTCAAGAAGCTTCCTGTGGTTGATGACGAGGGCAAACTCGTGGGGGTCATCCGCCGCTCCGCCATCACCAAATACATCTTCGGCATCCTTTTCCAATAGGGGCAGGTCGCACTTGAGGCGAACATCTCGAGGCATCGAGCCAGCAACTGGACCAGACAACCTTGACACGCACGCGCTTTCCCTCGATGCTTCGGTAAGGGGAGCTGCGAAAATCGCAGCACGGGTGATCGGCGCCGCGCCCCCGAAGGCAAAAGCGAACACGGGAGCGATACGATGGGAAAAGTCCTGGACGAAGATTTGGTTTATGAGATTCTCTCCGTCGTGGCAGAGATTCCGGCGGGATGCGTCGCCTCGTACGGTCAGATAGCGCGCCTCATCGGCAGGGAGAAAAACTCTCGCCTGGTCGGAGCGGTGCTGAGCGAGGCGGATCGCTACGGCGATTATCCCTGCCACCGCGTCGTCAACCACGCGGGACGCCTCGCGCCAAACTTCCCCGACCAGCGAGCACTACTGACGGAGGAAGGAGTCGCCTTCCGAGACAACGGCTGCGTCGACATGAAAAAGCACCAGTGGAACGAGTAGCCAGGCAGCGTAGCGTCGAAAGGAGCGACGCCACGGGGAACGACCTGCGCCCCGCCGCCGGACAACCTATGGCAAAGTGACACGTCCCACAAAGAGCGGCGCACCAGTACGAGACACGACCGCGACGTAAAAAGACCCTATGATACTCGTAAGCATCTATCTGATTGCCCGCCTCGAGGTACCCAAAGAACGAGAGATGCCGAAACCCCTAGACAAAGAAAAAGGTCGGGAGCTTTTATGCTTCCGACCTGAAGTTTCATGGTCGCGGGGGGCGGATTTGAACCACCGACCTTCGGGTTATGAGGTCGCTACGACGTTGTTTCATTCAGACATTTCGACCCAAATTCGACCCACAACGAGCTTGAAAGCGGTCAGGCGGAGCATTACCCTTGGGGTGTGACCCCACGCAGGGCCCACCACCAAGGGTAATGCCC
>DBFDVR010000059.1:0-29078 GCA_048321375.1 Collinsella sp.
GCCGAGACCGCCCGCTGCCTGGGCTGCGGCGCCTCGATCGTCGACCCCAACAAGTGCATCGGCTGCGGCCTGTGCACCACCAAGTGCGCGTTTGACGCCATCCATCTGGATCGCGACCGCCCCGAGTGCTCCACGATGGTCAAATACGAGCAAAAGCTCCCAAGCCTCGGCAAGTACGCTCTAAAGCGTGCAATCAAGATCAAATTCGGGAAGAAGTAAGAAACGCAACAAGCAGGAGAACGGCGCAGAGAGCGGTTGGACAGCGAGCGAGTCCCAGGCGTGGCGAGGTGCCTTGAAAGAGGAGGGCATAGGGCTTTTGCCCATGCCCGACGATTGAAAGGCAGATCGCCCGTCTGGGGCTCGCGCAGCGTCAAGCCGACCGCCGTTCGGTAGAACGGCGGAAGGAATTAAAAGTGCACGAGCTCGGAATCGTCTATCACATCATTCGTGATGTTGAGAATGTGGCTCGCGCTCATGGCGTGCGTCGCGTTTCGAGCGTGACGTTGCTGCTGGGCGAGGTCTCGGGCGTCGTTCCCGACTTGCTGCTCGACGCTTGGCGCTGGGCAGCAGATAAAAAGCCTATCACCGAGGGCGCGGAGCTTGTTGTGGAGCCCGTCGAGGCCGTGACGCATTGCGAGGCGTGCGGCTGCGACTACGCGACGGTCGAGCACGGCAAGACCTGCCCCCATTGCGGTAGCGGCGAGACCTATCTGCTGCAGGGCCAGGAGGTCATGATCAAGCAGATCGAGACCCCCGACGAGGACCCGGCAGACGCTGCTCCTGACGGCCTCTCCGACGCCCCCGACGCCGTCGACGCCGTCGACGCCGCCAACCCCCTCCACATCGCCTAGGATTCCCTATAAGTTGCGGTGAAATAGTTCCTAAATCCAGCCTTCTGGCTCTTAAACAAGAACTATTCCACCGCAACTATTTTGAGTGGTTTCGTAGACCATAAGTCACGAAAAAAGTCAAGCCATGTCTGTTTAAACAAAATGGCGGCAGTACAAGCGCATTCGCGCTTGCCTAAAATCGATATTAATGAACAGCCTGCTTGTATCTGTAAAAGGCATGGCTTGATGAGCGACGCCTTGTCGTGTAATGAGTCAAAAAGCAGTAACGTAATCAATTTGTAACAAACTTAGACGTTTAAACAAATAATCCAACCTTTTGCGGATTCAGCTATAATTCCACAATCCAAACAGGTATACTCCTTTCATGTCGTGTAGGAAATACGTAGACAAAAAGGAGGTTATGTGATGGTAAGTATTGTTCTTGCTAGCCACGGGGACTTGGCAGCTGGAATCAAGCAGACGGGCTCGATGGTTTTTGGCGATCAGCCGTCTGTTGCCGTGGTCTCGCTCGAGCCGAGCATGGGCCCCGACGATTTCCGTGCCAAGGTCGAGGAAGCAGTCGCTTCCTTCGAGGACCAGGAGCAGGTGCTCTTCCTCGTTGATCTGTGGGGCGGCACGCCGTTCAACCAGATCAGCGGGCTCATCGAGGGCCACGATTCCTGGGCTATCGTCACCGGTGTCAACCTGCCTATGCTCATCGAGGCATATTCGCAGCGCTTTGACGCAAAGAACACTGCACATGCGATCGCAAAACATCTCGTGACTGAGGCTAAGGCTGGCGTGCGCGTCAAGCCCGAGTCTCTGGAGCCCGAGGAGAAGAAGCCGGCTGCGGCCGCCGCTGCTCCTGCAGGCGCCATCCCTCCGGGAACGGTCATCGGCGACGGGCACATCAAGATTGCCCATGTCCGTATCGACACCCGTCTGCTGCATGGTCAGGTGGCCACCACGTGGACCAAGCAGATCAACCCCAACCGCATCATCGTGGTTTCCGACGGCGTTGCTCACGACGAGCTCCGCAAGACCATGATCGAGCAGGCTGCCCCTCCGGGAGTCCATGCCAACGTCGTGCCTATCAAGAAGATGGCCGAGGTCGTCAAGGACACGCGTTTTGGTGACACCAAGGCCATGCTGCTTTTCGAGAACCCGCAGGATCTGCTCAAGGCCATCGAGGCCGGCGTCGACATCAAGGAAGTCAACATCGGTTCCATGGCTCACTCCAAGGGCAAGGTCGTCGTCACCAACGCCGTTGCTATGGGCGATGACGACGTTAAGACCCTCGAGGCCCTCAAGGCCAAGGGCGTCAAGTTCGAGGTCCGCAAGGTTCCTTCGGATGCTTCCGAGGATCTCGACGCCATGTTGAAGAAAGCTAAGGCCGAACTGGCCGCTCAAGCATAGTAAAGGAGGGTCCGATACATGTCTGCAATCACTATTCTGCTTGTTGCGATTGTCGCGTTGCTTGCCGGTATGGAAGGCATTCTGGATGAGTTCCAGTTCCATCAGCCGCTCGTGGCATGCACGCTTATCGGTCTCGTAACCGGTCACCTTCAGGAGGGCATCCTCCTGGGCGGTTCGCTCCAGATGATGGCCCTTGGCTGGGCTAACGTCGGCGCCGCCGTCGCGCCTGACGCCGCTCTGGCCTCGGTCGCTTCTTCGATCATCATGGTGCTCGCCCTCAACGGCGGCGCCACTGATTCGGCCAAGGCCGTTACCGCGGCCATCGCCGTCGCCGTCCCGCTGTCGGTCGCTGGTCTGTTCCTGACCATGATCTGCCGTACCATTGCTACCGCTATCGCTCACGCCATGGACGGTTGCGCCGAGAAGGGCGACTTCTCCGGCATCGAGCGCTGGCAGTACGCTGCCATCCTCATGCAGGGCCTTCGTATCGCCATCCCGGCAGTACTTCTGTGCATCATCCCGGCCGAGGCTGTTACCAACGCGCTTAACGCTATGCCCGACTGGCTGTCCGGCGGTATGGCTGTCGGCGGCGGCATGGTCGCTTCCGTCGGTTACGCCATGGTCATCAACATGATGGCCACCAAGGAGACCTGGCCGTTCTTCATCCTCGGCTTTGTCCTTGCTGCCATCCCTCAGCTCACGCTGATCGCCCTTGGCCTCATCGGCATCTCCCTTGCCCTCATCTACCTTGGCCTTAAGGATCTGGCCAAGCAGGGTGGCGGCATGGGCGGCGGCTCCGGTGACCCGCTCGGCGACATTCTGAACGATTACGAGTAGGAGGGGAGTGATACATATGGCAGAGAACAAGATTCAGCTCACCAAGGCTGACCGCAAGAAGGTTTGCTTCCGTCATCAGTTCCTTCAGGGCTCGTGGAACTACGAGCGTATGCAGAACGGCGGCTGGTGCTTCGCAATGATCCCTGCGATCAAGAAGCTCTACACCAGCAAGGATGACCAGATTGCCGCTCTTAAGCGCCACCTGGAGTTCTATAACACCCACCCCTATGTTTCCGCCCCCGTCATTGGCGTTACCCTCGCTCTCGAGGAGGAGCGCGCCAACGGTGCCCCGATTGACGACGTCGCCATTCAGGGCGTCAAGGTCGGTATGATGGGCCCGCTCGCCGGTGTCGGCGACCCCGCCTTCTGGTTCACCCTTCGCCCGATTCTGGGTGCTCTGGGCGCTTCCCTGGCCCTGTCCGGCAGCATCGCCGGTCCGCTGCTGTTCTTCTTCGCGTGGAACATCATCCGTTACGCCTTCCTGTGGTACACGCAGGAGTTTGGCTACAAGGTCGGCTCCTCCATCGCCAAGGACCTCTCCGGCGGTCTGATGGGCAAGGTCACCGAGGGTGCTTCCATCCTGGGTATGTTCATCATCGGCGCCCTGGTCGAGCGCTGGGTGTCCATCTCCTTCACCCCGGTCGTCTCCAAGGTCACGCAGTCTGCTGGCGCCTTTATCGACTGGGCTAACCTGCCCTCCGGTTCTGAGGGTGTCAAGGAAGCACTGACGATGTATAACTCCATCGGTGCTAACGCCCTTGATCAGGTGAAGGTCACCACGCTTCAGGCCAACCTCGATCAGCTCATCCCCGGCCTTGCCGCCGTGTGCCTGACCCTGCTGGTCTGCAAGCTCCTCAAGAAGAAGGTCAGCCCGATCGTCATCATCCTGGCTCTCTTCGCCATCGGCATCATCGGTCGCGTCTGCGGCTTCATGTAAGCACGTTTCGGCTTAAGACCGAGAATTGCTAGGCAAGGGCTTTTGAGCCATTGAAACGGACCGCACCCGGTGGGTACACTGGATGCGGTCCGATTGTTTTATTTGGAGGGCGAGGCGCGCATGGCGCAATCTCAGAACAGCACGGTCGATCTGGCAACGCCGGCAACCTGCCTGATGGGGCTTACCAGCCACGGCAACGTGATGGTGGGCAATAAGGCGTTCGAGTATTACAACGAGCGCAATCCCGAGGATTATATTCAAATCCCGTGGGATGAGGTCGACTATATTGCCGCCGAGGTTTTACGCGGCACCAAGAAGATCACGCGTTTTGCCATCTTCACCAAGGACAACGGTCACTTTACGTTTTCGACGCGCGACGACAAAGAGACGCTTCGTGCTGTCCGCAAGTACGTCGACGAGGATAAGCTTGTGCGTTCGCCCGACTTTATCGATGTGACGGCCAAGGGCGCCAAGAGCATCCCCTCCGTTATCAAAAACCTCTTCCACAAAGGTAACTAGCTCCTCATAAGTTGCGGTGAAATAGTTCCTAAATACGGCTTTAGATGCTTCAGACAGGAACTATTCCACCGCAACTTCGAAGTCTAGTCATGCGACGTATTGCGATGCAGTAAATCTGCTACACTAGTACAACATGCCTCCGTAGCTCAGGGGATAGAGCACCGCTCTCCTAAAGCGGGTGTCGACGGTTCGAATCCGCCCGGGGGCACCAGAGAAATATCGAGCCCGGTACCGCTACGGTGCCGGGCTCTTCTGGTCTAAGGGCAGGATTCGAGCCGTCGACACCCGCGTCACTCATTTCCCCGCGGGGGAGTTTTCGAATCCGCCCGGGGGCACCAGAGGAATATCGAGCCCGGTACCGCTACGGTGCCGGGTTCTTCTGGTTCAATGCCATGTCAAAAACGAAGCGCCCGCTTGCTGGGGGAGCAAGCGGGCGCCTGTGAGCGAATATGTTTGCGGCGAGAGCCGTGATGAGCGGTGGGGTGGCGACTAGTTGGTCGTACCGGAATCGTCACCCGTGCCCGAGCCAGAGCCCGAACCCGAGCCAGAAAGTGCGACCGTCAGCGTAATCGTGCTGTCGGTGGACTGCTTGCCAGTGGGGGAGACGCCCGTAACGGTGGCATCCTCGTTACCGCTTACGGGATTGCCGTTCTGGTCACAGAAGCCGATGTTATAGAAACCGGCGTTGTTGAGCGCGGTGACGGCGGCGGAGATGCTCTTGCCGTACAGGTTGCCCGGAACACTGGCCTTGCCGGACTTCTTGGCAATGACGACGGTAATCGTGGCGCCGGGCTTCTGCTTGCCACTGGGGTTCCAGCTGATCACGGTGCCCTCGGTAACCGAGTCGTTCTCCTGGTAGCTAACGTCGACGCCAAAGCCTGCCATATCGAGGGCGTTGCGCGCCTGGGCCTCGGTCATGTCGGTCAGATCGGGGACGGACGTGGTATCCGGGCCGCTCGAGACCTTGTACGAGATGGTCGTGCCCTTCGCGACTTCCTTACCGGCTTCGGTGCCCTGCTCAAAGACCTGGCCCTCATCGGCCTCGTTGGCCTCCTCGGAGGCGTTGCCCTTCAGGCCAACGCTTGCCAGCGCGGCCTCGGCCTGGTCCTTGGTCAGGCCGACAAGCCGGGGAACCTCAACCTTCTCGGAGGGCTTGGGGCCCTTGGAGATTACCAGGTTCACCTTGGTGCCCTTGGCCTTCTTGGTGTTGCCGTTGGGCGTCTGCTCGGCGACCTTGCCCTCGTCGACATCGTCGTTGTAGCTTTGGTCGATGGTGCCGACCTCGAGGCCGGCTTCCTTGATCAGCTCGACGGCAGTCTGCTGGTCCTTGCCCAGCACATCGGGCACGGTGACCTGCTCGCCGCCAAAGAGTCCTGTGGCAAAGGCCACCACGATGCCGATGACGGCAACGGCTGCCACCACGGCGGCGATGATCTTGTTCTTGTTGGATTTGGGCTTTTCGACCTCGTAGGAGCCGGTGGAGCCCGAAACCGAGCTGCGGGCGGTATTTTGGCCGCTCACGCCCGAGACGGGACGCACCATGGCGCGCGTCTGATCGGAAAGCTCGCGAGTCTTGGTGGCGCCCAGCTCACCGGGGGCACCGATGATGCGCGTGGGCTCCGAGACGTTGACGGCACGGCCCGACAGGTAGCTGTTGAGCACCTGACGCAGCTCGTCGGCGGTCTGGAAGCGGTTTGCCGGGTCTTTCTCCATGCACTTGAGGATGATGCGCTCAAGGTCGGCGTCGACACCGGAGTTGATCTGGCTCGGCGGAATAGGCAGCTCGTTGACCTGCTTGAGTGCGACCGAGATGGCGTCGTCACCGTCAAAGGGAACGCGGCCGGTGGCGCACTCGTACATCACGACGCCCAGCGAGTAGATATCCGAGGTGGGGCCGAGGTCCTGACCGCGGGTCTGCTCGGGGCTGACGTAGTGGGCGGTTCCCAGCACGTTGTTGTCTTGTGTGAGGTGGCTGTTCTTGGCACGCGCGATGCCAAAGTCCATCACCTTGATGTTGCCGTCGGGCAGCACCATGATGTTCTGCGGCTTAATGTCGCGGTGGATGATCTCGTGCTTGTGGGCGACCGAAAGCGCAGAGCTGATCTGCGAGCCGATCTGGGCGACCTTCTTGGGGTCGAGGGCGCCGTGGCTCTTGATGCCGCTCTTAAGGTCGGTGCCGCGCAGGTACTCCATGACGATGTAATAGGTGTCGCCATCCTTGCCCCAGTCGTAGACGCCCACGATATAGGGGGAGGACAGGCCGGCCGCTGCCTGGGCCTCCTGCTTAAAGCGGGCGGCGAAGGTGGCGTCGCCGGCATACTGCGGCAGCATGATCTTGACGGCAACCGTGCGGTCGAGGACCTGATCCTGTGCACGGAAGACGGTCGCCATACCGCCCGTTCCCACCTTATCCTTGAGGAGGTATCTTCCCCCGAGGACCCTCTGTTCCATTCCTGCTCCTAACATAACTATTCGCTCAACGATGTGTGTAGTACCAAATGTGTGGCCGCTGGGGCCGTGTGGCGCGTTGCTGCTAGCTCATCGGCCGCGGCGCGCCGCAAGTATCCGCTTTGATCACGGGCATCACGCTCCCTGTGCGGCGAGCGCCGCGGTCAGGACGATGCCGGCAATCTTGGCCGCCTCGACGTCGTGTTTGTCGTAATCCTCCAGGGCCACCGAGATGGCAACCGTGGGTGAATCGTAAGGTGCAAAGCCAACAAACATAGAGTTGACGTTGGTGCCGCCGGTCTCGGCCGAACCGGTCTTGCCGGCAACCTTGACGCCCGGAATCTGGGCATCGGTGCCGGTACCGGACTGGACGACGGCGAGCATGGCCTGCTTGACCTGGTCGGCCGTGGCAGAGCTGACAGCCTGGCCCAGCGAGCGGGACTGCGTGGTCTTAACCACGGTTCCGTCCGGGGCGAGTATCTGGGACACAAAGAACGGGTCCATGACCACGCCGCTGTTGGCGATAGCGGCAGCGATCACGCAATTCTGCATGACGGTGGTCTGCGGGCCAGGCGTGTGGTCCATGCCGACGGGCTGGCCGGCGCCTGCCCAAGCGGTCTCCCACTCGGTCATAAGCGACGGGTCGGCCATGATGGAAGCCGCGGTGGTCAGATCCTGACCGAGCTTTTGACCGTAGCCAAAGGCGTTGGCAAACTGGACGAGCGAGCTGGCACCGACCTCGTTTGCCACCTGGCCAAAGACGACGTTGGACGACACGGCGAAGGCCTGCTGCAGGCTGATGGTGCCGTAGCTCTCGTTGGCAGAGTTGGTGACCGGCGCGTTGCCAATGTCCATGGAGCCGGGCGCCTGATACGTACTGGTAAGGCTGGCGGTGCCGGTCTCGAGCGCCGCGGAGAGCGTGACGACCTTAAAGGTCGAGCCCGGGGTGTACAGCGCGTCCATGGCACGGTCGTACATGGAGCCGTCCTCGCCGCCGCCCGACTGGAGCAGCGCATCGATGTTGGTGTTGTCGTAGGTGGGCGAGCTTGCGCACGCAAGGACCGCACCGGTGCGCGGATCCATGACCACCACAGCGCCCTTAAAGCCCTTGAGCGCCTGCTCGGCAGCCGTCTGGATGCGCGAGTCGATGGTGAGCTTGGCGGTATTGCCCGGCTGGGTCTGCCCCGCGAGCGACGCGATGGCGTTGTTCCAGCTGGAGTAATCCTTGGAGCCGGTGAGCGTATCGTTCATGACGCTCTCGATGCCGGCGGTGCCGTATTGCTGGCTCACGTAGCCCACCACGTGCGCGGCCATGTTGCCGTTGGGGTAGGAGCGGGCGTAGGTGCCGTCCTCCTGCTGCAGCGACTCGGCTAGTGTCACACCGTCGGACGTGATGATGGAGCCACGCTGAATGTACTTGGAGCGGGCGATGGTGTGGTTGTTGGTCGGCATGTCCTGGTAGTCTTTCGCCTTGATGACCTGGACATAGGTGAGGTTGCCGATAAGGATGGCGAACAGCGCCGTGAAGGCAAACACGGCACGAGTCAGACGGTTGGCAAGTGCCACGCGGCCGAGCACGCCGGACTCAGGCGTGTCGAGCAGGCGACGACGCATGCGAGAACCCGCGGAGTGGTTGCCGTGGCCGTAGGAAGATGCGCTGGCAAAACGCGTACCGGTCGGGGCAGCGGCGGATGCGACCTGGTCATCGGTGATGGCGGCCATGGTGCCGGTGCCGGTGAGCTCGGCTTCGCGTCCGGTTGCCTCGTCGCCGGCGCGCAGCAGTAGCGCGACGATGATAAAGCTCGCCAGCAGCGAGGAGCCGCCCTGGCTCATAAAGGGCAGGGTGACGCCGGTCAGCGGGATCAGGCGGGTTACGCCGCCAACGATTAAGAATGCCTGGAAGCTGATGGCCGCCGTAAGGCCGGTCGCGCTAAAGGCGGCAAGGTCGGACTTGGCGCGGGCGGCCGTGGTGAGGCCACGCACGGCAAAAAGCATAAACAGGATGAGCACGGCGCCGCCGCCCAAAAGCCCCATTTCCTCGCCGATGGCCGAGAAGATAAAGTCAGACTCGACGACGGGGATGTTGTTTGCCATGCCGTTGCCGATGCCGACGCCAACCAGGCCACCGTCAGCCAGCGAGTAAAGTGACTGTACGATCTGGTAGCCCTGGCCCTGGGCGTCCTTAAACGGATCGACCCAGACCTGAAAGCGCACCTGCACGTGCGACAGGAACTTGTAGGCGCCCACGGCTCCAACGGCCAGCAGCGCAAGACCGATGATGACGTACGAAAAGCGTCCCGTGGCAACATAGAGCATCAGCAAAAAGATGGTGTAGAACAGGACGGCCGAGCCCAGGTCGCGTTCGAAGACGACGATGAGCAGGCACACGCCCCACACGGCAAACAGCGGCAGCAGCAGGCGGAAGCGCGGAATCTTGAGGCCCAGGATCTTGCGGTTGGAGATGGAGAGCAGCTCGCGGTTCTCGGCCAGATAGCCTGCCAGGAACAAGACGATGAAGACCTTGGCGAACTCGCCGGGCTGGATGGTGAAGCCCGCGATGCGAATCCACAGCTTGGAGCCCGAGATCGTGGTGCCGATAAAGATCGGCAGCATCAGCAGGATGATGCCGATAATGCCAAAGGTGTACTTGTAGCGCATGACCACGTCGAGGTTCTTGACCAGTGCGAGCGTTCCCACCATGAGCGCCACCGAGACAAACAAGATGATGAGCTGCGAGATGGCGAGGTCGGGGGCCAGGCGCGTCACGAATGTGATGCCGATGCCCGAGAGCACAAAGACGATGGGCAGGATGGCGGGGTCGGCGCCGGGCGCCAGGATGCGCACGGCGATATGCGCCGCGGCGAAGGCGGCGAACAGGCCGATCGGCACGGCGAGCGTCTCAAAGGAAATCGTGGCACCCGCGGTGAGCACGTACATCGCATAGAGCAGGATGACGGGGAACGCCGAGGCGATGAGCAAGAGCAGTTCGGTGTTGCGGCGACTCATAAGCGGCACTCCCTTTCTAATTCTTATCGGAGGCTTCGGCCTCGGCTGACTGTTCGGCGGTTTTCTCGGAATCTGATTCGGAGGTCGATCCCTGATTGGTGTTGTCGCGAATCGTTTGCGCGTCGATCACCTGGCGGGTCTGCTCCTCGTCGATCTGGTGGCGGTACTTGGATATCGTGTCCTGCGCATCGTCGACACTTGTTTGTGGAATGCCCGCCTTGAGGCGGTTTTGCGTGTCTTCGGGCAGGTCGGACAGCTTAATGCTGGTTTCGCTTTCGAGCCAGTGGAGCTTGAGTCCGAGTGGCTTGCCGGGCAGGCCGCGCCAGACGGCGACATTGCCCTGGTAGGTACCCAGGTAGTACGAGCCGGTGACACCCGTGTAGGCCCAGATGCCAGCTGCCAGCACAAAGACGAGGGCCAGGATGGCGGCGATAGTAACGTTGCGGCGACGCAC
The DNA here is from genome assembly GCA_048321375.1 of Collinsella sp. Classification (GTDB taxonomy): domain Bacteria; phylum Actinomycetota; class Coriobacteriia; order Coriobacteriales; family Coriobacteriaceae; genus Collinsella. The sequence continues at coordinate 10,448 of DBFDVR010000059.1, forward strand.
GCGTTGCGCCTCGCGCATGACGCCATCGTCAACCAGGTCAACGACCACTACGGTCACGTTGTCGTGGCCGCCGGCGGCAAGCGCCGCGTCCACTAGGTTGTCGACGCAGATTTGCGCGGTTGAGGACTGCGTGGCGATGTTCTCGATATCGCTATCGGGAATCATGCTCGAGAGGCCGTCGGAGCACAGGATCAGACGGTCGCCTTCCTCGATATGCAGAGTGAAGTGGTCGGCATACATAGTGGGGTCCGAGCCCAGCGCGCGGGTGATGACCGAACGGTTGGGGTGGACGCGAGCCTCGTCTGCCGTGATCTCGCCGGCGTCCACGAGCTCCTCCACGTAGGAGTGGTCGCGGGTCACGCGGATGAGCGTGCCCTCGTGGAGCAGGTAGGCGCGAGAGTCACCCACGTGGGCGATGGCGAGCGTGTCGTTTTCGATATAGGCGCAAGTGGCTGTGCAGCCCATGCCGGGCTTGCCCAGGCCGTTCAAGGCGGCCTCGATTACGGCGGCGTTAGCGGCCTCGACGGCTGCGGCCAAGCGTGCTGCGTCGGCGGACTGCGGGGCCGTTTTGGCAATAGTCTCGACGGCGATGGAAGAGGCTACCTCGCCGGCGGCGTGACCGCCCATGCCGTCGCATACGCAAAAGAGCGGCGACTGCACCAGGTAGGAATCCTCATTGTGCGGGCGCACGCAGCCAACGTCGGAGCGGGCGCCCCACATGAGTTGCGTGGTGGTGCCGGCATCATAGGTCGAGTCGGTCTCGATGCGCTCCTCGGTCAGGGGCTCAAAGCTCATGGTCGACCCGGGGTCTTTGAGCTTGGCCTCAACGGCGGCAACGTCGATTTCGGCGGTGTCACCGGGAGAGACGGTGTCGGTCACGGCGTTTGATTCGGAATCGCCGGTGTTCGGGGAGTCGGGCTCCTCGGAAACGCGGGCGGTCGACTCGTCGTCTTGCGGGCTGACGTCTATAGACTCGGGCGTCGCAAAGTGCGACGGCGCGGGCGTGTTTTTCGACTGGGCGGCGGGCTCGGCCACGGCATCGGACTCGCTTGCGGGCGCAGGCTGCGGGGTCTTGGGTGCAGGGCCGTCCTCGGGGGATGGCCCTGCCTCGGGCGCCGGCGTAGACGCGGGCGCAACCTCGGATGCCGGGGCTATGGGAAACGCCGGCGCGGCGGGCTCGGGTGCCGCAAACACCGCAGCGCTCTCGTTGATTGCCGCGGCGACGGGCTCTGCAAAGTGAGCCGGCGCCGGGGTTGCTTCGGGCGCTGTGGGCTGTTCCGCAGCATGTGCGCCGATGGGCGCCGCTACGGCATCCTCTTCGTCCTCGTTATCGGCGAGATCCGAAATATCATGCGTTACATGCGAAAGAGGCAGGGAGAACACGGTGTCCTCGGGCTCCACGGGTGCGGAGCCTGCCGGAGCGGCGTGGGCCGGCGCAGCTGTGGAGGCGGCCGGTGCCTCGGTCATAGTTGCGGACTTGTTCTCCTCGTCGATCATCGACGGTTCACCTTCATGACCACGTCGCCAATCTGGACTTCGTCGCCCTCGCGCAGCGTTGCGGGCTCCACGAGCTGGCGGCCGTTGACGAGCGTGCCGTTAAGCGAGTTGAGGTCCTCGATGATGAGTGCCGGGCCCTGCAGCGAAAAGCGCGCATGCGAGGCCGAGACGAACGGTTCGTTGATGCAGATGTCCGAAGATGGCGAGCGACCGACGATGACGGGGCCGAGCATGTCTACGTGGATGCCGCGGATACCGCGCGGACCCTTGTCCACATCGATCGTCCAGATAGCCGAGTCGCGGCGCTGCCCGCGCACAAGTCCCACGCCGGTCTTCATGACGGCGAACAAGAAGATATAGAGCAGGGCGACCAGGACGATGCGGCCTGCAAAAAGGACGATATCGATGTTCATAAGCGACTATCCCCTAAATTCAAAGGTACTCAGGCCAAACGTCAGCAGATCGCCGTTGCGCAGCGGGCAGCGCGTAATGCGGCGGTTGTTGACGAGCGTGCCGTTGGTGGAATTGAGGTCCTCGATCGACCAATCCGAGCCCGTAAAGGTGAGCTGGGCGTGGCGGCGCGACACGTTGGGGTCGCGCAGGGCAATGTCGGAAACTGAGCGCTCGCGACCGATGGTCACCTGTGCGGAGGTGATGCTATGGCTCTCGCCGCTTACGACGTCGACGAGCTGGGCGAGCGGGCGCTGCGGGGCGCGAGTGCTCGCCATGTTGGAGGCGATGCCGGCTGCGGCGCCTAGGCCCACGGCGGCACCGGTCGCGGCGGCTCCGCCCATGCCGGCAAGCGCGTCGCGCGAGACGGTCTGCGGCACCGGGATGGGTGCGGCGGCGGGGTCGGGGACGCTAGGCGCGAAGGGGTCTGCCACGGCAAGCGGGTCGGGAGCGGCGGCGCGAGGCGTCGGCTGCTGCTGGGGCATGGCGGCGGAGCGCTGCTGCTGCGGGGCAGCAAACTGCTGCTGGCCGGCGCGCGGGGCGCTGGCGGCACGGCTTGCCGCGGAGTTGTTCTGGCCCAGGCCGTTCTGATAGGCGCGCTCTTCTTCGTACAGGCGGCCGAGCGTGGGGGCATCGACGTTCTCGGTAAAGACCGAGAACTTGCCGGCGCGCAGCTGCGGATCGATCATAAAGCGCACGAGGGGCTCGCCGACAAAGACATAGCGGCGCTTTTCGGCCTGCGCCTTCACGAACTCGCGGACCTCGCGCGAAAGCTCGGGGTAGAACGGGGCGAGCATGGGATCGTCGTCGGCGGCGATAAGGATGGTATAGAGTGCCGGCGCCGTGTTGACGCCGTTAATCACCAGAGTCTGATCCTCCATGTCGCGAGCGGCCTGCTTGGCAAGCTTCTTAAAGGAGAACGGGGCACGGGTGGCACCGAAGATGCCGGCCACGTGGTCCTCGAAGATGTTCAGGAAGTTCACGAAAGATCACTCTCCGTATAGGTTCTTTGGTATCCGAGCAAATATAGGCATATCCCAACGATTATAGAGGATAGGGTTCCCGCAACCGCCGCCTTGGCGACGACCGCGGCTGCAAGGCTGGCAATTTCCATATGGTGTGCAAGACAGGACGCCGCTGCGCAGCCGATGCCGGTGACAGCGATGGCGGCGATTGCGGCAAGGTTTGAGCCCTGATCGGCACGCTTGGCATGGGCATTGAGCAGCGCGGATGACGCTGAGGCAGTTGCCGCGACCAGCACAAAGGCGGCCCAAAGGAGCGGGTCTCCCAGCGCTGCGGCAACGTTACCGAGCCCCAGCACGCCTCCGGCTGAAAGCGCGACCGTGGCCAGACGGGCAAAAAGCGCGCCCATGCCCGTTGCCGCGGCGGCGCTTGCCGGGCCGAGCCAAAATGACGCGACGCCGGCGGCGACCCCAGCTGCCAGGAAGGTATTGCCGGTCAGACAGCCAAGCGCGAGTGCACAGGTGAGCGTGGCGCTCGCGGCAGTCTCGGTGCGACCCCAGGCGATCCACCAACCGGACATGGCGGCGGCAAAGATCACCGCGACGGGCAGCATCGACAGGATGCCCTGTGCCTGCATGGTGGCGTTGGCCATGAGCACCAAAAAGCCCACAGCCGAGATGGCCGAGCCAATCTGGGGGGCCAGGCCAGCCGCCGCTCCGATCGCGATGGCCGCAATGACCAGGCCGGGAAGCGCCGCGACCCCGGCCGTTTGCATCAGCAAAAAGCTAAAGGTGCCGCACGTTAGCGCCGAGATAGTGCGCATGGTGTAGTCGCGCGCATGGCTCCAGCGCGTGCCCGCCCAGCCGAGTGCGGGGTCGACCTCGATGGCGTCGTCCTCGTAGTGCGACGGCTCGATATCGTCGAGCTCCTGCTCGTCATCCGAAAGCTCGCCAACCATTTGCTCCAGGCTGCGACGGCCCTCGCGTACGCTGCCCAGACCGGCAAGGAGCTGGTCGCAAAATGCCTCGATGCTGTTGGGGCGGTCCTGCGGCATGGGGGAGAGCGCGCTCATGAGCGCGCTCTCGGCTCCCGGGGGAAAGTGTGGTATCAGCTCGCTGGGATAGGTGGCGCCGCCGATGATGCGGTCGAGCGAGTCGGCGGGCGTGGCCGCCATAAAGGGAGCGCTGCCGCACAGGCCCTCGTAGATCACACAGGCGAGGGCAAAGACATCGGCGCGCTCGTCGACCGTGCCGGTCTCGATATCGAGCTGCTCGGGCGGCATGTAGCCGATGGTGCCGCCGCGTGAGCCGCCAAAGCCACCGGCGGACGACAGTCGCGCCATGCCAAAGTCGGTGAGCTTTACATTGCCCGAGTGGTCGATGAGCACGTTGGCGGGCTTAATGTCCAGGTGGAGTACGCCATTACTATGGGCGAAGGTGAGCGCCTGGCCCAGGGCATCGGCAATAGCCGCGGCCTCGTCAAAGGTAAGTGAGTGGCCGTCCACGCGGTGCAAAAACTCGGCCAGCGACATGCCATCGACATATTCCATAACCAGGTAGGCATAGGCTGTGTCGTGCGTAAAGTCGATGACCTGCACGATGTTGGGATGTTGAAGCATGGCGGCAGTGTGCGCCTCGCGCAGGACATCCATGATGTCGCTGGCGGGCATGCCGGAGCCGTTGATAAGGGGGATGCGTTTAATGGCGACGCGGCGGCGCAGGTGCGTGTCGCGGCAGATCTCGATGGAGCCAAAACCGCCGGTCGCAAGTGTCTCGAGCGGCTGGTACCGCTTGAGCAGCTCGCGAGAGCTGGTGCCCTCCAAAGGAACGTCCGGCGAGAACCGGGCGGTATGTTGCGAGAAAAGCGGCATGGCCAACCCTCGTGCGTTTAAAGTTCGTTTGCGAGTGGCGGGCGCGGAGCCGAGCCGTTCGCGGTGGCATAGATGCTGCTAGTGTAGCACGCTCGGGTGCATGGGGAGGATAGCGGGATGCGAGGCTGCCTGTCTGGCTTGGCCTTAGCGCTTCTTCTTGTTCTTCTTCTGCTTGCGTTTGGTCTCCTGGGGCTTGTCGCCCTGCTTGGCCTCGGCGGCGGCCTTCTCGGCCTTCATTTTCTTCTTCTTGGTCTCGATGCGGAGTTTTTTGTTGATACGGGCCTTGAGGAAGGGGCCGAACTGCTCGGCATCGCCGCGGACGAAGGTGTCCTTGGGGATCGTCACGCCCTGGTCGGCGAACATGGCTACAAAGATGCGCTCGCCGTCGAGCACGTGGTCGAGCTTCTCAAACGGGAAGAACTGCGACTTGCCGCTCTTGCCCCAAACCATCAGGCCATCCTCGTTGGCGGCGACGCGGCGATAGCGGCCACCCATGGACTCGTCGGCCTCAACGGCGTCGATAAAGTCGCGGGCGAGGGTGTGGTGCAGGTTTTTGCTCCACCAGGCCAGAAAGGCGCCGAATACGATCAGCACGACGCCAAACTTGATCCAGTTGCCGCCGGCCACCAACATGCCGATGCCGATGAGCGCGGCAATCGCGGCGGCGACATACAGCGAGCCGCGACGCCTGGGCGAGGCGACCAGGCGGGCGAAGTCGGTGACCAGGTCGTTTTCGTACTGGTACTCGTTGAGGTACAGGATGCCGTCGTCGGCTGCGGCCTGCTCCTCGAGCGCGACCTCGACCTGGTCGGCTGCTTCGGAGGGAACGAGGTTGCTCTCTGCGTCTGCCATGCTCTTTGGACTCCTATCGCGGCGGGCTCGCCGTACGGGTTATTATGAATGCAGTATGCCGTGCGACCGCATGGCCGCCGCGGCAACAAGACTCAGTATACCCGGGGGAGCACCCATGGAATCGTTGTACCGAAAGTATCGCCCGCTCACCTTTGACTCCGTGGTGGGCCAGCAGCATATCGTCTCGACGCTCGAGCACGCCATCACCGAGGGGCGCCTGTCCCACGCCTACCTGTTCTGCGGACCGCGCGGCACGGGCAAGACCACCATGGCGCGCATTCTGGCCAAGGCGCTGCTGTGCCGCAATGCCGAGGCGGCGCGCGCCGAGGGTGCAAGCGGCTGCATGCCCGACGGTACTTGCGAGGAGTGCGAGCTCATTGCCGAGGGCAACCACCCGGATGTCTACGAGCTCGATGCCGCAAGCCGTACCGGCGTGGACAACGTACGCGAGGAGATCATCAACTCCGTCAACTTTGCCCCGGTGCGCGGCAAGTACAAGATCTATATCATCGACGAGGTTCACATGCTCACGACGGCGGCGTTCAACGCGCTGCTCAAGACGCTCGAGGAGCCGCCGGCGCACGTGATCTTCGTGCTGTGCACCACCGATCCGCAAAAGATTCTGGAGACCATCCTCTCGCGCTGCCAGCGCTTCGATTTCCACCGCATCGGCAACGAGGATATCGAGCATCGCCTGGCATACGTGTGCGAGCAGGAGGGCTTCGATTACGACGACGAGGCGCTCGCCATCGTGGCGCGCCATGCCAAGGGCGGCATGCGCGACGCGTTGTCCACGCTGGAGCAGCTGAGCGTCTTTGGCAACGGTTCTGTGCATGCGGACGACGCCCGCTCGCTTTTGGGCGAGGTTTCGGACCAGATCCTGGGCGAGTTTTCCCGCGCCATTGCCGATCGCGATGTTGCCGAGCTCTATGGACTGATTCGTGTGCAGGTCGAGGAGGGCAATGACCTGCTTGAGCTGACGCGCGACCTGGTGGCGCATGTGCGTGACGTGTACGTTGCCTGCGTTGCCGGTGCCCGTGCCGAGCTGTTTGAGGGCGGCTCGGAGCAGGCCGAGGCGCTTGCTGCCGAGGCCGCTGCCTTTGGCGAGCATCCTGCCGACCGCCTGGCCCGCGTGCTGACGGTGCTCGACGATGCCGCACTGGAGATGAGGGGCGCGAGCGACGTGCGCCTGGTGCTCGAGATTGCCTGCACGCGTCTGGCGCGTCCCGAGGCTGATTTAACGATTGAGGCATTGGCCGAGCGCGTGGCACGCCTGGAGGCCATGGTTGCCAACGCCGCCGTGCCGGCGAGCGTGGCTGCTGTTCAGGCCGCCGCGCCTGCAGCATCCGTACCCGCTGCTGCCCAACAGCCGACGCTCATTTCGGGCGCCCGCGCTGCCGCCCCGGCGGCATCCGCTGCCCCCGCTGCTACGTCCGCGCGCCAGGGCGGTATGCCTTGGGACCGTGGTGCTGCTGTTCCGGCTGCCCAGCCTGCGCCCCGTTCTGCGTCCGTGTCAGCTTCCAAGCCTGCAGCGCCTGCGCCTCAGCCCGTTGCGGCCCCCGCGTCTGCCACCGCTCCGGCACCTAAGCCCCAGTCCAACAATGCCGCCCAGGTTGCCGCCGCCGGTGCTGCCGAGACGCCCGCGGTCGAGGATGCCGGAGAGCTGCAGCGCAAATGGGCCGAGGTTGTCGAGCGTGTCAAGGCACGTCAGGCTTCCTACGCAGGGCTTTTGCTCAACGCCCGCGCCACGGCCGACGACGGCTCCAAGCTCACGGTCTCGTTCCCCGCGGGTTCGACTTTTGCCATTAAGATGCTCGGTCGCGCCGATACGCAGTCGGTGGTCCTGCCGACGGTCTGCGCGGTCTTCGGTCGTCGTACCGTCGACTATGTCCTGGATGGGGGTGGCACGCCGGCTCCTCAACATGAGGAGCATTCTCCATCTGCACGGGCTGCGGCATCTGCGGACCCGCAACCCGTGTCCTCGGCGGCCCCTGTATCCTCGAGCGCCAGCGCGTCGCAGCAGCAAGCGGCGCCGGTAGCGGCATCGACCCCGTCGGCGCCTAAGCCCGCGGCGCCCAAACCGGCTGCTCCGACACCCGCGCCCAAGCCCGTCTCGCCCGCGCCCAAGTCGTCTGACCTGGGCAAAGCCCCCTGGCTACGCTCCGACAACCCCGCCGGCGCTCCTGCCACGGGTAAGCTCCCGACCGAGCCCGCACCTCGTGCGCCCGAGCGCTCGGCTGCCCCCAAGGCTCAGCCTGTCGCGCAGTCCGCGCCGTGGGAATCCGAGCAGGTGCCCTACGACGACGCTATGGTCGGCGGCTTCGCTGTCGATGCGAGCGGGGACGATCTGCCTCCGTTCGACGTGCCGGGTGCGGCGTCCGCGCCCAAGTCCGCTGCAACTGCCCCCAAAGAGGAGGGCGCTCCTGCAGCTCCCTGGGAGTCCAACCCCGGTGCGGGCAGCCCCTTCGGCCATCAGGGTGCAGCCCCGAGCATCCCGCAGACCGAGGACGAGGCCAAAGCCCTCATCCGCAGCGTCTTCGGCCAGTCCACCATCTTCAAACCGGTGGAGTAACCGTGCGGGCGGGTATGCTGCTCAAGAAGAGATCTCTTTGCCCGGGCGCATCTGTATTTCGGACATGTGCAACGCGGTGCCGCGTATCTCGCATTCGAGCAGACAGGTACGTGACGGTCGGCCTAGGATGCTGAGGTCGATACGATACGTCGCATGGCTGTCCGTGTGCTCGACTTGCTCGGCGTTGACGGTTGCTCCGATTGTCAAGAAAGCGCCTAGTTCGGCATCGACAATCTTGGAGTCCTTTATCTTGACCTTGAACTCTTGGTAGAGGGACGGGCTGTTGTAGTAAATGGTTCGAGTTCCGTCGGTGCACTCATCGGTCGCTTCCCATTTGACGACGGGCTGGTCCGAGCTGGCTATCAGTAGTTCTGCTCCAAAGGCTATAGCATGGGTGATGATAACCAGCAATGCCCAGCCGACAAAGAGATAGAGAACCACATATGCAACGGGGTGTTTTGAGCGGATGTTTTGGAGCACGTCGGGGGCATTCATGGGGCACCTCCAAATTGCTATCTATTGCAATCAAATTATACCCCGCCGTCATGAGCGCCGCCTCGAGCAGTGGCTCGGCATTTAGCCATTTAGTGGTACGCATTAAATGTCGGATTCCGGCTCTACAAGATTTAGCTTTCAATATTATGCAGATGCGAATTATTCAACTTTGCATAATCTATGGGTGCGGCTTGCACTCCAGGACATGTATATCGACTGAGGTAACACGTCCGCCCCGCTCTCTCGCAGCGCGCCGTGGTACGATTTTTGAGTTTGAAAGTCCCGCCGTGCTCCGGCTGCCCTTGCAGCTTGTCGCGCGGCCGCACGTAAAGGAGCCATCATGGCCGGTATGAACATGCAGCAGATGATGAAGCAGGCTCGCAAGATGCAGGAGCAGCTTGCCGCCGCGCAGGAGAACCTCAAGTCCCAGACCGTCGACGCCTCTGCCGGCGGCGGCATGGTCAAGGTGACCGTTAACGGCGAGATGGAGCTCGTCAACCTCACCATCGATCCCGATGCCCTCGATCCCGAGGACGTCGATATGCTGCAGGATATGATCATGGCTGCCGTCAACGAGGCCGTCCGCGGCGTCAACGAGCTCGCCAACAAGCAGATGGGCGCCATCACCGGCGGCCTCAACATCCCGGGCATGCCGTTCTAAGACACGCATATATATGAGTGCGAATCACAGTCTGCAAAAACTGCTCGATGAGCTGGGCCGTCTGCCGGGCATTGGTCCCAAGTCGGCCCAGCGCATCGCCTATTACCTGCTCGAGGCCGATGCCGAGGAGGCCCGCCGCCTGGCCGAGGCCATCCTGGAGGTCAAGCAGGAGGTCCACTTTTGCAGCCGTTGCTTTAACTACGCCACGGCCGACGAGTGCTCCATCTGCCAGGACCCGATGCGCGATACCACTCGCATTTGCGTGGTGGGCGAGCCGCGCGACGTCCAGGCAATCGAGCGCACGGGCAGCTACCATGGCCTGTACCATGTGCTGGGCGGCGTGATCAGCCCCATGGACAAGATTGGTCCCGAGCAGTTGCACATTCGCGAGCTGCTGGCGCGCCTGGGCCACGAGGATATCCATGAGGTCATCATCGCCACCAACCCCAACATCGAGGGCGAGACCACGGCGAGCTACCTGGCCCGCACTATCAAGCCGCTGGGCGTCGAGGTGTCGCGTCTGGCGAGCGGCCTGCCCGTGGGCGGCGACCTGGAGTATGCCGACGAGCTTACACTTGGCCGCGCCATCGAGGCCCGTCGCGCGATTTAGGTGGCGAGCCTGCTCCTGCCGTATGTTTTCCTCGCGACGCACGGGGTAGTCATAATTTCCCCGTGCGACTGTGAGTTTGTTGTGCAACAAAGATGCTTCGTATCCGCTTATCGCATGGACGCTTCCGCTCGCATCCTTAATTTGCCCATTCGTTGCGCAACCTTTTGGGTTCGCTGATACACTCAAATATGGATTTGAATGAATGCGCCGCTTCTGAGCGGCGTGTTTTTGTTGGAGGAGAACGCATGCGGCCCGGTGGCACTCAGACAAAGCGTGGCGCCGCGGTGCGCATGCGACGCCGACTGGGCTTGGCGCCGCGGGCGTACGCACTGCTATCGTGCTCGCTGGTGCTGGTCATAGCTGGCGTTTCTGCCTATGGCATGACCGTGCCGTCCATGATGCAGGCGCATGCCGCACGCGAACCGCGCGTGGGGCATGAGGTCAAAAGTGATTTGGGCACCACGACTGGATATGCTTGGGCAAGTGTGGTCGCGCATGTTGTGTTTGGCACCGACGATGCGGACGGCGCCGAGGCCCCGGACAACGAAGTCACGCTTGCCAATGGCAAAACCATCGTGCTCACCAACACCAAGATCATCGATCGGTTGTCCAACAATAGCGTGACGGCAACGGTGAATAAGGTCGAGCAGCAAAAGGAGCAGGACGCCCAGCAGTCCGGAAAGCCCGGTAGCTCGGATAATTCTGGCTCCGGCTCGGATTCATCGAGTTCGGGCGGCGGCTCTGGGGCGGGTTCCTCTACCGGAGGGTCTGGAAACGGCGGCTCGATGGGCGGCAACACTGACAACGATGCAAACTCCGGTGGCCTTTCCGCTGCTGAGGAAGAGAGCATTCACAGTTGGCTTGTGACCAAGTACAACATGCTCGACGGCTATGTTTCTCGTGCCAATGACGTGGTCTCGACCTATAACTCTACGGGAGATCCCAGACCGTGCGACAGCCTGGTCGGGGAGATGTTTGTCATTCGAGCCGAGTTCGGTCGTCAGACATTCTCGCCCCGGTCAAAGTGGTATCAGCAGTATGCCAATCTGTGGGGCTGTTACACCAACCTATGTCAATGGGTCGGCCATTACGGCGATGATGACGTCGCGCTCGGCAACTTCAACAATAACGTGGCGGCGCTTGCCCTATGATGACCGATCTTGCATCCACCACACCACAATCGCTCGGTCGCGATCCCATGGTCGGCCTGCGCCTGGCGCGTGTCGACGGGTTTGAGCCGGCCATTGCGCTCGGTCAGGACGAACTGCCTGCCTATCTGCGTCGTTTTACGATGCTGTTTGCCGACGATGCCACCATGCGCCGTGGCGGTATCGGCCGCGTGACGCGTGCCGTCAACGCCCAAGGCGAGGCCGTGGCACTCAAGCAGCTCATCTTGCCGGCGCGCGATGAGTTCGACGACGATACCGCTCACGAGGCGCTGGTCGCCAAGTTCAAGGCGGCGTTTCGCGAGGAATACGAATGCCATCGCGCCCTTTCGGGCCTTAAGGGCTTTCCCCGCCTCTATGGCTGGGGCGAGGTCGACGGTGTGCCTGCAATTGTCATGGAATGGGTCGAGGGCGAGACGCTTACCCGCTTGCGTTCGCGACTCGCCGTGGACGATGCCGGACGCCTGTCGCCGCTTGTGGCGGCGCGTCTGGGTCGCGACCTGTTCGATCTGCTCTGCCGTATGAGCCTGGTGGGCGAGGGCTTTGTCCATCGCGATATCTCGCCCGCTAATATTATGGTGCGCACGGCGCGTCTACCGCTTGACCGGCAGCTTGCCGAGGACACCTTTGACCTGTGCCTGATCGACTTTGGCTCGTCGCTGGCGCTCGAGCCTGCGTCGGCTGTGGCCGGTACCGGCGGCAAGGCGTCGTTTACGGAGCGTTATGCCACGCTGCGTCGCGCGACGGTTGCCTATGCCCCGCCCGAGATGCTCACCGACGATATTCCCGATCTGCGCGCTTTGCGTATGTCGCCGGCGATCGACGTCTATGCCGCGGCAAGCACGGTTTACGAGCTCATTGCCGGCGTCGCGCCATACGAAGCCGCGCCGAGCACTTCGGGCACCTCGGGTTCGCGCAAAAAGACGCGCGACATCGCGAGCCCCTACCGTCTCAAGATGGACACGCGGCCCGACTATCCCATTGGTGCCCATGCGCCCGGTTGTGATTTGACTCAGCTGCTTCGTCGTGAGCCCGATGTGGCGCTCGCCGCGGCCGAGCAGGCCCAGCAGCTGGGGCTTGAGCCGGATTCCGAAGAGCTGCGCGATGCGCTGGCGTTTGTCGATGCCCAGCTGTTCGACGTGGTGACGGCCTGTCTGTCCAGCCATCAAAAAGATCGTCCCGAGCCGGCGGCGGTCGAGGCGGCGCTCTCGGCGTTTTGTGACCACTATGCGCAAAATGTCGGTCGTTCGCTCCGCGGCGAGCCGCTCACGCCGTGCCCCATGGATGCGTCCGGCCGCGCGGTTCGTCGCGCGCTGATGGTCGGCGCGACGGTCGTCTGTGGCGTGGTTTGGGCTGTGGTCGTGGTTTCGGCCGCGCTGCTGGCGTCGGGCGCTCGCGTGACGGCGACTTTGGGATCGCTCGTGTGGTCTGGGTCGCTACCGGGTATTATTGCCGCACTGGCGTTGGCGCTGCCAGGCATAGCCGGCGTTGCCGCGGGGGCACTTGCGCGTGATCGGCGCTCGGGGTTCCTGCAGGGTGTGCTTGCGCTTTCTGCCTGCGAGGTTCCGGTGCTGGTTGTGGCTGCATGTAGCGTATTTTCCCAACGCGCCGTGATGGGCGGCCTTGTTGCCGCTCTGGTTGCAACCTATACGCTTACGTGGTTTTTGCTTGCGATGGGCTTTGCCTTTGAACTTCCCGTTTCGGCACCGCGACGCACAAAAGCCCAGATGGCGACTCCGCTTGCCGGTGGAGCCGCAGCTGCCCGTACTTTTGGCGGACCTGTCGAAGTATCGTCCGATTCTATTTCTACGACCAAGGAGGCCTAGGTCATGGCATCTCAAGTTGAGCTCACCCCATGCGGGGCCATGTTTGACATCTTTAAGCGCGCGGCGCATCTGAGCCATATCGAGCTGTGCGGCCTGGTGCTTTCGTCCCGTCCGCTCGCCGACGGCCGCAGCCCGCAGAGCCGAGCCGCCGATCGCTCTTGGGTTTCCCGCTTTATCGTTCGCGCGCCGGTCGGCACGCTTCAGCAGCGCTACTTTGCCGAATACGGTACCTCGGCTGCGCGTATTATGTCGCAACTGGCCCTGCGCCAGCGCAATCCCATGGACTCCACGGCTGTGATCAATATGGTGTGCGGTCCTGCAGGTGAACCGATGGTACGCGCGCTCGAAGAGTGCCACCAAGACACGAATCTCTATCGCAACGCGCTCGATCGCCTGTCCCAGGCGGCAGAACTCATGCCTGCCGAGCGCGCCGAGGCCGTGCTGGTGCTGTTTGTCGCCGTCGGCTGTTCGGCGGATGTGCGGTCCTCGGTGAACTATGCTATCGACTACGCGCACGCGACCTGTGGCGGAGGCACCTCCACGCCGCGTTCGCTTGGCATCTCGATGACCGCGGGCGAACGCGAACCCGCCCCGGCGCACCCCTTGGGCTTGCTGCGCGTACAAAACAGTTTTGTCGTGAGCGCCCCGCGCTGGATTCAGCCGAGTGAGCAGGGTGTTGAGATTGGCGCGCTGGCCACTGGTGAGGGCGATATTACCGACGTCGGCGACGATGTCTCGGCCCGCCATGCCCATATCTGGTGCGATGCTCAAAATATCTGGCACGTCGAGGACTTGTCGTCCACCAACGGAACCGTGGTGGTAAACGGGGCCACGCGCGTCTGCATTCAGGTCGAGCCCGGCCGTTCCGCCCAACTCAATCCCGGCGACGAGCTCAAGCTCGGCGAATCCACTACCTACGCCATCCTCTTCGGTGCCCTCTAGCCAGTCCTGCCAAATGATCCCGGCAGTCATCCAAGGTAAACCTTTACCGCCCGCCTATATTTGTCGAAATTACACTTAACGGCGGGGTACAATAAACCCGCATGCGGATTTCCGTTGCGGGCGCTTCCCATCGCCGGGGCGTGCCCGGGAGCATCCGGCATGCGGCCTTTGCGGCGCTCGGTCATGTGCAAGACGGGCGGTCGGGTCTGTGGGGCGCACCAGCTGTCCCTCGCCTCGGCATGTCTTCTCTCCACGCCACGTACCTGCTGCTGAGCCTGCCTGCCAGATGATTGGAAGCAACAGCGTAAATCCCATCACGCCAACATCCCGGCGATCGCCGGGGCCTGTATACCTATATGAGAGGAGAGGGGTATATGGCGCGTAAGTTTAAGTCTATGGACGGCAACGAGGCGGCCGCATATGTTTCGTATGCGTACACCGAGGTAGCGGGAATCTATCCCATTACGCCGTCCAGCCCGATGGCCGACCATGTCGACCAGTGGGCGGCCCAGGGTCGCAAGAACATCTTCGGCACCCCGGTCAAGGTCGTCGAGATGGAGTCCGAGGCAGGTGCAGCCGGTACCGTTCACGGTTCGCTGGGCGCCGGTGCTCTGACCACCACCTACACGGCTTCTCAGGGTCTGCTCCTGATGATCCCGAACATGTACAAGATCGCGGGCGAGCAGCTCCCGGGCGTCTTCCACGTCTCCGCGCGTTGCGTCGCTTCCCACGCCCTGAACATTTTTGGCGATCACTCCGACGTCATGGCCTGCCGTCAGACCGGCTTCGCCATGCTCGCCGAGGGCAACGTCCAGGAGGTCATGGACCTCTCGCCGGTGGCTCACCTTGCCGCCATCGAGGGTAAGACCCCGTTCCTTAACTTCTTCGACGGCTTCCGCACCAGCCACGAGATCCAGAAGGTCGCCATGTGGGACTACAAGGATCTGGCCGAGATGTGCGACATGGACGCCGTCCAGGCTTTTCGCGACCACGCGCTCAACCCTGAGCACCCGCACACCCGCGGCAGCCACGAGAACGGCGATATCTTCTTCCAGAACCGTGAGGCCTGCAACAAGGTCTACGACGAGCTTCCCGCCGTCGTCGAGGGCTACATGAAGAAGATCAACGAGAAGCTCGGCACCGATTACGGCCTGTTCAACTACTACGGCGCTCCCGATGCCGACCGCGTCGTCGTGTGCATGGGCTCCTTCTGCGACGTGCTCGAGGAAGTCATCGACTACCTCAACGCTCACGGCGAGAAGGTCGGCCTGGTCAAGGTTCGTCTGTTCCGTCCGTTCTCCATCAAGCACTTCGTCGACGTTCTCCCCGAGACCGTCCAGAAGATCGCCGTCATGGACCGTACCAAGGAGCCGGGTTCCATCGGCGAGCCGCTCTACCAGGACGTCGTCTCCGCTCTCTACGAGGCCGGCAAGACGGGCATCAAGGTCGTCGGCGGCCGTTATGGCCTGGGCAGCAAGGACACGCCTCCCGCGTCCGCGTTCGCTGTCTTCGAGGAGCTCAAGAAGGACGAGCCCAAGCGCGAGTTCACCATCGGCATTGTCGATGACGTGACCAACCTGAGCCTGCCCGAGGCCGAGGATGCGCCCAACACCGCAGCCCCCGGCACCATCGAGTGCAAGTTCTGGGGTCTGGGTGGCGACGGTACCGTCGGCGCCAACAAGAACTCGATCAAGATCATCGGCGACCACACCGACAAGTACGTCCAGGCCTACTTCCAGTACGACTCCAAGAAGACCGGCGGCGTCACCGTTTCGCACCTGCGCTTTGGTGATTCTCCGATCCGTTCGCCGTACTACGTGACCAAGGCCGACTTTGTCGCTTGCCACAACCCCAGCTACATCGTTAAGGGCTTCAAGATGGTCCGCGACGTCAAGCCGGGCGGCACCTTCCTGGTCAACTGCCAGTGGAGCGACGAGGAGTTCGCCGAGCACATGCCCGCCGTGGCCAAGCGCTACATCGCGAACAACAACGTCAACGTCTACCTGATCGACGCTATCGACCTGGCCGCTAAGGTCGGCATGGGCAAGCGCACCAACACGGTGCTCCAGTCCGCCTTCTTCGCGCTGGCCAAGGTCCTGCCCGCCGAGGACGCCCTGCAGTACATGAAGGACGCGGCTACCAAGTCCTACATGAAGAAGGGCCAGGCCATCGTCGACGCCAACCACAAGGCCATCGATGCCGGCGCTACCGCCTTCCGTAAGTTCGAGGTTCCGGCCGACTGGGCTACCGCCGAGGACGCCGCTCCCGTCGAGCTCTCCGAGGAGACCAAGTCCGCTATCGCCCAGCAGGTCAAGAACCTGCTCGAGCCCATCGATCGCATGGACGGCGACAGCCTGCCTGTTTCCGCCTTCGTCGATTGCGCCGACGGCCAGTTTGAGCTGGGTGCCTCCGCATACGAGAAGCGCGGCGTCGCCGTGGTCGTTCCCCACTGGGACGAGACCAAGTGCATCCAGTGCAACCAGTGCGCCTACGTGTGCCCGCATGCCACCATCCGTCCGTTCGCGATGACCGAGGACGAGGCCGCCGCCGCGCCCGAGGCTACCCGCACGCTCGACGCCATGGGCCCCAAGGCCAAGGGCATGAAGTTCACCATGGCTGTGTCCCCGCTCGACTGCATGGGCTGCACCAACTGCGTCAAGGTTTGCCCCAAGGGCGCCCTCGAGATGGTTCCCACCGAGCAGGAGATGGACCAGCAGCCCGTTTGGGACTACATGGTCGAGAACGTCTCCGAGAAGAAGGAGCTCATCGCGGCCAACGTCAAGGGCAGCCAGTTTAAGCAGCCCTACCTGGAGTTCTCTGGCTCCTGCGCCGGCTGTGCCGAGACCGCCTATGCACGTCTGGTGACCCAGGTCGCCGGCGACCGCATGTTCATTTCCAACGCCACCGGCTGCTCCTCCATTTGGGGTAACCCCGCTGCCACCGCTCCTTACTGCAAGGACAAGGACGGTCACGGCCCGGCGTGGAACAACTCCCTGTTCGAGGACAATGCCGAGCACGGTCTGGGCATGGCCGTCGGTTACGAGGCCGTCCAGCACAAGCTGATCGCCGCTACCCAGGACATCATCGCTGCCGATGGTCCGTCCGATGAGCTCAAGGCTGCCGGCCAGGCTTGGATCGACTCCGTCAACGACGCCGAGGCCTCCAAGACCGCTGCCGCTGCCTACGTTGCCGAGCTCGAGAAGTGCGGCTGCGATGCTTCCAAGGCGATCCTCGCCGACAAGGCTTACCTCACCAAGAAGTCCTTCTGGATCTTTGGCGGCGACGGCTGGGCCTATGACATCGGCTTCGGTGGCCTGGACCACGTCCTGGCTTCCGGCCACAACGTCAACGTCTTCGTCTTCGACACCGAGGTCTACTCCAACACTGGTGGTCAGGCCTCCAAGGCCTCGAACCTGGGCCAGGTCGCTCAGTTCGCCGCTGCCGGTAAGGTGACCAAGAAGAAGTCCCTGGCCGAGATCGCCATGAGCTACGGCTACGTTTACGTGGCGCAGGTCGCCATGGGCGCCAACCCGGCTCAGACCTTCAAGGCCATTCACGAGGCCGAGGCCTACGACGGCCCGTCCCTCATCATCGGCTACAGCCCCTGCGAGATGCACTCCATCAAGAAGGGCGGCATGCAGAACTGCCAGGCCGAGATGAAGAAGGCTGTCGAGTGCGGTTACTGGAACCTCTTCCGCTTCAACCCCGAGGCTGCTGCCGGCAAGAAGTTCTCGCTCGATTCCAAGGAGCCCGCAGGCGGTTATCAGGAGTTCCTGATGAACGAGGCCCGTTACGCTTCGCTGACGCGTTCCTTCCCCGAGCGCGCCGAGGAGCTCTTCAAGGAGAACGAGCAGGCCGCCATGGACCGCTACGCTCACCTGCTGAAGCTCAAGACGGTGTACAACGAGGCCTAGTTCTCCCACCGCAGGACCTGAGGGCTGACCTTCGCGGACGTCCTCGGACATGAAAGAACCCCCGCTGCGCACTACGTGCGGCGGGGGTTCTTTCGTCCTGCGGAGTGTCCGCGAAGGTCAGCCCTCAGGTCCTGCTACGACTACGCCCTCGGATTGTGTGGGCGGATGAAGGACGTAGTTGGCCGGGTATTCCGTCCCCTTCGCTGTTTCGCGGCTTTGCCGCGAAACCTCGCGCCACTTTGGGGATGGATGGGGGACTTGGCTGTTGCGCCTTTCCGGAGCGCTTCTTTATTCCTTTTGCTGGATGAAAAGCCCCTTGTTTTTGCAGGGGTGCATACTCGACTTATAAGTGCATAGAATCTCGTATAGCGCGAGTAAGATATTGCGCTGTCCGTTTTGTGTTTAGCAGAGATGTAGTTTGCATAATCCCACATAATCCTCGCTTCATTTAAATAAAGTCGCACGTAAATTACGTAGATATGTCTGAGCTGGAGTTCTGTACGCTGAGCGGACAAAAACGACCGTTCACCGTTCCGCTATTTTCAAAATGAATAAAATGAGCGATAAAGAGAATATAAACCTTAATAAACTCGCGTATCGCACGGACGCGGGTTATTAATGGGTTGTAGGCCTTTTACAGAAAGGATTCCAGCAATGTCTAAGCCTCTTGGCAAGCCCGATCGTATTGTCGTCGCCCTTGGCGGCAACGCCCTCGGCAACAACCCCGTCGAGCAGATCGAGGCCGTGAGCAACACCGCCCACGCCCTCCTCGGCCTCATCGAGCAGGGCAACGAGATCATCATCACCCACGGC
>DBFDVR010000060.1:0-50956 GCA_048321375.1 Collinsella sp.
AGACCATTTCAAATGGTTCGATGTCTGCCCGGATGCGACACTGAAGTGAGTGTCCATCCTCGCAGTATCCGGTTCTCAAGGTGCACGCCTGCGCTGGTTCCCGGTTGCACCGGGCCGCGCGGCAAGGAGATATATTGCCAGACCGGAGGGGCGCCGGGGGCGGGAATCTGGGCGTACACATTTCCTACACATCTTGTAATCCGACTAACGTTTGCCAGCCGTTACCTACCGCTCGCCGAGCATCTCTTTATATAAGGCAGTCTCATGGTTAAAGCGGATACGTCCCCCTAGCTAAAGCACAGCCAGCATCGAGCAACTCATCACGTTCTTCCACCGAGAACCCCTCGGCGTAGACGCGCACCACTGGTTCGGTCCCGCTAGGACGGACCAGCAGCCACGTGTCATCCTCGAATGCCAAACGCAAGCCATCCATATGACTAACGTTTTGCGGCACCTTGCCACAAATCGACTTGGGGTTTACGCCCGGCAGCAGGGTTCGTAACGTTTCGGCATCTTCGGCCTCAAGGCGTAAATCGCGTCGACCGTAACTCGTCTTACCAAAACTGTCCTCGAGTTGGTCGACCAGAACGCCCAAAGGCGCGTCCGTCTTTGCCATAAGCTCACACAGAATCAGACAGGCGAGGATTCCATCGCGCTCGGGCATATGCGCGGCAATGCCGATACCACCGGCTTCTTCGCCGCCTATGAGGACGCCGCCCTTCTTCATCTCCGCCGCTATATATTTGAAACCGACCGGTTTGACGGTCACGCGGCAGCCAAGCGCCTCGGCAATGCGACGCACGAGCGTCGAGCACGAAAGATTGACGACGACGCGCCCCTCCAAATTACGAAATTGAACCAAGTCGCCCAAAACGAGCGCCATGATCTGATGCGGATGTATATATCTGCCGCGCTCGTCAACCGCGCCGATGCGGTCGGCGTCGCCGTCGGTCACCAGGCCAGCGCAAGCTCCGTCCTCGATAACCGTGCGCTCGCAAGCGTCCACCCAAGGCTCAACGGGGTCGGGGCAGATATCTTCTTGGTCAGACGCCTGCCCGGCGTGAATCTCGTGCACCTCAACGCCAAGCTCGCGCAGCAAGTCGGCTAGATAGCCCTGGGCTGCGCCGCCCATGGGATCGACGACCACGCGCAGGTGCGCGGCGCGGATGGCTTCGGCATCGACAAACGATGCCACCGCCTGCATATAGTCAGGAATAATATCCGCGGTGCGATATTGCCCTTCGATCCCCATTGGCTCGGGAGCCATGGTCTCTTCGAGCTCTTCGATGACATCCTGGTTGGCGGTCGAGCCGTCACCCATGCGAATCTTGAGGCACAGATAACCCTGCGGATGATGGGACCCCGTCACCATGAGCGCGCCGCACGCCTCACCGTCATAAGCCGCCGCCCACGTAAGGGCAGGGGTCGGAACAGGTCGCGAAGCGAGCACGGCGTCCAGCCCGTGCGCTGCTAGCACGCCCGCCGCAAGCTCAGCGAACTCGCTCGCCAGGGGCCGGGTGTCGAACCCTATATATACCGTTTTGCCCGGATTGGTCTTTTGCCACAACTCGCCGACGGCATCGGCGATACGGGCAACGTTATCGGCAGTAAAGTCCTCATCGACGCGAGCGCGCCAGCCGTCAGTTCCAAAATGAATTATCGCGCACACGCGCAGACACCTCACAGTGTTTGGATCATGGTACGCATGGGGTATACCCGCAACATGCACTCGGCAACCTGCCGGCACCAGCATTCACCATTTGGGCAAATGCTGCCGAGGACATGCAGGCAATAAAAAAACCGACCCGTATGGAGCGGTTTTACCCTTTATATATCGAGCGCCTCGGCCATCGCTGCCGTAGTGATTGCCGTGGTTCCACAACAACTGCCCACCATTGCGGCGCCGGCATGTCTCCATTCGATGCATGCGCGCGCGAAAGCTTCGGGGTTCTCGTGCCATACGGGGCCATCCTGAGTCTGGACCGGATCGCCTACGTTGGGACGCACCGTGACGGGAGTAGTCGCCGATGCAACCATCCTGGGCACCGCCGCGTTCGCGGCCGCAAGCGAACAGCAATTAACACCAACCGAGTTTGCGCCGTGTTTTTCGGCGTACAAAACGGCTGCCTCGATGTTGAGGCCATCGCCCAACAGGTCGCCTTTATCGTCAACGACAAAACTCACCAGAACAGGCATGCCGTCGGCGGCATCTCGAGCGCCGGCAAGCATGGGCTGCAAATTACGGATAGACGTCACCGTCTCGATCAGCAGACCGTCAACGCCGGCATTGAGCAAGGCGTGCGCCTGTTCGCGCGCAATGCCTCGGATTTCACGATACTCGGCAGAGTCCTCGGCAAACCACTCAATACCGATCGGGCCCATCGAGCCCAGCAGCAGCTGAGGGTGCGCCTGGCGGGCATCGTCGACGGCCCCGCGATTGACCTCCGCCACGGACGGCGCAATCTGGTCGTGTTTGAGGGCATAGCTTGATGCCTGAAAGGTGTTGGTAATGAGCACCTGCGCGCCGGCGGCGACATACAAGCGATGGATACGAGAAACGGTCTGCGGCTCTGCCAGATTCCAAAACGCCGGTGGAATGTCGGCGGCATCGTACTCACTCAACAGAACACTGCCCATGGGGCCCTGCGCCAACAAGGTCTCGCTCGACAAGCGGCGCGTAAGTTCCTCGGCACCAAAGCGGTTGTAATAACTCGTATCCATATATATCCCGCTATTCCTCGACGCTGATTCCCTGCTTTTCGAGATAGGCGAGCCAGCGGCTCATCGTGTCCTCGGATAGCGCATGCTCCATCATGCAGGCCTCGGAATCGGCTCGCTCAAATTCGACACCGAGCTCCTGAACCAAAAACGTGCGGATGAGGCGATGACGGTACCAGATAGCCGTGCCAACCTCGCGGCCGCGATCGGTCAGGATCACCTTGCCGTAGTGCGATTGCTCGACAAGCTCGGATGCCTTGAGCGCCGAAACCGCTTTATTGACCGATGCCTTGGAGACGCCAAGGCGCTGCGCGATGTCGACCGATCGCACGCCGTTGGTTTCCCCCTCTTCGCTTTCAATGCGAACCATGCACTCCAAGTAGTCTTCGTTCGCCACCGTCAGATGTAGTTCGCGCGAGCTATTTGTCGTATCCATGATCTTCCGTCCCTTCTGCATTCAATGGCTGATTCTACCCCATCCAAGCGTCGCGGTATGCCGTGGCATACCGTGCTAGAGTTCTTGTTGCACACGACGACCAAGATTGGAGCGGTCTTTATGGAAAACACCACCACGAACCCCGATGTCCTCGAGCGCTTTTTGCGCTACGCCCAGATCAACACGCAGTCCGAGGATGCAAACTGCGACCAGGTACCCTCGAGCGCCGTTCAGTTTGACCTTGCCAACGTGCTGGCTGAAGAGCTGCGCGAGCTTGGTGCGGAAGATGCCCACGTGACCGAGCACGCCTATGTCTGCGCGCATATCCCCGCAAGTGCGGGCGCTGAGGACAAGCCCGCCCTGGGCCTGATCGCCCATCTCGACACCACCGAAGTTGCACCGGGTGCCGGCGTGAAACCGCACATCGTACACTACGAAGGCGGCGACCTGGTCTGCGGCACGGTTGACGGTAAGCCCGTTGCCATGAGTACCGCCAAGCTTCCCGCCCTGAACGACCTCGCAGGTGAGGACCTGGTCTGCAGCGATGGCACCACGCTGCTGGGCGCGGACGACAAGGCAGGCGTCGCCGAGATCATGTCGCTTGTCGCGCGTATCGCTCAGGACCCCTCTCTGCCCCATCCCGCACTCGGCATTTGCTTCTGCCCTGACGAGGAGATCGGCCACGGAGCAGAGCTGTTGGATATCGATACCTTTGGCTGCAAGTACGCCTACACGGTCGACGGCGGCCCCATCGGCGAGCTGGAGTGGGAGTGCTTTAACGCCGCCGAGGCGACCGTCCGCTTTGAGGGCCAGTCCATCCACCCGGGCGACGCCAAGGGCCGTATGGTCAACGCAGGCAATCTGTTCTGCGACTTCAACGCGTTGCTCCCCTACGTGCAGCGCCCGGAGTATACGGAAGGCTACGAGGGCTTTTATCACCTTGAGGGCGTATCTGCGACCGTCGATCACGCCACAGCGCGTTATATCGTCCGCGACCATGACGCCGCCAAGTTCCAGCAGAAACTCGACCTTATTGATGCCGCCGCCTCGATGCTCAACCAGCGTCTGGGTGAGGAGCGCGTGACGGTCGAGATTAGGCAGCAGTATCGAAATATGGCCGAGATCGTTCGTGACTATCCCGAGCTTATTGATGTTGCCAAGGAAGCCTACCTTGCCTGCGGCGTTGAGCCCCAAGTGCTGCCGATTCGCGGCGGCACCGACGGCGCTCAGCTGTCGTTCCGCGGTCTGCCCTGCCCCAACCTTTCCACCGGCGGCTATTGCTACCACGGCGTCAACGAGTTCGTCCCGGTCAGTTCGCTCGTCAAGATGACCGACGTGCTCCAGGAGCTCGTCGCCCGCTTTGCATAAGCCTGGCTGCACAAGTCCAAAAGACGAATTGCCCCGTCCTCAACCAAGAACGGGGCGATTTTTTTACTGCAACGAGAATAGGTTGACGCACGCCAGCCTCTTAACGCAAGGAGTGTCCCAAACTGCCGGCACAAAAGGAACGTCCCCAAGTGCCAAGTGGACTACCCAACTGCAAGTGACGACATCGCTGGTTGAATCAACGTCAGCGAGCGACGTCCAGAGCGAACAAGTTGGCATGAAAAAGGCAGGGCATTGACCTTCTGGTCATGCCCTGCCTTTTGAATGACAAATTGTCGCTCTGGGCGGCGCGCAGCGTCGAGCCGTTACGCGGGCTGGTAAGCCCGCGTAACTCTAATAGTTGGCTTCGTAGCCGTTGCCGTCGCCGGTGGGCTCTTCGTAGTAGTCCGAATCGCTTGAATCGCTTGAGTCATCGGAATCGTCAGAGCTGACCGATGAGGTTGCGGTACCGTTTGCGTAGTCGTCAGACGTGTTGTTGTTCAGGTCACCGATCGTAGAGCTGGAACCGTCGGAAAGACCCATGGTGTTGGGACCCTTGGGATCCTTGCCGGCATCGACGCGCTCCATCATTTCCTTGAGCTCGTCCTCGTAGACAAAGACGTAGCTCACACCGTCGATCATGGTGCTGTCGTCGGCGTACGAGGGCAGGTTGGCCGAGTAGATACCGTCGACATCCATACCGCGCATGGCGTTGACCGTAGCCACGATATCCTGAACGCTCATATCGGTTACGAGCATATCGGACAGCGAATTAACCAGGCCAAAGATCTTTGTGGCATCGAAGTTATTGAGAATCTGGTTGGCAAGGGCGCCAAGCACCTGACGCTGGTGGCGCATGCGCGTGTAATCGCCGTCGGCATAGGTGTAGCGGCAGCGGGCATAGGTAAGGGCGGTGGCACCGTCCATATGCTGCTGGCCAGCGGTAATCTTAATATCCAGGTGCTCGGGGTCGTCAACATCATCGGTTGCGTTAATGTCGATACCGCCAACCGAATCAATCAGCGCCTGCATACCGTCGAAGCTGACCTCGGCATAGTGGGAAATCTGAACACCGCACAGCTCGTTGACCGCCTCGACCATGGCCTCGGCGCCGCCAACGGTATGGCAGGCGTTGATCTTCATGGTCTCGCCCTTGTACTCGACCTTGGTGTCGCGCGGAACGGAAATGAGCGTCGCCTGTTTTTGCGTGGGGTCGATGCGTGCCAGGATAATCGAGTCGGCACGATACGTATCCTCGCCCGGACGGCCGTCGGTGCCAAGAAGCAGCACGTAGAACGGATCCTTTGCCTCATCGGTGTCAACCAGAACCCGACGCAGATTGTCGGTAATGACATTAGAATCGCCGAGCTTGCCCATAATGGTGGCAAACCACAGGCCGGCAGCGGTAGTGGCACTCAGCAGCACGCCAAGCACGACAATGAGCGCGACGTGACGAATCGTGTGGCTACGGCGACGTTGACGAGCGCGCTCGGAATAGCGAGCCACGTTATCGCGACTGTAGATCTTGGCCTGCGCACCAGTTGAGGGTCTTCGGGTGGTGGTATCCGCGAGGGGTTTTTTATTAAACATAGGCAACCTGTATTAGTAGATGACGGGATCGGGGACGGTAGCATGCTCGACATGCGCGCCAAGCGCCTGCAGCTTTTCGACAAACCGCTCGTAGCCGCGCTTGATGTGATGGATGGCCGAAACCTCGGTCGTCCCGTCGGCGATCAAGCCCGCTACGACGAGGGCCGCTCCGCCACGCAGATCGGGCGAGGTAACCTGTGCACCCGAGAAGCCCTTGACGCCATGAATCATGGCATGATGGCTCTCGATACGAATGTCGGCACCCATGCGCACCAGCTCAGAGGCAAACATAAAGCGATTCTCGAAGATGTTCTCGGTGATAACGGAGCTACCATCGGCAAGGGCGGAGAGCACCATAATCTGCGCCTGCATGTCCGTCGGGAAGCCGGGGAACGGAAGCGTCTGGATGTCGACCGGCTTGATACGCTCGGCACGGTTTACATGGACGCCATCCTCGACGCGCTCGCAGTCGATACCCATGAGCTCCATCTTCTTGAGTACCATGCCCAAGTGAATGGGGCAAAAACCCGTGACGTCGACACCGCGATCGTCGGCCATCAACGCACCGGCGACGATAAAGGTGCCGGCCTCGATGCGGTCGCCCACTACGCGATGGGTAACGGGATGCAGCTCTTCCACGCCCTCGATGGTCACGACAGGCGTACCGGCGCCGACAATCTTAGCGCCCATCTCGTTGAGCATGTTGGCGAGATCGACGATCTCGGGCTCGCGGGCGGCATTGTCGATAACCGTGGTACCCTTCGCGCGCACGGATGCCATAATGAGGTTCTCGGTCGCACCGACACTGGCGAACTCGAGCGTGACGGTGGTACCGCGCAGACCTTGGGGCGCATTAGCGTTGATGTAACCGTGGGCGGTATCGAACTCAACGCCCAGGGCCTCGAGACCAAGAATGTGCATATCGATCTTGCGAGCACCCAGGTTGCAGCCGCCCGGCATGGCGATCTTGGCGCGATGGAAGCGACCCAGCAGGGGTCCCATCACGGCGGTGGAAGCACGCATCTTGGCAACGAGCTCGTAGGGGGCCTCCCAAGAATCGACCTGAGAGGTATCAATCTCGAGCGTGTGCTCGTCGAGAACATCGATCGTAGCGCCCATGCCCTTGAGCACCTTGCCCATCACGTGGACATCGGAAATATCGGGCACGTTCTGCAGCGTCGTTTTGCCCGGCGCCAGAAGCGTTGCCGCCATGAGTTTGAGTGCGGAGTTCTTGGCGCCCGAAACGGGCACGGAGCCTCCGATGGCGTGGCCACCCTCAACGCGGATAATATCCAAGGTCTACCCTTTCAAAAAGCATGCCCGGGATGGCTGGGCCATCCCGGGCATGATGTGTTCGCAAATGGTCGAACGCTAAATCGTTTGACTATTGGGCAAGCTTGAGCTTACACCATGCGATTTCATTATAGAGGTAGGCGCGGCGTGCATCATCCTCCGACAAATTACCCAGCTTCTCTTCAAAACCTTGAATATCAGCTTTAAGCTTGTCGGCATCGACGGTCGCCAAATCGCAAGCGCGCTCGGCGAGAACGGTCACGACATCGTCCGCAACCTGGGCATAGCCGCCGGCCACGGCAAACGTGTGGTCGACAGTGCCCATGGCCTTATCGGAAACGCGAACGTAACCGCGGTCGATCGTGCAGATCTCGCTGGAGTGAGCAGGCAGAACGCCAAACTCGCCATCCGTGGACGGAATCGACACAAACGCAGCGTCGCCCTCATAGGCGCAGCTCACGGGGCACACGATGCGGATACGCATAACCTACTTCTCCCCCATCTTGCGGGCGCGCTCGCGCACGTCCTCAATCGTGGAAGCATAGCGGAAAGCCTGCTCAGGCAGGTCATCGGCCTTGCCGTCGACAATCTCGGCGAAAGAGCGGACGGTATCCTCGACGCGGACGTAGACACCGGGGTTGCCGGTGAACTTCTCGGCGACGTGGAAGGACTGCGAGAGGAACTGCTGAATCTTACGGGCACGGTTGACCGTAAGGCGCTGCTCCTCGGACAGCTCGTCCATACCCAGAATGGCGATGATGTCCTGAAGGTCGGAGTACTCCTGCAGGAGCTCCTGGACCTTGACGGCGACACGGTAGTGCTCCTCGCCAACGATCGAGGGATCGAGAGCGTCGGAGGAAGACGCAAGCGGGTCGATAGCCGGGAACAGGCCGAGCGACGAAATGCTACGCGAAAGAACCGTGGTGGCATCGAGGTGCGTAAACGTCGTGGCAGGCGCCGGGTCGGTCAGGTCGTCTGCGGGGACGTAGACAGCCTGGACGGAGGTAATGGAGCCCGTCTTGGTCGAGGTAATGCGCTCCTGGAGGTCGCCCATCTCGGTTGCCAGCGTGGGCTGGTAACCAACGGCGGACGGCATACGGCCCAGCAGTGCGGAAACCTCGGAACCTGCCTGAGAGAAGCGGAAGATGTTGTCGATGAACAGCAGAACGTCCTGGCCGCGATCGCGGAAGTACTCAGCGGTGGTAAGGCCGGCCAGACCGATGCGCAGACGCGCTCCGGGCGGCTCGTTCATCTGACCATAGACCAAGCAGGTCTTGTCGATAACGCCAGACTCGCTCATCTCGAGGAACAGGTCGGTGCCCTCGCGGGTACGCTCGCCGACGCCGGTGAACACCGAGGTGCCGCCGTGCTCCTGGGCGAGGTTGTTGATGAGCTCCTGGATCAGAACGGTCTTGCCGACGCCGGCGCCGCCGAACAGACCTGTCTTGCCGCCGCGGATGTAGGGTTCGAGCAGGTCGACGGCCTTGATGCCGGTCTCGAAGATCTCGGTCTTGGTGGTGAGCTCGTCGAAACGGGGCGCTGCATGGTGGATGGGGTAGAACTCCTCCACCTCGGGCATGGGCTTGCCGTCGACGGGCTTGCCCATGACGTTCCAAATGCGGCCGAGCGTCTTGGGACCAACGGGCATCTTCATGGGCTCACCGGTATCGGTGGCGATGAGGCCGCGCTGCAGGCCGTCGGTCGAGGACATGGCGACCGTGCGGACGACGCCGCCCGGAAGCTGGCTCTCGACCTCGAGGATCGTGCTCAGATGACCGATCGGGGTCTCGGCCTCGACCGTGAGCGCGTTGTAGATCGGGGGCACCGCGCCGTCAAACTTGACGTCGACGACAGGGCCGATGATTCGCACGATGCGACCATCACCGGCAGTCGTCTTCTTGGTGGCTTCCTCGACCGCAAGCTTTACGGTGTTATTAGCCATTACTGTTCCTCCAATGCTGAGGCTCCGCCGACGATCTCGTTAATCTCGGTCGTGATCGAAGCCTGGCGCACGCGACTATACGTGCGGGTAAGGGTCGAGATGATCGCGGTGGCGTTTTCCGTCGCGGAGTGCATGGCCTTGCGGCGTGCACCCTGCTCGGCAGCCGCCGAATCGATCAGGGCCTGGTAGATGACCGTCAGGATATAAGACGGCACAAGCTTGCCGAGAACATGCTCGGGAGAGGGCACGAACTCGAACGTGGACGAGATGCGCTTAGGGGCGTCGGTCTCGTTCTTACGCGGACCGTGGGCCATAGCGATCATCTCGGGGTCGAGCGGCAACAGATGCTCGACGCGAAGCTCCTGATCCACGCGGTTCTTGGCGTGGTGGTAGACAAGCTCGACACGGTCAAGCTCACCGGCACGATACGCATCGCAGATATGAGAGGAGATCATGCGGGCCTGATTGAAATCGGGCTCAGAGGAGTTGCCCTCAAAGTGCATGACAACGTTTGCGCGGTCACGGAAATACGTGGCCGGCTTACGCCCGCACGCGATGATCTCGTATTCGATGCCGTCGTTCGCCCAAGAAGCGGCGAGCTTTTCGGCCGTGCGCTCCACCGTCGTATTGAAACCGCCGGCAAGGCCGCGGTCCGAGGCAATAACGACAATCAGGCCATGCTTGACGCTCTCATGCTTCTGCAGCATGGGATCGGTGCCCGAACAGGAGGCGTCGCCGGCGACCGTCAACATGACGTCGGTCAGCGCCTCCTTATAGGGCTCGGCCTGCTTGGAGCGATCGAGGGCACGACGAATCTTGGCCGTAGAGACCATCTCCATCGTGCGCGTGATCTGCTTGGTCGTGGTAACCGAGGAGATTCGCTTCTTAATGTCGCGAAGGTTGGCCATGGGGCTTAGTTCTCCTCTGATCCAGAAACATCCGAATGGTGCTTGGCCATGAACTGCTGCTTGAAGTCGCCGATGACGCGCAAGAGCTCAGCCTTGGTGTCATCATCGATCTTCTTGGCGCGAACCTTGTCGAGCAGCGAACCAAAGCCATTGTCCATGTACTCGATGAGCTCGGCACGGAAGGGCAGCACGTCGGCGATCTCCAGGTCATCCAGGAAGCCCTCGTTGCCAGCGAACAGCGTAACGATCTGCTCGCCAACCTCAAACGGCTTGTAACGCGGCTGCTTCAGGAGCTCGGTCATGCGAGCACCGTGGGTCAGCTGCTTCTGAGTAGCCTCGTCGAGGTCGGAGCCGAACTGCGTAAAGCCAGCGAGCTCCTGATAGGAAGCGAGGTCCAGACGGAGGTTGCCGGCGACCTGCTTCATGGCCTTGGTCTGCGCATCGCCACCGACGCGGGACACGGAGATACCCACGTCGACTGCCGGGCGCTGACCCTGGAAGAAGAGCTCGGACTGCAGGTAGATCTGACCATCGGTAATGGAAATGACGTTGGTCGGAATGTAGGCCGAGACGTCGCCGTCCTGGGTCTCGATGATCGGCAGTGCCGTCATGGAGCCGTAACCGTTCTTCTTGGACATCTTGACGGCACGCTCGAGCAGACGAGAGTGCAGGTAGAAGATGTCGCCAGGATAGGCCTCGCGTCCGGGCGGACGATGCAGCGTCAGCGACATCTGACGGTAGGCCACAGCCTGCTTGGACAGGTCGTCGTAGATGACGAGCACGTGGCCGCCGGGGTTGGTCTCGCTGGCGGGCTTGCCGTCCTCGCCGTTGTACATGAAGAACTCGCCAATAGCGGCACCGGCCATAGGCGCGATGTACTGCATAGGGGCGGAATCGGCAGCAGTGGCCGAAACGATGATGGTGTAGTCGAGCGCACCGTGCTGAGCGAGGGTCTCGCGGATGTTGGCAACCGTGGAGGCCTTCTGGCCGATGGCGACATAGATGCAGACCATGCCCTTGCCGCGCTGATTGAGGATAGCGTCGATGGCGATGGCGGTCTTACCGGTCTTACGGTCGCCGATGATGAGCTCACGCTGACCACGGCCGATAGGCACCATGGAGTCGATGGCCAACAGGCCGGTCTGAACCGGCTCGCACACCGGGGTACGGTCGATGACGCCGGGGGCCTTGAACTCGATAGGACGACGGTGCGTGGCGACAATGTCACCCAAACCGTCGATGGGCTGGCCGAGCGGATTGACGACGCGACCGAGCATGGCACGGCTCACGGGGATATCCATAATGCGGCCAGTGGTGCGGCACTCGTCGCCTTCCTTGATGGAGTCAACGGCACCGAACAGAACGGCGCCGACCTCGTCACGGTCAAGGTTCTGGGCAAGGCCGAAGACGGTCTCACCGGTATCGGAGCTCTTGAACTCCAGAAGCTCGCCTGCCATGGCGCTCTTGAGGCCGGAGACGCGCGCGATGCCGTCGCCTACCTCGTCGACCGTTGAAACCTCATGCGTATCGACCGTCGCGGAGAGGCTCGTGAGCTGCTCCTGCAGTTTCTTGGCGATATCCTGGGCATTGAGGGTTTCGGACATTAGGCTTCACCTCCGTACGAATTAGCAGAGTTTGCGAGGGTCTCCTGCGCGATGCGCAGCTGCGTCTTGACGGAAATGTCACGACGCTCGCCGCGGGCCTCGAGCACCAGGCCGCCCACGATAGACGGGTCGACCTGCTCGATAAGGAATACCTTGCGGCCGAAGTCCTGCTCGCATTTCTTAGTGATGGTTTGACGCAGCTCGTCGTCGAGCGGGATCGCCGTGGTGACGGTCACGCCCACTACATCCTCGTCTTCCTCGGCAACATACTTAAAGGCAGCTGCCACCTTGGGAAGAAGGTCGAGCTGGTCGCGCTTGGACATGGTGTCGAGCACGGCGATGATCTCGGGGCTGGCGCTAGCCAGGCGCTCGATCATCTCGAGGTCCTCGAACACATGGTTCTCGGCCTTGGCGGCTTCCAAAAGGGAGCGCGCGTAGGTCTCGAGTACCTTGTCCTGATAGCGGCTAGTCGGCATTCAGGCTACCTGCTTCCTGGATGTAGCGCTCGATGAGCTTCTTCTGCTCGGACTCGTCCTCGAGTGCCTCGCCCACGATCTTGGTGGCGACGGCAACGGACAGGTCGGCGATGGAGCTCGCGGCACCGGCGTAGATGGACTTGCGCTCGTCCTCGACGGTCGTATGGGCCTTGGCGATGATCTCCTCGGCCTCCTTGTGAGCAGTCTCGATGATACGGGCGCGCTCGGACTCGGCGTCCTTACGGGCCTCGAGAACGATGTCGGCAGCCTGACGACGGGCGTCGGTGACGATCGAGTCGGACTCAGAGCGCTTGGCGATGGCCTCCTGCTTGGTCTTCTCGGCCTCGTCGAGGCTCTCCTCGATCTTCTTGCCGCGCTCCTCCATGGTTTTCATGATGCCCGGCAGGGCGACCTTTGCCAGCACGATCCAGATGATCAGGAAGGCGATAAGCGCCGGGATGAACTCCGCCATCTTAGGGATGAGGATGTCCGCACCGGCAGCGCCGTCCTCGGCGAACGCGGAAACCGGCATAAGCAGCGCGGCCGCGGACGCGGAGAGTGCGATCGCGCTCTTCTGGGATGAAAGATTCATACTTGACGCTCCGTGCTATTTAACGATCAGCGCGACAACGAAGCCGATCAGAGCCAGAGCCTCGCCGAAGGCGGAGCCCATGATGAAGACGGTGAACACGCGGCCCTGGACCTCAGGCTGACGGGCCATAGCACCCGTAGCACCCAGAGCAGACAGGCCGATAGCAAGACCAGCGCCGATAACACCGAGACCGTAACCGATAACTCCCACGATTCCTCCTTTGTCGTGCGTGTCTTATTTCACGCAGGATAACCTTTTTATAACTGCCGGGCTCCATGGGTACGGGCACCGGCGGTTTAACGAATTGCCTTACCTTTAAGGCACGAACGGAAGACTACTCCTCCTCCGCGACCTCCTCTGCCTCGGAGACATACACGGCGGTAAGGACCGTGAAGACGTAAGCCTGGATGGCGCCGACCACAAGCTCGATCGCATAGATCAGGATGAGGATGGCAAGCCAGGCCAGCGAAGGCAGGGCGCCGACGGCGTGGGCCGCGGAAACCTGCTGAAGCAGCGGCTGCATGAACATGCTCGCCATGATGGCGAACGAGCCCATGACCACGTGTCCTGCGAACATGTTGCAGAACAGACGGACGGCAAGCGTGATGAGGCGCAGGAAGGTCGAGAAAAGCTCGACGACCCACACGAGCACGTTCATCGGGAAGCTCACGCCCTGCGGGGCGAGGCTCTTGATGTAGCCGATCACGCCGTGAGCCTTGCATCCGTAGTAGATGAAGTACACGAAGGCGAAAATGGCGAGTGCGGCGGTGGAGCCGATTGCGCCGGTGCCGGGCTTCATTCCCGGGATCAGGCCGATCATGTTATTGATCAGGATGAACAGGAAAAGCGAGCACAGGAACGGGAAGTGCTTCTTCCAGTTCTCACCCACGACACCCTTGCCGATATCGTTCTCGACGTACTCGATGATGTACTCGAAACCGTTGACGAAGAAGCCCTTGGGAACCAGGGTCTGCTTCTTCTTGAACACGGCCAGGACGATCAGGAGCACGATCGTGGAGACGATCAGCCAAAACGAGTACTGCGTGATGCCGCAGCTCAGATCGCCCACGACAGGGGTGGAGCTGAACTCGCTGACCAGATGATTAATCTCATCAGGCAGCTTTTCAAAAATTTCCACGACTTACCTTTCGACCTCATGAGGATCTCGCAGCGCCTTGGCGACGCGAACCGCGCAGGCGGCCATAAAGGCCACGAAGCCGATCGCCTCGCCCAGGAGGAACATGCGAAATGCCTCTCCGAACAACACAAACACAACCAAGGTAAAGACAAGCAACGCGATTGCCGAGACCGCGAGACTCACCATACCCTTGAGCATGTCCGCATTCTGCTTATCGTCAAGAACCGGCTTGAGCATAAAGACAAAGGGAAGGAAGGCAATCGCGCCCGCGATGGCACCTGCAACGATAGCGAGCAGATCGGCTATCTGAAACACTGGCGTCCTCACTTTCCTTTTTTATCGCCTCACAGGACAGTTCCCGCCAAACATTGGTGACTATTGTACGAGCCAATCGCTAAAGTACAACCGAAAAAGCATCGGTTAATACGCACCTGTTCGTTTTCTTAAGACCTTCTTTATGCCGCAGGTACGGTAATACGTTTTTCTCGAACCCTGCAGGGCAAAACGTCCGTTAACAGGAGTGCGCGCGGTCGTCTTTTGCTCGCCCGCGCGCACCATTTCTTCGTATTTTCGACGTTAGCCGGTATGGCCCAGAGATTACAGCGTGCCGTAGATGCGGTCGCCGGCGTCGCCCAGGCCGGGAACGATGTAGGCAGCTTCGTTGAGATGGTCGTCGATGGCGCAGGTATAGATATGCACATCGGGGTCCTTCTCAGTCAGCGACTTGAGGCCCTCGGGGGCCGCGACGATGCACAGCATGCGGATGTCCTTGACACCGCGCTCGCGCAGGTAGCTGATGGCCATCTCGGCCGAACCGCCCGTGGCGAGCATGGGGTCGACGACCAGGCAGATGCGCTGGTCGATATCCTTGGGCATCTTGCAGTAATACTCATGCGGCTCGTGGGTAACCTCGTCGCGCTCCATACCGATGTGGCCCACGCGAGCGGAGGGTACCAAGTCGAGGATGCCATCGACCATGCCAAGGCCCGCACGCAGAATGGGAACGATGGCGAGCTTTTTGCCGGCGAGCTGCTTAAACGTTGCGGTGGTGATGGGGGTCTCGACTTCGACGTCTTCCATGGGCAGGTCGCGCATGGCCTCGTAGCCGTCAAAAAGTGCGAGTTCGCGCACGAGCTGGCGGAACTGGTTGGTGCCGGTGTTTTTGTCGCGCAGAATCGACAGCTTATGCTGGACGAGCGGGTGATCGACAAGGGTCACACGGGACGTATCGTAGGTGACGGTCATGGGTTGATTGCCCCTTTCGTTGCGGCCGGAAGATGGCCTTGCTGACAAGGCGCATGGCGATGTTGTTGCCGCGCGCCGTGCATAAGTTTAACGGTTTGTTGTATCGAGCAGCCCATCGCAGCCCTACTGTGAGGTGCTGAGCGAGCGCCTGACTGCATCACGCCAGCCCGCAAGGTTTTGCTCGCGGCGCTCGGCGGACATGTGGGGAAGGAAGGTCCTAACGATCTGGGCATTTTGCTCCAGCTCTTCCAGATCTTCCCAATAGCCGACGGCAAGACCCGCCAAGTACGCGGCACCGATTGCCGTGGTCTCCACCGTCTCGCATTGCAGCACGGGGATATCCAGCAGGTCGGCCTGGAATTGCATGATGAACTCGTTGCGCGAGGCACCGCCATCGACAGACAGGCGCTCGATCGAAAGCCCCACGTCCTGCTCCATGGCGCGCAGCACGTCGTAGCTCTGATATGCCATGGATTCGCAGGCGGCACGTACGATGGTCGCACGGCTCGAGGCGCCGGTCAGACCGCACACGATACCGCGGGCATGCGGGTCCCACCAGGGAGCGCCCAAACCCGCAAAGGCGGGAACGAAGTAGCAGCCCTCGTTGTCGCTAATCGAAGCGGCGAGTTGTGCCGACTCGCTCACGCTCGAGATGATGCCCATGTTGTTGCGAAGCCAGTTCATCGTTGAGCCGGCGGCAAAAATAGAGCCCTCGAGCGCATAGCTGACTTTGCCGTCCGCAGCGATACCGATGGTGGAGACCAGGCCATTCTTGGATTCGACGATCTCGTCGCCGGTGTTCATGAGCATAAAGCAGCCCGTGCCATAGGTGTTTTTGGTCTGGCCGGGATAGAAGCAGCAGTGGCCGAACAGCGATGCCTGCTGGTCGCCCGCCACGCCCATGATGGGCGGCATGTTGGTCATGATGTCGCTCGCGACGCGGCCGTAGTCGCCCGAGCTCCAGCGAACCTCGGGCATCATGGAACGTGGAACGTCAAAGAGCGCCAGCAGGTCGTCGTCCCAATCGAGCGTATGGATATTAAAGAGTGCCGTGCGGCTGGCATTGGTGTAGTCGGTGGCAAAGACCTGGCCGCCGGTGAGGTTGTAGATGAGCCAGGTGTCGATGGTGCCAAACATGAGGTCGCCCGCCGCCGCGCTCTCGCGTGCGCCGTCGACGTTGTCGAGAATCCACTGCACCTTGGAGGCCGAGAAATACGGGTCAAGCGTAAGTCCCGTGCGGGAGCGCACCAGCTCCTCGCAACCCTGTTCAACCAACGCGTCGATCGCCGGCGCGGTACGACGGCACTGCCATACGATGGCGTTATAGATGGGCTGGCCGCTCACGCGGTCCCAGACCACCGTGGTCTCGCGCTGGTTGGAGATGCCGATGGCGGCGATGCGATCGGAATGGATGCCGCTCTTAAACTGAACCTCCATCATCACGCCGATCTGGCTGGCAAGCACCTCCGTGGGATCCTGCTCCACCCAGCCGGGGCGCGGGAAGCTGGTTTTGACGCTACGACGCGCCTGGGCAACGATGCAGCCGTATTCGTCGACAATGGCCGCGAGTACCGAGGTAGTGCCGCAGTCGAGCGCCATGATGTAGGAACCGCCAAAGTTAAACGAGGCATCTTCCATGCCCAGGCTGCCCAGATTCAACGACATCGCTTACACCCTTCTATTGCATCGGGTCGGACAGGACCCGCTCGATCTCTGATGCGGGAAGTGCGCCTTGGCGCAGGATCTGGAGCCCGCCGTGCTGGAACGACACGATGGTCGAGGCGTCGCGACACGGGGTCTCACCGGCGTCGACGGCAACATCGACCCCCTCCAGGATGCGACCCTCGACGGCGGCAAAGCTTGCCGGCGAAGGCGCGCCGTGCGTGTTGGCGCTCGTGCAGGCAAGGGGACTGCCGCAGGCGCGGATGAGCGCTTGGACCACGGGAGAGGCCGAAGCGCGCAGGGCCACGGTGTCGTCGGCAGCGCGCATAAAGGTCGGCACGCAGGGGGCTGCCTTGACCACGATAGTCAGGGCTCCCGGCCAGCATCGTCGCGCGAGTACGCGGGCATCTTCCGGGATATCCACGCCATAGCGGTCGAGTGCTTCGACGCCATCGACCAGCCAAGCGACGGTTTGCGTGAGCTCACGTTGCTTGAGAGTGAAGATACGGCGATAGCCGGTGCCGAGCGCAGGAACTGCGGCGCCATTGACGGCAGCCTGCGGATCGCGCGGCCACGATGGGAATTCGCTTGTATCTTGGGGCACGGCGTCCGAGAAGGCGTTGACTGCCACGGCAACACCGTAGACGGTCTCGGTCGGAATCAAGGCCAGGCCGCCGCGGCCGAGCACCTCGGCCGTGCGCTCGACGGCAAGCCGATGCGGCTCGCGCGTTCCCTCGTATACCCGATAGACCGTCTGCATGTGTATGCCAGCCCCTTACGCTCCGGTGCAAGTTTGTTTACTGTGGGGCATTCTCGCACGAAACGTTCAACCTATTTGCCCAGAGCGCATGTTGGTTTGGTGAGCGGCTCTAGTAGTCGGTGAAAGTGAGGGGGTTAATTGAAGATTTTTAGCGCGCAAGCGTAACGGTACGATCGGGAAACTCGATGCTTGCAACCAGTTTTCCGCCGAGGCTCTCTGCGTACCTGCTCAGCGTGTCGAGCCTCATCGAACCCAACTCCCCACGCTCGAGCTCGGATACACGTTTTTGAGAAACGCCCATCGACTGGGCGACCGACGCCTGTGTTAGATCTTTTAACCTGCGAATCTGAGCAAGCTTATAGGCTTCGATACGATCGCGAGTCCTCTCCTGCTCGGCGGTAATGGAGTCGCGTGTTATCCCGCGAGATTCCATATACTCATGCAGTTCCATCTCGATCGAGCCTCCTTACGTGGCGACGGTATATTTGCTCGGCCCTTGGAATGTTGATCGCATACCAACCGTTCCATTTTGCCCTTGACGATCCCGCTCGCGACTTATCACCCGCCAATAGCAATACCGCCTGGCGCTTGGGGTCAAAGGCGAAGAGGATGCGAATCACCTGCCCACCACACGACGTCACTCTCAGCTCCTTTAAATGATGAAGCTTCGAGCCCTTTACGCGGTCAACCAGCGGACGACCAAGGCTGGGACCTTCCTTCTCGAGCACCAAAAGGTCTGCATAAATCTGCTTCAGCGTAGCTTCATCCTGCTCATCAAGCCAAGGTTCAATGTAATCAAGCACGATACGGTACCGATGCAGCTGATTTGACATACCTTTCTCCTTCTATAGTAGAAGTTTTACGGTATATTGCAAGGACAAACTTGCGCAAATGTCTATTTATTCAGCTTAAATACGCTGTTTGGGCTCGGTGACGATGGCTCGAACGATGCGGGGACGATCGGTGAGGTCGTGGACGATACGCACGTCCGAAAGGCCTGCCTGGCGACAGAGCTCGGCCGCGGCATCGAGGGCGCCCTCGTAGAGCTCGCAGGCAAACAGGCCGCCGGCGCGCAGCATGTAAGGCGCCGCATTGAGCAGGCGGCGGAAGATGTCCAGGCCGTCGGCACCGCCCTCGAGCGCCAAGTCGGGCTCAAAGTCCTTGACCTCGTGCGGCAGCGAGCGCATGACGCCGGTCGGGATGTAGGGCGGGTTGGAAACGAGCACGTCGAAGGTGCCCCACTCTTCGCGGGGAATGGAGCTCACCAGGTTGGTGAGACTAAAGGCAACCTCATCTGCCGTGAGGCCGAGCGCGTCGCGGTTTTTGGTGGCCAGATCGATGGCGCGCGGCTCGATATCGGTGGCGGTGCAGGTAACGTGGCCGCGGCGCTCCCAGGCAAGGGAGAGCGAGATGCAACCCGTGCCGCAGCCGACCTCGAGAACGCGGGCGATACGGGGCTCGGCTGGGGCAGGCGCAGCGGCATCCTGAGCCGAAGCCGTCTCCTGGCCGGCACCCTCGATGGCGATGCCGTATTCGTCGAGCTCGGGCTCGGCGGCTTCCGCGGCTTCGGCTTCTGCTGCCTGCGCGGCGGCTTCCTCGGCCTCGCGGTCGGCCAGCTCCTCGGCATAGGCACGGCTGCCGAGCACGTCGCTACCCAGCGCAGCCTCATCGGCAGCCGTCAGGTTAGCGGCACGGCGCTCGGCGGCCGCGCGTTCGTCTGCCAGCGCGGCCTCGGCCTTGCGTGCCTCCTCGACCTCATCGTTCC
The DNA here is from genome assembly GCA_048321375.1 of Collinsella sp. Classification (GTDB taxonomy): domain Bacteria; phylum Actinomycetota; class Coriobacteriia; order Coriobacteriales; family Coriobacteriaceae; genus Collinsella. The sequence continues at coordinate 19,495 of DBFDVR010000060.1, forward strand.
AAGGCAGCTCCACGCGCTGACGGGCAGCAGCCTCGGGGCTCAGCACCTCGGCATCCAGATAATTGAGGACTTCCTCGACGAGCATCTCGGTCTCGGGGCGCGGAATGAGCACGCCGGGGGCGCACGCGACGTCGATCATGCGAAACTGCGTGCTGCCGGTGATGTACTGCAGCGGTTCACCTTTAGCGCGACGAACAACGGCCGCGTGCATGGTCTCGAGCTGAGCCGCGTTAAGCGTCTCGTCCATGCGCATATATAAGTCGATGCGTGCCAAACCCGTGGCAGCGCAGAGCAGCCACTCGGCAGAAAGACGGGGGTGCTCCTCGCCGCGCTCGGCCAGGTACTCCTTGGTCCACTCGAGACAACGCTTGATGGTCCAGATCTCGTTTGCCATGGGGTCCTCCCCTCTTAAGCGCCGGGCGGCGCACGAATGTCGGAGCAGATTGTACGCGAGGGCGGCACGCGGCAAGGGACGATTGGAAGCGATTATCGAGAATCAGCCCAGAATTTTGCTTGGAGCCTGCCTAGAGTGTTCATTCATCGACGTCTAAATCTGCATCCGTCAAGCTTTTGGCAAGGTTGCCCTTAACCTGACCAATATCTAACCAAACGCTTGCCAAATCACTTGACGCGCGACGCGCCAAAAATCGCCCCGCGACTTCTCGGACGCTTTTTCGAGCAATATTTCCAATAGCAGATGCACACCGTTAATTGCTTTAAGCAGGCAAACAGCCTAAAGGCTATCAAAACCGATTGAATAACGCCTCAAAGCAATGTGTCCAACCTAGTCATTTAAGTACGTCCCCAATGACTACCTCTAAGACGCCGCAGGTTGAGCATAAATCAGCGAAAACGCCCCTAAGCGAGCAAGGTGACGTGAAAGAGGAGGGAAGCGTACTTCGGTACGCGACCGACGATTGAACGTCAGATTGCCGCTTAGGGGCGTTTGCAGCGTCGAGCCGTTACGGCGTTTGGTAAAACGCCGTAACTTAAACTGCTTGTGCCAGCTTCTCGGCTCGCTCGGCGGCGGCGAGCGCCTCGATCACGGTGCCGAGCTGATCGCCCAGAAGGACGCCGTTGTAGGTGGAGTTGAAACCGATACGGTGGTCGGTCACGCGGTCCTGAGGCTGGTTATAAGTACGAATCTTCTCGGAACGGTTGCCGTGGCCAATCTGGCTCTGGCGCTCGGCACCGAGCTCTGCCTGCTGCTTCTCGAGCTCCATTTCGTAGAGGCGGGCACGCAGCATCTGCATGCAGACCTCGCGGTTCTGGATCTGGGAGCGCTGCTCCTGCGACTGCACAACGGTGTTGGTGGGCAGGTGAGTGATGCGTACGGCGGAGTAGGTGGTGTTAACGCACTGACCACCAGGGCCCGAAGCGCAGTAGGTGTCGATGCGCAGGTCGGACTGGTTGATCTGGACGTCGATCTCCTCGGCCTCGGGAAGCACGGCGACGGTTGCCGTGGAGGTCTGGATACGGCCCTGGGACTCGGTCTTTGGAACGCGCTGGACACGGTGCACGCCGGACTCGAACTTCATGACGGAGTAGACGCGGTCGCCCTCGACCTTGAACTCGATGGACTTAAAGCCGCCGGCCTCGCTGGGGCTGGAATCGAGCACGGTGGTCTTCCAGCCGCGCGACTCGCAAAAGCGCTGGTACATCTTGTACAGGTCGCCGGCGAAGATGGCCGCCTCGTCGCCACCGGCGGCAGAGCGGATCTCGACGATGGTGTTCTTGTCGTCGTTGGGGTCGCTCGGGATGAGCATGTACTTGATATCTTCCTCGAGCTGGGGGAGCTTGGCCTCGTTTTCGGAGATGTCCATCTGGAGCATCTCCTTCTCATCGGCGTCGGTGGTGTCGCGGAGCATCTCCTTGGCAGCCTCGATGTCGTCGAGCGCGCTGATGTACTCGCGCGAAGCGGCGATGAGGTCGGACTGGTGCGCGTACTCCTTGTTGAGACGCGTGAACTCCTTAATATCGGAGGCGACGGCCGGGTCGGAGAGCTTCTTCTCGAGCTCCTCGTAGGCCTTGATGATCTTTTCGAGCTTGTCGCGCATGGCAGGACTCCTTTATATGCGTGAAGGTGAAAATCGGCAGAATTGATGGGGCGCATGGCGCCACTGCGGGGGTAAGCCCAGCTAGAACATGTCGATCCTCAGATACATGCGCATCCCTTCGCGTATGGGGTACATAGTTGCGGTCTAACCCATACATGATAGCGTGCGCAGGCAAACCTGCATATAACCCGCACGGAATGAGTGGACGTAGCCGTTGGGTATGTTCCTTAACGACTAGTCGTTTAAGAACGTTCCCAACGGCCAACAAAAGGACTGTCACTTTGTCACATTCTAGAGCGTTTGAAGCAGAGCGATGAAAAAGCGGATACCCTGGAGGTAGGCGCGGCGGGTGATGCGCTCGTTGGTGCCATGGACACCGCGATCGCACTCGTCATCGTCGACCACAAAGGCCGAGAAACGAATGCACTCAGAGCAAATGCGCTGGTAGTTGGCAGCGTCGGTCGCACCGATCACGGTCGAGGGCACAATTGCCACTAGCTCGAATGATCCGTTTTCCTCCGTCCCCTTTGGATCACGGAAATAGCGGGCGGCGATGGAACGAACCGCCTCGAGGCCGGGACCACCGACACGCGGGGACGGCGAGGGCTCGGAGCTGCCGGGGCCGAGTTCGACCTCCACGCGCCCGGCAAGGCCCGCCGCGGCAACGGCCTCGCGGCAGCAGGTAACGACATCGGCCACGCCCGTACCCTCGAGCATGCGGAAGTTGATATTGGCCCACATATCCTGCGGCATCACGTTGGCGCCGGTGCTGCCGCCCTCGATCTGCGTGGGCGCGCAGGTGGTCGTCACGAGCGGGTAGAGCTTTTTGCTGACGAGGCAGTCGCGGACAATGACATCCCCGTTGGCGGCAATCTCATCCGCCGTGTAGAGCCCCAGCTCGACAAGCTGTGCGGCAAGCAGATCGGTCACGCGCGTCGGCCACTCGATATCGCAGATTGCGGCGATGGCACGGCTCAGCACTTCGAGCGAAGTGCCACCGTAGGGGTTGGAGGAATGCCCGCCCTCGCTCTTCGTCTTGAGTACGATGTCGGCGTAACCCTTCTCCGCGAGGTCGGCATGCATAAGCCAGCCCTCGCCCGCGCCATACTCGGCAGCCGAAACAATACGGTAGTCACCCTCGTCGATCAGATATTCAAGTTCAACGCCACGCTCCTCGAGCACACGACCGATCGCCCCCGCGCCGTACTGCGTGGTTTCCTCGTCCTGGCCAAAGGCGAGCAGCAGGGTACGCTTGTGCTCCCAGCCGTGCGCGAGCGCATACTCAACCGCCTCGAGAATGCCTGCGACCTGGTCTTTCATATCGATGGCGCCGCGACCCCAAATGTAGGTGTCGTCCACATGTCCGCTAAAGGGGGCATGCGTCCAGTCAGCCTCGGTGCCGGGTACCACGGGAACCACGTCCATGTGGCCCATGAGCATAATGGGCTTGAGGGCAGGGTCGGAACCGCCAAGCGTCACCAATAGCGAATGGTCGATAAGCTCGACCTTACCCGCCGTAAATACGTGCGGCCAAGCCTGCTGCATATACGCGCGCAGGTCGTCGAACGGCTGCCAGTCCACCGCCTCGGCATCCATACTCGAGATGGTCGGAAACGACAGCACGCGACCCAAGCGCTCGCACGCGCCAGCCTCGTCTATATCGGCAAAATCGTCCTCATGCGCAAAGAAGCGCCAAACCTCGGCCATGACATCCTTTCGATTGTGATGACGAGGGCCGCCCCACCGGAGCGGCCCTGCCACATAAGCGTTTGCGGTCGGTTATTTGTCCTCGAGATAACGCGAGAGGAACTCGCGAGTGCGCTGGTGCTTGGGGTTGCCGAAGAGCTCGGCCGGCGCGGCGTCCTCGAGCACCACGCCCTTGTCCATAAAGACCACGCGGTCGGACACCGTGCGGGCAAAAGCCATCTCGTGCGTGACGACGACCATGGTCATGCCGTCGGCGGCGAGCTTGCGCATGACCTCGAGCACCTCGCCCACGATCTCGGGGTCGAGCGCAGAGGTCGGCTCGTCGAACAGCATGATTTGCGGGTTCATGCACAAGGCGCGGGCGATGGCCACGCGCTGCTTTTGGCCGCCGGACAGGCGACCCACGGCGGCGTGTGCGAACTTTTCGAGTCCCACGCTTGCCAGATGCTCTAGCGCGACCTTTTCGGCCTCGGCCTTGCTCATCTTTTTGAGCGTGACGGGCGCGAGGGTACAGTTGTCGAGCACATCCATGTTGTTGAACAGGTTAAAGCCCTGGAACACCATGCCGATGTCCTCGCGGAGTTTATTGATGTTGCAGCGCTCGGCCGTGAGGTCCTGGCCGTGGAACCAGATATGGCCCGCGTCCGGGGTCTCGAGCAGGTTGAGGCAGCGCAAGAAGGTCGACTTGCCCGAGCCCGAGGCGCCGATGATGGTGACGACCTCGCCGGGATTGACAGCGAGGTCGATGCCCTTGAGTACCTCGAGCGAGCCGAAGCTCTTGCGCAGGCCCTCGACGCGGATGAGCGGCTCTTGGTTTTGCGCGGCGGCCGCAGCGCCGGTAGTGGCGGTATCTGCCATGATGATTCTCCTCGTCTTGAGCCTAGTTGGAGCTGGGCAGCGTGGCCGGGGCCTCGGCGCCGAGCTTTTTGCCAAAGGCCTCGAGCAGGCGGCTCGCCACGAGCGTCAGGATCAGGTAGACCACGAGCGCCACGCAGTAGACCTCCATCTGGCGGTAGTACACGCCGGCGACCGTGGTAGTAGCGTACATAAGGTCGAACACGCCGATGACCGAGAGCACCGACGAATCCTTGATGTTGATGATGAGCTCGTTGGTGAGTGCGGGGATCGCGTTTTTAATACCCTGGGGGAACACGACCTTGCGCATAGCCTGCCACTGCGAAAGACCCAGCGAGCGCGCTGCCTCGGCCTGGCCGGGATCGATGGACTCGATACCGCCGCGCAGGACCTCCATCATGTAGGCGGTGGAATTGAGCGAGATGGTGACGAGGCCGGCGGTGAAGGTACTCCAGATCCGGTTGGCCTGGGCGGTCTCGAAGCCCATGCCGCGCAAAACGGTGAAGCCCGCGTAATAGATGAGCAGGCCCTGGACCATCATGGGCGTGCCGCGCACGATGGTGGAGTAGACAGTCGCAAAGCCACGGCCGATGCTTTTAAAGAAGCGCACCAGGTCGTTGTCCACGCGATCGAAGGTCTGAATACGCAGGAACACAAAGAGCAGCGCCAGGAAAAAGGCGATGACGGTGCCGAAGGTCGCAAGCGCGATGGTGATCTCGATGCCGCGGATGAAGAAGTCGCCGCTCTTGTAGGTCATGTAGACCAGGCTCGACAAAAAGTCGCTAGGGTTGGAATCCGAGACAATGCTCACCTGCACCAGATCGATAAACGACATGACGCAACGGTCCACGAAAAAGATTGCCGCGATGGCGGCCACGACGTAGCTGCCCAAGCGTGCGCCGCGACGGAAACGCTCGGATGCGAACGGCGACGTTTCGCGATAGTCGCTCCAGTGCATGAGCTTGGTGACCAGCGCCGCCGCCGACACGACGAGCCAGGCCCAAAGAATCGCCCAAAGGCAGTCCTGGAAAATGCTGGTGGGCGCCAAGAAGCTCAGCGGCGTGGGGTTACGTTGGCTAAACGCCAGGCCGAGCGCCGCGATAACACTCGTGCCCAGATATACATAGCGATGGTCGGCCTTGATAAAGGAGGCCAGACGATTGATGGTTTTCATGCTGCCTCCCTATGCCGGCTGACGGTCAAGGCACGCGTCCCACATTCGGTCGCGCTCCTCTTGGCTAATGCCCTTGAGCGTCTTATCGATGAGCTTAAGCAGTTTGTCCGAGCCCTTGCGGCAACCGACATTTGCCGCGACCTCCTGCTTAAAGCCCTCGCCCTCGGCAAAATGAATCGGCACGATACCCGGGTTTTGGGCCATATAGCCCTTCTCGTTCTCGGTGTTGTAGGTCACGGCGTCGCACGTGCCCTGCAGCAGGTTCGAAAACACCGTGGGAACCGAATCGACCGGGTTCTTGTGGACAACGCCCGGGATCTCGTCGATGACGGTGTCGAGCATGGTGTCCTTTTGGCCGAGTACCGTGGCACCGCTAAAGTCGCTGAGCTTGGTCGCATTCTGGTAGGACGAGCCCTCTTTTACGAACAGGCCAAAGTAGCCAATGAAGTACGGGTCGGAAAAACCGACGGACTCCTCGCGCTCGGGCGTGGCGCTCATGCCGGCGATGATGAGGTCGATCTGGCCGTTGTTGAGCGAATCGATAAGGCCCGAGAAGCTCTGCTTGACGGCAACGGGCTCGCCACCGAGGGCCTTGCAGACGATCTTGGCGATCTGCACGTCGTAGCCATCGGCATAGGCGCCCTGCACGTTGTCGATGGGGATGGTGTATTCACTGGCTTCGGAAACCTGCCAGTTGTACGGGGCGTAGGCCGCCTCCATGCCAATGCGGATCTTATCCTTGCCGATCACGGAATCGGACAGGTCGTCGCGACCGCCGCCCGTCGTGGGCTGAACCACTTTGAGCGTGGACGGACGCTGACAGCCGGCGAGCGCGCCGGCGACGACGGAAGCGCTCGCAGCGAGAGCGCTACCCAAAAAGATGCGACGGCTGCATACCGGCTGTGGATGCGCGTCGCGTTGATGGGGAGAATGCATAATCTGCCTTCCCTGTTGAATCGTATGCTGACGACTTAACAGGATATACGCCAGCGACCAGCAGCGCAGCACAAGCTCGAAAAATTAATAGACACACGGTAGTCATTGGGGACGCCGATGTTTTGGCAATGCCGGCGAGCGACGTCCAGAGCGAACAAGTGGCATGAAAAAGGCACGGCATAGACCTTCTGGTCATGCCGTGCCTTTTGAATGACAAATTGTCGCTCTGGGTGGCGCGCAGTGTCGACCGGCCCGCCGTTCGTCAGAACGGCGGAACCTCTAGAGCAGGGTGACGCTAAAGCTACGTTTATCGGTAGCGCCGGGGGCCAGGGTGATGGTGTTGGCCTTGTGCTCAAAGACATCGTCCTCGGTGTCCATGGTGGTGTGACCGGTCCAGGGCTCGAGCGCCACAAACGGAGCGTCGTTGGCGGCAGACCACACGCCGATGTACTTAAAGCCCTCAAAGTCGATCTTGACGCCGTGGCCCGACTTGCGGCCGCGCAGCGTGAGCGTGGAGCCCGGGGTATCGGTGAACATGATGGCGTCGTTATCGAAGCTGCGATGCGTGATGGGCAGCACGTCCGAGTTATCGGGAGCCTTGTAGCTGCCCTCGAACGTCATAAGACCGTCGGGCGTGATGATGGGAGCCTCGTTAGTCCAAGCCTCGGTAAACGCCAGCTCGTAATCCTCGAATGCCTCGTCCTCGGCACCGGGAGCCGGTACGTTAAACGCGGGGTGGCCGCCCACCGAGAACGGCAGGTCCACGTCGCCGGTATTGGTGACGGCAAAGGTCTGGGTAAGCGTGGCGTCACCAGTCAGGGCATAGGTCATGTTGAGCTTAAAGTGGAACGGGAACGCCTTGAGCGACTCGGGCGTATCGGTGATCTCGTACGTTACCGAGGAGCCGTCCTCCGAAACCTCGACCAGCTTGTGCTCGACAATGCGCGCGAGTCCGTGGCGCGGCATCTCGCAGGTGCCGGCCGCAGACGTTGCCGTGTTGTTGCGCAGCGAGCCCACAATGGGGAACAGGATGGGCGCGTGCTTGCCCCAAAAGGCGGGGTCGCCCTGCCACAGATACTCGTTGCCGTTGAGGGCAAGGCTCGTGAGCTGGGCGCCCATGGAATCGATGGCCGCGGTGAGGCCGCCGCGCTTGATGGTAGTGACGGTAGACATGCTACTTCCTCCAAAAGTAAACAATAGTGTCGAGGGCTATTGTCCCACTCTTGGCGACGGGACGGGACGGCAGGCGATTATTGAGTAGCCATAGCGGAATGAGCGGCGAGCGCCTACTGGGTATCTACGTAAAGGTCGAACCCGCCCTGCGGTGTGGTGTCGACCGCGTCGGGCGCCTGTGAGTTAAAGTTCACGGGGACCATGCGCTTTGAGGCGCGGAAGCGCGTGCTGTCGGTGGCGACGGGCGGTTCATCGACGGTGAGCTCGTAGTCGCCGGGCTTAAGTTCGATACCGTCACCAGCGGAATTGACGTATTGATACTCGTCAATCGTCTGCCCTTTGAGCGTGCGCCCCACGATGTGGATGAGCATTTGGCTGTCGCCGCGCGCGGTGTCCCACGTCGCGCCGTCCTTGACCTCGACCGACACATGTACCGAGCGCGTGCGGCCGAGCGATTGCTCGACGGACATCTCGACCTTGGCGGCGTCTTTTCGCTGTTGTTCGACATGGCTCCAGACGTTTCCAATTACCGAGCATGCGATAACGCCGGCCATAAAGGCGATAAGGATGGGGCCGAGCGGCGAGCGACGTCCTGCATCTTCCTCGCGAGACAGATTGGGGCGACGTGTGGGTGCGGGCGCCTGAGCGCCCTGCGAGGGCACGTCGAGAATGCTGAAGGATGCCGTGCTGTCGGGGTCGATAGTGTGACGCGGCTGCGGGGTCTTTGCCGGCGAGATTGACATGTCGGCCGGCTCGCCGAGCGTGGCCGTAGCGTCGGCCTTGGCCTCGTCTGCCTCGGCCTGGGCCCAGGCTTGTTCAAAGGTCAGGGGCTCGACGGGGTCGAGGGCGGCATCCGAGTCGGCGGCAGCATCATTGCCGGTCTCAGCCTTGTCGCTCGACACGTCACGCGGCGCGGGCTCGTCCCACTCCTCGTCCGGAGCCTCGCCCTCGCTATACCACCATTCAAAGTTATCGATATCCATACGGGGCGCCCCTTAGGCCTCGCAAATAAACACTTGCTAGCCTTATACCCCCAGACGGCGCTGGAGCTCGCCGGCACAGACGGGAAAACCGTCACAACATTCGACGCTTTTCCTCGATTTCGAGATTTTCGCCGAATGTTGTGACGGTTTGGGCGACTGGCTGGCAGCGCAATGTGACAAAGGGACGGCCCCTTTGTCACGTTCTGTTAGAGTTGCAGGGATTGAATCCCACTTATTCATGCGACATTGGAGTGACAACCTTGACCGCCGCAACCACGCCTAAAAGTAAGTCAACCGCCGCCGCGCTCTCCCCCGCGCGCACCAAGCTCTGCCTGGCGCTGCTCGTGCTGTTGGGATTCTCGCTCGGCTGCTCCGAGTTCGTGGTCATCGGTATCGAGAGCGACCTGGCGACGGAACTCGGCGTATCGCTTGCCACTGCGGGCCAGCTCATCAGCGTGTTCGCGCTCGTCTACGCTATCGCTACGCCGGTGCTTGCGCTCAGCACGGGGCGTTTTCGCCGCTACCAGCTGCTCGTGTGCTACAGCATCGTCTTTGTGCTCGGCAACCTGGTCATGGCGTTGGCACCCAACTTCCAGGTGCTGTTTATCTCGCGCATCATCTTGGGCTCCGTCTCGGGCGCACTGCTCGCCGTGGGTGTGACGTACATCCCTGAGCTGCTGTCCCCGCAGCAAACTTCGCTTGCCATCTCAGTTGTGTACGGCGCGTTTTCCGTGGCGATGGTCTTTGTGACCTCGATTGGCAAGTTTGTGGCCGACACGCTCGATTGGCACGTGGCCATGTACGGCACGCTGACCTTTGCCGTTTTGATCTGCGGAGCGCTCGTGGCGTTTATGCCGCGCGCCGGGCAAACCGACGAGCCTGCCACCTTTCGCGAACAGGCGGGTCTGCTACGCGAGCCGAGCATCATCACCGGCATGCTCATCTTTTTGTTTGGCGTGGGATCGGTCTACGTATTCTACGGCTACGTGACGCCTTATCTTGAGCAGGTGCTGGGTATGGGCACCGTTCAGGCGAGCACCACGCTTATGGCCTACGGCGTGTTCTGCCTGATCTCGAACATCCTGGGCGGATGGATCGATGCGCGCTTTGGCATGAAGGCGCTGCTTGTGACGTTTGTGCTGCAGGCTGCGGCGTTACTCGGGCTGTTTGCCGTGGGCGGCGCCATGCCGCTCGCGCTGGTCTTTGTCTTTAGCTTGGCGCTGCTCATGTACCTGTTCTCAGTGTCGTGCATCACACACTTTATGGATGTGGCACGCAGCCGCCACCCCAAGTCGATGGTACTCGCAAGTTCGGTTGAGCCCATGGCGTTTAACGTCGGCATTTCGTTTGGCACCGCAGTGGGCGGTGCCGTGGTAAGCAGCGTTGGCATTGCGTACGTGGGTGCAGTGGGCGCCGCGTTCTCGCTTGTGGCCTGGGCCCTCACGCTGGTGACGATTAAGTTGGCTCGCTGGGAGCGCAAGCGGGCAAGGGCGCAGGCGAGGGCGTAGGCGTAGATGCGATGCTCGAGCTCGATGATGGCGATCGAACGAAAATCGCATATGCAACGTGTACTGTTTATCTGTAACGGCAACATCTGCCGCTCATCGCAATCGCAAACAACGCGGGAAGCCTGCCGCTGCTTATCTGCGCCGTCCTGATCACGCTGCTTGCCATCTGCGCGTATCGCACCATGACGGTGGCCATCGTGGCTGACATCACGCCGCGCCCACTGCGCACCAAGGCCGAGGCCGAGCAGGGCGGGTGCCGGCGCCCTTGCTGCCGGCGGTCGCGGCTCCGGACAGCGTACATAAAGATGAGCCAGACCCCCGCATCCGCCCGATTTGGGCGTCTGGCTCATCAAAATGTATGCTAAATCCATGAGGGTATATAATGGGACGCTCTGCTCGAATGCACGAAGGAAGGGGTGATGATGTCTGGTCACGAGAAGCGCGTCTTGTCGCTTGACGGCCTGCGAGGGCTCGCGGCGCTGATAGTGTTCCTGTATCACGTCGACATCATGGTCAAGCCGTTTGGCGCGGGGGGGTCCGAGCCTCTTCCCTGGCGGCGCGTCGGTTATGGTGTTCTTTATCCTGTCCGGCATAGTGCTGTCTCTTGTTCCCTTTAAGCACATGGGAAACGGCGGGTACGACTGGCTTGGCTATTACCCAAGAAGGGTCGTCCGCCTTTGCGTGCCGCTGTTTGCGGCGATTGCGCTGGCCCTTCCTGCGGGCTACGTGGCCTGGCGCCTGGGGTCCACGTCGCGCTCCGCGCTTGCCGTCGCCTACGACGCGGGCCTTCCCACTGCGGTTCATGACATCCTCATGCAGTTCGACGTGCTGTTCAACGTGTCCGATGGCGTCAACAACCTCTTTGGCGCGCAGCTCGTCCGCGTTGACTCTCCCGTCTGGTCCATGAGCTGGGAGCTCTGGTTTAGCCTGACGCTTCCGCTGGCCATCTGGTGCATATCAAGGATTCGCCGGACTGGTCTGGCGGTTGTTGCGACCTTTATTGCGGTGCTTGTCTCGCACTGGACGGGCTACTTTCCGCTGCGCCTTTGTCTGATGTTCTGGCTTGGCGTCATGGTGGCCCGGCAATTCGACAAAATCAAGGCCGTCAAGCTTTCAATCCTGGCCGAGCTGGCGATGCTTGTGGCCTCCGTTGGTGTTATCGAGCTCTCGCTCGTGTGGCATCCCGGCGGGGTCCTCGAGGCGTTGGAGTCCACCGCCATGAACGCGGCCTGCCTGGTAGTGGTTGTCGTCGCGATCGCCGACGGGTTCACGCGCCGTGCGCTCTCTGCGGCCCCCATGGTCTTTTTGGGAAAGGTGTCGTACAGCCTCTACCTTACCCACGCCATTGTCATCGGTGCGCTCGCTGCCCTGCTGCCCAGGCTCGGGATTGTCAACCCGCTCGCGATTGCCGCGGTCTCGCTGTCCGCAAGCATGCTCGTCTCCGTTGCGTTCTGGCGCATAATCGAGGTTCCCAGCATGAACCTGTCGCGCTCGCTGGCATCGTCAGGGCCTAGGAACGCCGTTCGATAATGCGTCGTACTTGGCTTCGTTTGGAGGGAGCTGGTCATGAATAGCCCCAAGCCCGTCCACCGCGTTCTCTTTGTCTGCCATGGGAACATCTGCCGCTCGACGATGGCCGAGTCGGTGTTTACCGAGCTCGTGCGCCGTGCTGGGCGCGCGGGCGAGTTTGTCATTGATTCCGCTGCGACCTCGACCGAGGAGATCGGCAACCCGCCACACCACGGTACCGTTGCCAAGCTACGCGAGGTCGGGATTCCCGTCGTCGCACATCGCGCGCGTCAGGTGCGTCGTGCAGAGTATGGCAACTGGGATCACATTGTCTATATGGACGACGAGAACGCCCGCGGCCTATGCCGCATCTTTGGCAAGGACCCCGATGGCAAGATCTCGCGCTTGCTCGATTGGACCGATCGCCCCGGCGACGTAGCCGACCCCTGGTACACCGGTAATTTCGATGCCACCTACCGCGATGTGCTCGCCGGTTGCACCGCTATGCTCGAGCAGCTGTAGGCGCTCGGGCGGCGCGGATATACGGGCCACGCCATCGGTATAAAACGAGCGTGGATTTTCTCCCGCATACAAATTGAGCGTGGATAATCTCCCACTTTGAGCGTTCAAGGGCGCCCTAAACGGGAGAAAATCCACGCTCATTATCTCGGTAGAAGATTATCCACGCTCGGTTACTCGTCGACGATCTCGGCAAGCCAGACGTTCAACGTATCGACCTCGGGGCAGCAGAACTTTGCCGTACCGGGCTCGTTGCCAGGCACGGTTCCGCCGTAGCGCAGGATATCGATATAGGGAAAGCCCACGTGGCAGGCCATGGCGCACATCTTGCCGCGGTCTCGGTCGAAGTCAAAGACGTCGCCCGGCTTATGACCATGGTGGCAGCGACACACACCCAGCTGATCCACGCAGCTCACGCGGATACGCGGACGCTTGCCCCGCGACGCGCCGAGCGGCTTGTCCCCGCCCGCGGGCTTGGCACCGCCCTCGCCAGCGTTACTCATGGTCGATCACATCCAGGCAGGCCTCGATGGGAAGGCCGGCCGACTTGTCCTCTTGGTCGGCATTGCGCTCGATAAGCTCGGCCACCACACGCATAGCGTCGGTCGTCGCACGTTGCAGGCTCCAGCCGGCCATAACGCGACCCACGAGCACCGACGAGAACGTATCGCCCGTGCCCGGGAAATACACCGGGATCAGCTCAAAGGGAATCGTAAAGTACTCTCCCGCCACATGGTCGTAGCCGATAACGGCACTCGCCCCGTCGACCTTTGCGCTCGTGATGACCACCGACTTGGCGCCCAGCGCGAGCATGGCATCCACGAGCGTACGAGCCTCGTCGGCCGTAATCTGCTCGGCCATAGGCGTATCGGTGAGCAGACACGCCTCGGTATAGTTGGGCACCGCGTAGTCGGCGCACTCGACCAGGCTGCGCATGAGACCGATCGTGGACTCGGGCACGCCGGCGTAGAGCTTGCCGTTGTCGCCCATGATGGGGTCGACGAACACCTTGGTGCCCTTTTGCGCACGGCGGTGGCAAAAGTCCGAGATGATGCGCGTCTCTTCCTCGGTCACGATAAAGCCGGTCGAGATGGCGTCGAACTCAAACCCGAGCTCCTCCCAGATAGCGAGGCTCTGGCGCACGTACTCGGTGGTGTCATGGATGTAGAACTTGGGATAGTTGAGCGTATCGGACACCAGCGCCGTCGGCAGGTTGTGGATGCGATAGCCCATGTGCGACAGCACCGGCAGCATGGCGGAAAGCGCGACCTTGCCGTAGCCGCACATATCGTTGATCAGCAGCAGCTGAGTGTTCTTCATGAGGGTCTCCCTTGGTTCGGGCACGGCGCAGCAGCGCCACAGTGCGACTAAGTGTAGCGCAGGGGACGTTGTGAGCGGGCGCTACGGTCGCGAAGAGCGCATTGTTGCGAAAAGGTTTCGGAAAATGATCCCTTTTCCTCCGTCCCCAAGGGATCACATGCACCGAAGCGGACCGTGGCGGAATCACAGGTTGAGGACGGACAGCGAAAGCGTTCCTAAGCGAGCAAGGTGACGTGAAAGAGGAGGGCATAGGCCTTGTGGCCATGCCCGACGATTGAATGTCAGATTGCCGCTTAGGAACGCTTGCAGCGTCGAGCGGTTACGGCGTTTGGTAAAGCGCCGTAACTTAATAAGTTTGGTACCTTGACATTCATTTCTCATGCTCCTAGATTGGTTAGGCACAAAACAATTCCACTACCTAACTAAAGAAAGGAGCAACACTAATTCATGTGCGATGAACCTCTTAACCTTTGTTCGCACGAGCCCGGCGGCGACCCGTCACAGCCGGCGGATGCACCCGAAGCGGTTAGCTCAGAAGACAAGCTTGCCAAGCGAATCCTCAATGGGCTTGGGTTTTGCGGCCATTACATGCATTTTCATGGCGGAGGCGTGTCCGGCAAGGCGCCCATCATCTGCCTGCTGGCCAAGCAGCCCGGCGGCGAGATGTCGCAGCAGGAACTCGGCATGCATTTTGACCTCAAGCCGGGGTCGCTTTCCGAGATCCTGTCCAAGCTCGAGGTCAACGGTCTCATCGAGCGCAGCCGTAACCCCAAGGATCGACGGCAACTCACCATTCGCCTGACCGAAACCGGCCGGGAAAACGCCCGCATCGACCAGGCGGCCCGCATCCGCTTTAGAGAACGGGCCTTTAGTGCCCTCACTCACGACGAGCGCGAGCAGCTCGCCGAAATGCTCGAGAAAATCCGTGTAACCTGGGAGGAACTGGATGATTAAAACCCTCATGGGCAGCATCCGCGACTATATGAAAGTCACTGTTGCCACGCCATTGCTCGTGCTTGGCGAGGTGCTCTGCGAGATGCTGATTCCATTTATCACCGCCAACCTGATCGACGCCATCAAAGACGGCACCACCGTAGCCGAGATGCTTCCCACCGCGGGCTTTTTGGTGCTCATCGCGCTGACATCGCTGGCTTTTGGCGCCGCTGCCGGCGTCACCTGCAGCCACGCGAGTTGCGGCTTCGCCAAGAACCTGCGTCACGACCTGTTCTACAAAATCCAGACGTTCAGCTTTGCCAACATCGATGAGTTCTCGAGCTCCTCGCTCGTCACGCGTCTGACCACCGACATCAACAACGTGCAGCAGGCCTTTATGATGATCATCCGTATCGCCGTGCGTGCGCCGCTGGTATTGATCTTCGCCTTTACCATGGCGTTTATCATGGGCGGCAGCGTTGCCATGGTCTACCTGGTCATCATTCCGCTGCTGGGCTTTGGACTGTTCTTTATCATCTTTAAGGTACGCCCCATCTTCTCGCGCGTGTTCCACAAGTACGACGCCCTTAACGAGTCCGTCGAGGAAAACGTCACCGGCATGCGCGTGGTCAAGAGCTACGTGCGCGAAGACTTTGAGAAGGAGAAGTTCGCCACCGCCGCGCGCGACGTCCAGATGGACTTCACCCGCGCCGAGAAGCTGCTCGCCTTTAACAACCCCATGATGAACATCTGCGTCAACGGCGCATTTGTCGTCATCATCTACCTGGGATCCAAGCTCATCATCACGAGCCAGGGCACGCTGTTCGACGTGGGCCAGCTCTCCTCGATCTTTACCTATGGCTTCCAGATCCTCATGAGCCTGATGCAGCTGTCGATGATCTTTGTCATGGTGACCATGGCCGACGAATCGGCGCACCGCATTACCGAGGTGCTGGCCGCCGAGCCCACGATCGCCGATCCCGCCGAGCCCGTGCTCGAGGTTGTCGACGGTTCCATCGACTTTGACCACGTGAGCTTTAAGTATTCTGCGCATGCGAAGCGCCAGGCGCTCGACGATATCGACCTGCACATTAAGAGCGGCGAGACCATCGGCATCATCGGCGGTACCGGCTCGGCCAAGTCCACGCTCGTAAACCTCA
The DNA here is from genome assembly GCA_048321375.1 of Collinsella sp. Taxonomy (GTDB): domain Bacteria; phylum Actinomycetota; class Coriobacteriia; order Coriobacteriales; family Coriobacteriaceae; genus Collinsella. Next base: position 35,329 of record DBFDVR010000060.1, read on the forward strand.
TCGCCCGCCTGTACGACGCCACCGAGGGCACCGTGCGCGTGGGTGGCATGGACGTGCGCGACTATGACCTGGACGCGCTGCGCCACCAAGTGGCCATGGTGTTGCAGAAAAACGTGCTGTTTAGCGGAACCATCGCCGAGAACCTGCGCTGGGGCGACCCGAACGCCACCGACGAGGAAGTCCGCGAGGCGGCACATCTGGCCTGCGCCGACGAGTTTGTCGACGGCTTCCCCAAAGGCTATGACACCTGGATCGAGCAGGGCGGCTCCAATGTTTCCGGCGGTCAGAAGCAGCGCCTGTGCATTGCGCGTGCCCTGCTGCGTCGCCCCAAGATCTTGATCCTGGACGACTCCACCAGCGCCGTCGACACCAAGACCGACGCCAAGATTCGCGCAGGGTTGGCAAGCTATCTGCCCAACACGACCAAGCTCATCATCGCCCAGCGCATCAGCTCCGTGCAGGACGCAGACCGCATCATCGTCATGGAGGGTGGCCGTATCGCGCAGATCGGCAACCATGACGAGCTGCTCAAGACGAGCGAGATCTACCGCGAGACCTTTACCTCGCAGAACAAGATGTCTGCCGAGGCCGACACCGAGGTATCCGTACCGCAAGCTCAAACCCAGGAAGGAGGCGAGGCACATGAGTAAGGCAACGACCGCCGAGCGCGCGCTCAACCGCAAGGGTGGCACCATGTCGCGCCTCATCAAGACGCTCTTTGGCTTCTACCCCGTGCTTTTGCCCCTCGTCGTCGTCGGCGTGGTGCTCTGCGCCATCATCAACTCCATCGGCGCGACCTTCCTTCAGAGCGCCCTACAGATCATTAGCGACTCGTGGCAGTCGGGCGATTGGACGACCGCACAGCCCAAGATTGCACAGCTCGTGACCACCCTCGCCTGCATCTACGGCGTCGGCATCCTGTCCTCGCTGTTCTGGAACCGCGCCATGGCCATCGTCACGCAGGGCTCGCTCGAGAAGCTGCGCGAGAAGATGTTCAACCGCATGCAGGACCTGCCGATTCGCTACTTCGACACGCACCAGCGCGGCGACATCATGAGCCACTACACCAACGACATCGACACGCTGCGCCAGATGATCAGCCAGTCGCTGCCCAACCTGCTCATGACGACCATCGTCATCGTCACGGTGTTCTTTATCATGCTGTACTACAGCGTTTGGATGTGCCTGGTCATTGTGGCAGGCGTCGCCTTTATGACCTTTATGACCAAGCTGCTCGGCTCCAACTCCGCGCGTTTCTTTATTGCGCAGCAGACCGAGCTCGGCGTGGTCGAGGGCCACATCGAGGAAATCATGAACGGCCAGAAGGTCGTCAAGGCATTCTGCCACGAGTCTGCCGCCGAGGCCGATTTTGACGAGCGCAACGAAAAGCTCTTCGAGGTCTCGCAGAAGGCCAACATGTACGCCAACATCCTCATGCCTATCCTTATGAACCTGGGCAACCTGCTCTACGTGCTGGTCGCACTGGCAGGCGGCATTTTCCTGGCGCTGGGCGTGCCCAACCTGAGCATCTCGGGCATGGCGCTGTCCATCGCCGTCGTGGTGCCGTTCCTCAACATGACCAAGCAGTTCTGCGGACAGATCGGTCAGATCTCGCAGCAGATCAACGCCGTGGTCATGGGCCTCGCCGGCGCCGACCGTATCTTTGAACTCATCGACGAGGAGCCCGAGGCCGACGAAGGCTATGTGACGCTCGTCAACGCGCAAGTGAACCCCGAGACCTGGGAGTTCGAGGAGGCCGACCACCACACCGGCATGTGGGCATGGAAACATCCGCACCGCGCAACCGGCGAGATCGAGTACGTGCCGCTACGCGGCGACCTGGTCATGGACAACGTCGACTTTGGCTACACGCCCGACCACGAGGTGCTGCACGGCGTGTCTGTGTTTGCCAAGCCGGGCCAGAAGGTCGCGTTTGTCGGCGCCACCGGTGCCGGCAAGACGACCATCACCAACCTCATCAACCGCTTCTATGACATCGCCGATGGCAAGATCCGCTACGACGGCATCAACGTCAACAAGATCCGCAAGGCAGACCTGCGCCGCTCGCTGGGCGTGGTGCTGCAGGACGTGAACCTGTTCACCGGCACCGTGATGGATAACATCCGCTACGGCAACCTGGATGCCACCGACGAGGAGTGCATCGCGGCGGCAAAGCTCGCGGGCGCGGACGACTTTATCACCCGCCTGCCCGACGGCTACGACACCATGCTCACCGGCAACGGCGCGCAGCTGTCGCAGGGCCAGCGCCAGCTGATTTCGATCGCCCGCGCCGCCGTCGCCGATCCGCCGGCAATGATTCTGGACGAGGCCACGAGCTCCATCGACACCCGCACCGAGGCCATCGTGCAGGCGGGCATGGACAAGCTCATGGAGGGTCGCACGACGTTTGTCATCGCGCACCGCCTGTCCACCGTGCGCAACTCCGACGCGATCATCTGTCTGGACCATGGCCGCATTATCGAGCGCGGTAACCACGACGAGCTGATCGCCAAGCGCGGGTATTACTACCAGCTCTACACCGGAGCGTTTGAGCTGGAGTAGTTCGGCCCGCCGAGATGGCCGATTTGTCGCTCATTCGTCGGGCATGACCCTAAGGTCAATGCCCTCCTCTTTCGGGGCAAATCGACTCATCTCAACGACCCAAACACAATGCGCCGCAACGAATAAAGCCTCCGCAGCACACACGAGCTGCGGAGGCTTTTCTATGCCCTCTGTTGTTACAAGCTTACCGTTCCTCGCATTGCGGCCCGGCTGCCTCGGTTGCCTTTACGCGGTTCTTGTCGATGTACATGTTTTTGTCGGCCTGGGAAAAGAGCTCGCGCATCGTAGGCGATTCATCAAAATCACTGGAAAGCGCGTAGCCCACCGCATAGCTGATGGGCATGTCGGGGTGAGCCTCGGAATACTCGTTCACGTTCGCACGGACCCGAGCGAGACAGGACTCCACGGCAGCTCGGTCGGTATCCCGCAGCACCGCGATAAACTCATCGCCGCCGTCGCGGCCCACAAAGCAGGTCTCGGACGCCACGTGCCCCAGCTGCTGGGCAAAAGAACGGATGTATTCGTCGCCCTTCTCGTGGCCGAAGCTGTTATTGACCGTATGCAGATTGTTAAGGTCGAAGACGCACACCGCAACGGGCGCCTCCGCGGAGACAGGCTGCTCCTGCCCCAAGATCTCCTCGCACTTGTTCTTGTTGGGCAGTCCCGTGGCTTCGTCGAGATAGACTTTGCTCTGCAGTTCGCGATTGAGCGCGGCAGTTCGCACCGCGCGAACAAGTTCAACCGCAAAGGCCGCCACCAGGCCCACGATGTCGATGATCACCAAGCCCTCGAGATAGTTGAGCGCCGACGCCTTCTCCTGAGAGTAGTCCTCTGCGAGTCGCGTAGCATCGTCGCAAATGCCAAAGAACTCCTCGCTCATGGAGATGATGTCGGTGTTCTCATAGCCGACTTCGCGCACGCGGATGATCTCGGCGCAAAGCTCATCAAAATAATTAGCAAGCTCGGTCATCTTTGTCTGATACTCGTCGTCGTCGAGACGGACGAGGTTGAGGTCGTCACTTCCGTAACGCAAACCGTTGATGTATGAATCCACGGCTTTAAGCAGGTCATCTTGAGGCTGGCCTGCGTCCTCGAGCTTAACGATTCGCTGCGTGGTGCCGCGCACCAGACCGGCGTAGTTGACCACGCGCGCCGTGCCCTGGATATCGGAGACGAGCAGCATAACATTGATGAAGAAGAAGATGAGAACTGCCGTGAGCACCATCATGAGCAGGCGCACCGCCTGGCTGGCCTTCTTGGCGACAGAAGTATTCACAAGTTCAATCCCCCAAATGGCAAAAGAGTAGGTGGCGCATAGCGTCTTGTAAATCATGCGGGGTCAACTCTACCAGATGATTTTTCTAGGACGGGGATTAAAGAATCATCGACACGATAGCTATTTGAGAAGCTGAGCCATTGCGTTGACGAATTTTTGTACTTGGAGGGTGGGCTCGAGCGGGTAGTGCAGAAAGACCGGTACCTCGCGGCCGCACAGGAACGGCACGCCCACAAAGGCCGGGTGCACCCCCGACCACGCGCCGCAGGTGAGTACCGCATCGCCCTTTTCCTCCGCCTCGTTAAAGAGCGCAAAGTCAAAGCTATCCACGTCAATCACGTCCACGCCGCCGTCGGCTAACAGGTCGATGCGCAGGCTGTCCATGGCATCGTTGCCGTGACGGAGCACGCGCAGGCGCATGCCTTCCAAGTCGGCGACCGTAATGCGCGTCTTGCGCGCCAGCGGGCTCGTGCGCGGCAGGTCGATATAAAACGGCACGTTGACAATGCGGAGCTTTTGACAGGTGTCGCCCCAACGCGGGGTCGAAAAACTCGACTGCACTACATCCACCTCGCGACCAAGGCTGCGCATGACGGATTCGCGCTCGTCGTAGAGGTCGCTTACCGGCACGATCTCAAATCGCAGCGATGGTTCCAGATCGTGCACACCCGTCCACATCGACAGCGTCTGGCGCCCCGGGCACATCATCGACACCCCCAGGCGCACGGCACCGCCATCACCCGCCGCGCGTCGGGCGCGTCGCAACGCATCCTCGGACTGGCGCATGATTGAGCGCGCGTCGTCCACCAGCAGAGCACCGGCCGGTGTCACCTTGACGCCCGAGTGCGAGCGCTCGAACAGTGTGATGCCGAACTCGGCCTCGAAGCCCGACACCTGCTTGACGAGCGCCGGGGTCGACACGCGCAATTTTGCCGCCGCACGCGAGAAGCTTCCCAGCTCCGCGGCGGCCGATATGGCCTCAAGTCGTCGATCGTACACGTCAATCTCCCGTTTTCGCGCCCGTGGCCACATGGTGCCGCAGGGGGTTGTTTTCGCAGGTCGCGCGCTCAGTTAAGCATAAACTGCATCGCACAGTGTAAACCTACGGTTAACGCCATTCTAACAAATATGCAATTCACCTGCGCAAATGCAAAGCATACGATAACCAGCGAAAACCACGTGGGTCGGTTAATGGGAGCGACCCACCGGGAGGCACAAGAAGGGAAGTTCCTATGAGCAATTGGCTTAAGCTCGAGGGCGATGTCTGCGCCGTGACTGGCGCGCTCGGCGGTATGGGCGTCGAGATTTGCCGCGAGTTCGCCCGCAACGGCGCCAACGTCGTCATGCTCGACCTGGATGAAGAGAAGGTCAAGGCCGCTGCCGCCGACCTCGCTGCCGAGTTTGGCATCCACGCCGAGGGCTACAAGATGAACGCCACCGTCGAGGCCGAGGTTCAGGCTGCCGTCGACGCCGCCATCGCCGACTTCGGCCGCGTCGACGTCCTCGTCAACACCGCCGGCATCCTGCGCTTCGCCGCTATGGAGGACCTGCCGTTGAGCGACTGGGAGCAGGTGCTCAACGTCAACCTCACCGGTTACTTCATCACCTCGCAGCGCTTTGGTCGCGAGATGATCAAGGCCGGCCAGGGCCGCCTGGTGCACATCTCGACCGTCGCCAGTCACTCCCCCGAGACGTTTTCGGGCGTGTACAGCTCCACCAAGGCCGGCGTCAACATGATGTCCAAGATGCTCGCCGCCGAGTGGGGCCCCTACGGCGTCCGCTCCAACTGCGTCGAGCCTTGCTTCGTTAAGACCCCGATGTCGGCCAACTTCTACGCCGACCCCGAGGTCGAAAAGAGCCGCAGCCGCCTGATCGCCACGCGCCGCATCGGCGAGGTCAGCGATATCGCCAACGCCGTCATGTTCCTGGCGTCCAAGCGCTCGGACTTTACCACCGGCGACGCCATCAAGGTCGACGGCGGCTTCTCCAACATGATGGGCGATCTCACCGCCAAGCCCGGCGGCCGTCGCGCCTATGCCGACAACTACCTCAAGAACAAGGGTGTCGAGCTTTGGTCCGATGAGTCCGGCGTCGCCAAGCCGACCGACCAGTAAACCAACCTGACAGAGAGGCCCCGCGGACACGCCCGCTCCTCCCCCGTATCGATTAGAAAGAGTCAAATGGCTTCCAGCAACTCCAGCAAGGGTCGCGCCGTCGTGCTTTCCGCCGCGTGCGTCACCATGTTCTTCATCAGCTCCATCGCGCTGTATTCCGTCGTGAGCAAGAACCTGCTCGCCGTCTACCCCGAGTGGTCCAGCGCTCTTACCTGGGCCTTCCCGGTCTTTCAGACCATCATGGCCGTGACGGGCATCTTCGCCGGCCGCATCTCCGATAAAATCGGCCCGCGCAACGTCGTGATCGCCGCCGCCGTGTGCTACGGCCTGGGCTGGTTCATGTCCGGCACCGTCACCGAGCCGTGGCAGTTCTACCTGTGGTTCTCGCTCGTTGCCGCTGTCGGCAACGGCCTGGGCTACAACCCGGCGCTCACCACCGGCCAAAAGTGGTTCATCGACAAGAAGGGTCTCGCCTCCGGCATCACCCTGGCCGCTTCGACCGCCGGCCCCGCCGTACTGTCTCCGGTGCTCGCCTCGCTGCTCATCCCGAGCCTGGGCATCTTTGGCGCCCTCAAGGCGCTCGGCGTCATCTTCTTTGTGACGATCGCCGCCTCCGCCCTGTTCCTGAAGGCCCCCGAGGCCGGTTGGCTGCCCGAGGGCTTCGAGGCCCCCAAGGGCGGCGCGCACGCCGGTACCTTCGGCGACCTCACCCCGGGCGAGATGGTCAAGACCCCGCGCTTCTGGGTCCTCATCATCACCTTCGCCTTCGCCGCTACCGCAGGCACCCTGCTCGTGGGCAAGGTTGCCTCCATCGCCGCTGTCCAGCTCTTCGCCGACCCCACGAGCGCCGCGGCCGTCGCCCTCGGCGGTGTGGTGGTCTCCGTCAACACCTGCGCCAACCTGGTTGGCCGTCTGTCCTTTGGCCAGATCATCGACAAGCTCGGCGCCTATAAGTCGCTGCTCATCAGCCTTGTCGTTACCATCGTTGCGCTCGTCATCATGTCGATGAGCTTTACGCAGGGCATGTTCTTTGTGGCGCTCGCCCTGCTCGGCTTTAGCTTTGGCGCCCTGCTCGTCATCTACCCGCCGCTCACCGGTGGCGCCTTTGGCACCAGCAACATCGGCGTCAACTACGGCATCATGTTTTTGGGTTACGCCGCCTCCACCTGGATCAGCCAGCCCATCACCGCCGTGCTGTATCACGCCGAGGCCGGCAGCGCCGCCTACCAGCAGTCCTTCTACGGCGCCATCGTGATCGCCGCCATCGCCGTCGTGCTCACCGTCTACATGATGGTCTCCGACAGCAAGAAGAAGTCCGCTTAGTAATTGCCAATGCGACAAAGGGACTGCCCCTTTGTCGCATTCCACCGCCACCAGTATTAAGGAGTCGAAATGTCTGAGCTCAACCCCGTCCGCATTGCCGTTATCGGCGCCGGCGCCATGGGCCGCAACCACATCCGCTTTGTCACCGAGGAGCCCGAGGCCGAGCTCGTCGCCATCGCCGACGCCTTTGAGGGCGCCCGCGCCACGGCCGAGGCCGCCGGCGTGCCGTTTTATACCGATCCCGCCCAGATGATGGACGAGGTCAAGCCCGAGGCCGTCATCATCGCCACGCCCAACGACCTACACCTGGGCGTTGCCCGCGAGGCTGTGAAGCGCAACATCGTGCCGCTGGTCGAAAAGCCGATCTCCAACGACCTGGAGGATGCCCAGGCCTTCGCCGCCGAGGCCGAGACCGCCGGCGTGCCCGTGCTCGTGGGTCAGCACCGTCGCCACAACCCCTTCGTCAACAAGGCCAAGGAGATCATCGAGTCCGGCGAGCTGGGCAAGCTCACCGTGTCGAGCTTCCACTACATGATCTATAAGAATGACGAGTACTTCGATGTCGAGTGGCGCCGCAAGAAGGGTGCCGGCCCGATCCTGGTCAACCTGGTGCACGACGTCGACCTGCTCCGTTACCTGCTGGGCGAGCCCGTTGCTGTCCAGGGTATGCAGTCCAGCGCCGCCCGCGGTTTTGAGACCGAGGACTCCGCCGTGGTCAACGTCCGTTTTGCCGATGGCGCGCTTGCGAGCATGACCATCTCCGACGCCACCGCCAGCCCCTGGAACTGGGAGGCCACCGCTCGCGAGGATCCGCAGTACCGCCCCTTCGACGCCGACGCCTACTTTATTGGCGGCACCAAGGGTGCCCTTTCGCTGCCCCGCCTGCACCAGTTCTCCTACGACGGCGCATCCAACTGGCACAAGCCGCTGCAGATGGAGATCCCGGCCGTTGACCCAGCGCTGCCGCACAAGATGCAGCTCAAGCACTTTGTGAAGGTTGTCCGCCGCGAGGTCGAGCCCGTCGTGACCCCCGCCGACAACGTTAAGACGCTCACGCTTCTCAACGCCATCAAGGAGGCCGCCGAGACCGGCCAGCTCGTCGAGCTGTAACGCCTTAAGAGTGGCCGCGGCAGAAACCCCATGCCGAGCCCCTCGGTCCGCCACCAACAAGCCCCTCTTCTTTGCCCCGCGAGCAGCCTCCTGCCCGCGGGGCTTCTTGCTACCTTGCCGATGATTTTTCTGGAACGGGGCCTTTTGCACCTCGGCTTGATTCGTTCGCCACGAAACGCGCCTATCTACTACGTTTAACCGATCGCCCTCAACCATGCCAAATTTCGCGAAATAAAAACTGCAGGTAGACGGCTTGCGTATTCTCGGAAAACCGGGGGATGGTCGACCCATATGGGTTAAACGTAGTAGATAGGTCATTTTCGTGGCGCGGCCCCAAAACAGTCTTTTGGGACGGGTGGTATCCTTGGTAGCCCTGTGCTGCAAACGCACCTTGAACGCAAGGAGTCCCATGGATCTTATCGCCCAGCTCGCCCGCGAGCTCAACCTTAAGGCCGCCAACATCGAGGCGGCTGTCAAGCTCATCGACGAGGGCAACACCATTCCCTTTATCTCGCGCTACCGCAAGGAAGCCACGGGCGGCATGGACGACGTCGCCCTGCGCGCACTCGACGAGCGTCTGTCCTACCTGCGCAATCTTGAGCAGCGTAAAGAGGACGTCATTCTGCTCATCGACGCCCAGGGCAAGCTCACGCCCGAACTCGAACAGCAGATTCGCGAGGCCACGCAGCTCCAACGTGTCGAGGACCTCTACAAGCCCTACCGCAAAAAGCGCATGACCCGCGCGCAGAAGGCCCGCGAGGCGGGCTTGGAGCCGCTCGCCAACATGATCATCATGCAGGCCTCGGCCAAGGGCAGCGCACTCGACGCCGCCGCGGCATACGTCAACGAGGAGGCTGGCTTCGACACGCCCGAGAAGGCGCTCGCCGGTGCGGCCGACATCGTGGCCGAGACGGTGGCCGAGGACCCCGAGAACGTCGCCGACCTGCGCGCCTTTACGCAAAACACCGCCGACATCGTCGTAGAGGCGACCGACCCCGCCGAGAAGACCCCCTACGAGCCGTACTACAACTTTGACGAGCCGCTGCGCCGTATTCCCAACCACCGCGTGCTGGCTATCGACCGCGGTGAGCGCGAGGGCAAACTCCGCGTGCGCGTGAACGTCGACGGCGCTGCCGCCACGGCGCGCCTCGGCAGCCGTTGGCCCCGACGCCAGGGCGTGTTTGCTCCCATCTTCGATGCCGCCATCGCTGACGGTTACAAGCGCCTCATGGCCCCCTCGCTGGAGCGCGAGGCCCGCGCCAAACTCACCGTTCGCGCCCAGACCGAGGCCATCAATGTCTTTGCCAAGAATCTCGAGGGCCTGCTCTCGGCACGCCCCGTCCGCGGCGCCCGCGTGCTCGCGCTCGATCCGGGCTACCGCACCGGCTGCAAGGTCGCCGTCATGGACGAGACCGGCAAGCTGCTCGACCACGGCGTGGTCTACCCCACCAAGCCGCGCCACGACGTCGCCGGCACCAAGCGCGAGCTCGCCCGCCTCGTCAAGAAGGACAGCGTCAACACCATCGTCATCGGCAACGGCACCGCCAGCCGCGAGACCGAGGAAGTCGTCTCGGAGTTCATTGCCGAGCAGGCGCCCGGGCTGCGATACACCATTATTAACGAGGCCGGCGCGTCGGTGTACTCCGCCTCCGAGCTCGCAAGCCAGGAGTATCCCGACCTGGACGTCACCGTGCGCGGCGCCATGAGCCTGGGCCGCCGCCTGCAGGACCCGCTGGCAGAGCTCGTCAAGATTCCGCCCCAGTCCATCGGCGTGGGCCAGTACCAGCACGACCTTGACCAGGCCGAGCTCTCGCGCACCCTGGGCCACGTGGTGGAGGACGTCGTCAACCGCGTGGGCGTCGACGTCAACACCGCAAGCGCAAGCCTGCTGGGATACGTATCGGGCATCACGCCGAGCGTGGCCAAGAGCATCGTGGCATACCGCGAGGAAAACGGTGCCTTTACCGATCGCCGCCAGCTCAAGAAGGTCCCCAAGCTGGGTCCCAAGGCATATCTCAACGCCGCGGGTTTCCTGCGCATCAGCGGCGGCAAGAACCCGCTCGACGCCACGAGCGTCCACCCCGAAAGCTACGAGGTGGCCACGTCCGTCCTGGAGCGCGCAGGCGTTAAAGCCAGCGAGCTCAGCCGCGGCGGCGTGCCCGACATCGAGCGCCGCCTGGGCAGTATCTCGGCGCTGGCAAGCGACCTGGACTGCGGCACCCTCACGCTCATCGACATCGTCAACGAGCTCAAGAAGCCCGGTCGCGACCCGCGCGACGACGCACCCGAGGTGGTCTTTAGCCGCTCGGCGCTTTCCATCGACGACCTGGAACCCGGCATGGAACTCAAGGGCACGGTGCGCAACGTCGTCGACTTTGGCGCGTTCGTCGACGTCGGCGTGCACCAGGACGGCCTCGTGCACATCTCCAAGCTCGCCAACCGCTTCGTCAAGCACCCGAGCGACGTGGTACGCGTCGGCGACACGGTAAAGGTGTGGGTGGAAAAGGTCGATCGCGACCGCAAGAAGATCTCGCTCACCATGGTGCAGGGGAAGTAGACCGCCAAAGCAAGGGTACCCCCTGTAGCGACGTGCAAAATCGCGAGTATTCTGCAAACTCCGCCGTTCCGGACGCCCCTCAGGAGCAATAAAGTCAAAAATAGCCCCCGTTTTAGCGTCGTCAGAGCCAAAACGGGGGCTGTTCCGTGCTTCAGCTAGCTGGTAAAAGCCTTTACCTTGCTGAATACTCGCGATTTTGCACGTCGCGGGCGGGGGTACCTTTGTCCACGGCAGAATATGGAGGCCAATCATCAACCTACTGGCAAGTTCGTGTCGGCAGCCCCGGCCTTTCCTTTGCCTAGCGCGACCCTCGCAAAGCGCGTGAGCGATAGGGAAAGGAAAGGCCGGGGCGAACAACCCGCGGTGCAGCCAGTGTTCGCGTTACGGCAGGATATGGAAGCCGAGCGCCGCGATATCCTTGGCAAAGCCGCGCACGGTGTCGAGCGAAACCTCGTACGGGTCACGGCCGATGTTCTTGCGCTTAGCCAGGATGCTGTTGGGCACCGTGATGATCTGGCAACCGCAGGCCTCGGCCTGGTAAATGTTGATAAGCTCGCGCGTGGATGCCCACAGGACCTCGCAGTTGGGCTTGGCGGCGGCCTTCTTAACCGACTCCGTCATAAACGGAATGGGGTCGACGCCGGTATCGGCGATGCGGCCGGCAAAAAGCGAGATGATGGACGGCGTCTCGGCATCAACGGCCTCGACCATCTCGTCGACCTGCTCGGGCGTAAAGATGGTGGTGACGTTGACCTTGATGCCGTCGGCCGAAAGCTTGCGCACCAGCTCGGCGGTGGACTCGCCCTTGGTGGTCACGCACGGAATCTTGACGTAGACGTTGTCGGCCCAGGTAGCGATCTCGCGAGCCTCGACCTCCATGGTCTCGACGTCGTCGGCAAAGACCTCAAACGAGACGGACACATCGGTGATGTGAGCCAGAACCTCCTTGGCAAACGCGCGATAATCCGTCACGCCGCCCTTCTTCATAAGGGACGGGTTGGTCGTGAAACCCTGAACGTTGCCGTTCTCGTACATGTCGAGCATGCCCTCGAGGTTTGCACCGTCAGCGAACACCTTGATTGCCATCTGCCTGATTCCTTCCGTTTGCATACGGCCGATAAACTGCTAAACACTTTACCTATGTTTATCAAGGCGTGAGCTGCGGGTTTTTATCTTCTCGGCGAACGGTATAAACACCTCAGTGTTTGGATTGATAAATCGATTGAGCATGCAAAAGCAAAGAGTCGCAGTTTGAGCAAACGTCAGAACGCGGGATTCATTAGATGAGGCCGAAATGCTGCATCGCTGTGACGGTGCCGTCGTGTGCGACGTCGTCGGTCACGTAGTCGGCGACCGCCTTGACCTCGGGCATGGCGTTGCCCATGGCCACGGCCGTCTCGACGGCAGCGAGCATGCCCAGGTCGTTACCCGAATCGCCGAAGCCAAAGGTGCGCGCGTTGCCGGTGCGACCTAGGTATTCCAGCGCTCGCGCCACGCCCACGCCCTTGTCGATGCCCTTGGGGCTCAGCTCGCGATTCTGACCACCGGTGTTGCACAGCTCAAACTCGCGATCGATAAAGCCATCATCGTTGGCTACGCGAGCCAGGTCGCTCGCGACGATGCCTACCTTGCCCACGCGCAGACGGCCGTCGACGCGCATTTCCTCGGTGCTGTGCACCACAGAAGTGCCGATCAGAGACGACTGCTCAACGCCCGCGGGTTCCAGGGCAAAAGTAGCCACGTTGGTCTCGAAAAAGGCTTCAATCCCTGCCGCGACCATACGGCGAGCGAGCTCCGCAACAATGTCTTCGTCAAAGCAGTCCTCATGCACCACGCGGCCCTCGACCTCGAGCGTGGCGCCTGCCATGGCAACGATGCCCGCGGGGTCGAGCGCACGCAAGCTGTCCGCGATGAGCCACAGGGGACGACCCGTGCAGATAAATGCCTGGTGTCCCGCGTCGCGCAGACGATGAAACGCCTCGACGACCGTCTGCGAGGGGTGAACCGCCGAAAAGCCCTTGTCGGTCATGTTGTCGGGATCGAACGACGTCAGCGTGCCGTCCACGTCAAAAAAGAGCACGGCGGAATCGGGGCACGCATCAATCATATGGGTTCCTTTCGGGGGCGAGAGTAAACGAAGTATCCATCATATAATGGAGCGACGCAACCAGAGAGGTCACCCATGGAATTTTACGCAAGCTGCCCCGAGGGCTTTGAGTCCGCACTCGCCGATGAGCTTAAACGCCTCGGGCTTTCGCATGTTCGCCGGCTGAAGGGCCGCGCTACATTTGAGGGCGAGCTCGAAGAAGGCTACCGCGCCTGTCTGTGGTCGCGCCTAGCGAGCCGCGTGTTTGCGGTGCTCGGGCGCTTTGAGGCGCAGGATGCCGACGAGCTGTACGATAGCGTTTACGACATCACCTGGGAGACCATCATCCGCCCCGGCGCCACCATCGCCATCACCGCCCGCGGCGTGACCGAGCAGCTGCGCAACACGCGCTTCTCGTCCCTGCGCGCCAAGGACGCGCTGTGCGACCGTCTGGCCGAGACCACGGGCCGTCGCGCCGATGTCGACGTTGCCGATCCCGACGTTCACCTGTTGCTTTCGCTGCGCCAGCGCCGCGCGAGCATCAGCCTGGATCTTTCGGGCGACCCGCTTTTCAAGCGCCTGCCGCCCGCGGCGACCCGTGCCGGCGAGGGCGCGCACGTGCTGCGCCCCGACTACGCCGCCCTGGTGCTGGCGCAGGTCGGCTGGACTGCACTGTGCGAGCGCGAGCTGACGGCCGATGATTACGAGAACGAAGCCCTGCCCACGCTGGTCGACGCCTCGTGCGCCGGCGGCGGCCTGCTGCTGGAGGCCGTGAACATTCTGACTGACCGCGCCCCGGGCGCCGCACGCGAGCGCTGGGGCTTTGAGGGCTGGCAGCTGCACGACGCCGCTCTGTGGGAGCAGCTGCTTGCCGAGGCGCACGAGCGCGAGGCGGCAGCACGCGAGCGCCAGGCACGCATCGTGGCCGTGGATGTTGACCCCGCCGCCCGCAAGACCGCTGAGCGCATGGTCAAGTGCGCCGGCTACAAGCGCTTTGTCGATTTTTGCGCCGCCAAGTCCGCCGCCATGCTGGACCATGCGGGCGCCGTCGCCGGTGCCGCCGTGGTCGCAGACACCACCGAAACCCCGCTTTCGCTCATGCACGACGCCATGACGCTGGTCGGTGAGCTGCGCCGCGCGCCCGAGCTTGCCTCGGCACCGGTCGCCGCGCTCACCCGCGACGGATTGCTGGCCCGCGCGCTCCACGCCGAGCCCGAGCGCTCGATTGCCGTCATGCCCAACAACGAGGAGGCGACCGTCGAAGTCTGGCCTTCGCTCGAGCAGGCCGCCGCGGCGTTTGAGGCTTCGACCAGTGCGGATGCCGAGGCCGAGGTCACGGATGCCGACGAAGTCAACGACAACGCCACCGACACCCCCATGCCCGAGCCTGCCGCCACACTCGACCTGGGCGACGGCAAGCCACTGCCCGTGCTCATCCCGGAGTCGGAGCAGTTCGCCAACCGCCTGCGCAAGAATGCCCGTCTGCGCCGCAAGTGGGCCAAGCGCGAGGGCGTGAGCTGCTACCGCGTCTACGATGCCGACCTGCCCGACTACTCCGCCGCCATTGACCTGTACGAGGGCTGCCCGCAGACGCCGGGCCGCTGGCTCGTCATCGCCGAGTACGCCGCGCCTAAGACCATCGATCCCGCGCTAGCCCAGGCCCGCATGCTCGACATCTTGGCCATCGCGCCGCGCATCCTGGATGTTCCGGCCGAGCATGTGCACGCCAAGGCCCGCATGCGTTCGCGCGGCGGCTCGCAGTACGGCAAGCAGGGCGCCGGTAAGGGCGCATCAGGCGAGCGCGCCAACATCGCGCGCCGTCGCCTGCCGCTCATCGAAGAGGGCGGGCTCACCTTTGCCGTCAACTTTGACGACTATCTGGATGTGGGCATCTTCCTGGATCACCGCGTCACCCGCAACCTAGTGCGCGAGCACGCCAAGCAGGCGCGCCGCTTCCTCAACCTGTTTGCCTACACCGGCACCGCCACCTGCTATGCGGCAGACGGCGGCGTCGAGGAGACTGTGACAGTCGACCTTTCCAACACCTACCTGGACTGGGCCGAGCGCAATATGCGCCAGAACGGCTTTGTGGGTCCGCAGCATCACTTTGTGCGCGACGACGTGCTCGCCTGGATTCGCGACCAGCGCCAGACGCGCAACCGCTGGGACCTGATCTTTGTCGACCCGCCCACGTTCTCGAACTCGTCCAAGATGGGCCGTCGCACCTGGGATGTTCAGCGCGACCATGTTGAGCTTTTGGCCGGCGTGTCGCGCCTGCTCGCACAGGGCGGACATGCCATCTTTAGCTGCAACCTGCGCGGCTTCCGCCCCGAGACGCGCAAGCTCGCACGCGCGGGCGTGGTGCTGGAGGACATTACGGCACAGACCATCCCCGAGGACTTCGCGCGCAACCAGAAGGTGCACCACTGCTATATCGTGCGCCGCCTGCCCATCGAGGACGCCATGGCCGAGGTCGGCTTTAGCGCCGAGGAGATTGCCGAGCGAACCGAGGAGCTGCGCAGCCCCGAAGCCCGCAAGCCTCGCGCAACGGCGCCCGCGCACGCGCAGGCCGGCAACGGCAAGTCGAACTTTGCCGGCAA
>DBFDVR010000061.1:0-25885 GCA_048321375.1 Collinsella sp.
CCGCTCTTCTTCTTTCCGGACATGCCGTCCTCCGATCTCCCGGGGCCGGCCGATCCGGCCCTCAGGGTATCGGGTTCCCACATTCATCCGCACATGTACGGATGAATGTGGGAGGTGTTCGGATAAAGTTGATAATCAAGGCCTGCGTAGACGCCACCGCCAGCCTCATGGGAATAGTTAGCCGTAATCAAGCCGTCCGCTATACTGAGCTTGCCACCATGTGTGCATGCAATGCCGCCGCCACCGAGCAGGCCATTGTTGTAAAGTTTATCCCAAGTGATGCGATCGTTGACTCGGTTGTTAGTTATACAGGCAGAACCGCTAATGGTAACGTTTGCACCCTTGGTATAAACACCGCCACCGTAGCCACCGTCGCCGGTGTCTTCACCATTGTTGATGGGATTTCCATACGTAGCGTTGCCAGAGATAATTCCGCCCGCAAGGTTCAGGGTGGCTGTAAAGTCAGCAAAGATGCCGCCGCCAGCAGCCGCCTTGTTTCCCGCGACCACACCGCCTGTCATTTCGAGTTTGGGATTCGTGCCTGCTATGCACAGGCCACCGCCCCAGCCACCGCCGTTGCCGTTGGTGACGTAACCGCCCTCGATTTTGACTGTACCCTCGGAATAAATCACATGACCGTTGTTGCCCAGATTGGCAGCCGTGGTAATCATGCCGCCCTTGAGATTGAGTATGCCACCCGCTTCAACGTTGACCACATACTTTACGGAACCGCTGTCCGATGCTGCATCGATAGCGCCAAAGCCCGTAACGAAATGCCTGTACGTAGTCTCGGTGGTGCCAAGTCCATCTGTCTTGGGCGTGCTCTTAGTCTCATAGTAAGTAAGACTCTTAGGAGTGCCGTTATTAGAGCTGCTTCCCTTTTCCCACTCCATACTCGCAAGCTGACCCGCCGGCGTATTGGCCGTATCGACCGAACTTGGTGCATCTATTGTTGTTTGGCCTAAATCCTCGATAGTGAGCGTGGCTCCGTTTTCGACCACAAAGAAGGAGTCTAAGCCGCCAGAACGGTTACAGAGCATGTTGCCGTTAAGATCGATGGTGGTGTCTTTGCTGATAGTGATCTGCTTATCCGAATAGGCATAATCCGTCAGTCGGAACTTGCCGCCATTGGTAAACACCCCAGCAACATCGCCGCTTACCTCGGTATAGCCATCGGCACTGACGGGAGCGATAGCGTTTTCATCGTTATTATCATCATCCGCGGGCGGTGCGTCGGAAGGCTGCGTGTCACCCTCGACCTTCGTGTCGTCGGACGGCAGGCCTGCGGCAGCGGCGTCTTCGCTCGCGCCATTCTCGGCATCGTCGCTATTCTGGTTTTCGGTATCACCGTTGTTGGTGTTTCCTACATCAGTAGACTCAGTTGAGGAACCACCCGCCGTTACGGTTTCCTCGGCAGAAACCGTCTGGGCATCGTTGGCAATGGCCTGCGAGATTGGAGGCATGACGAGCGACAGTACCAGGCTCAACACGGAGGCTCCGCACAAAACGCCTGCCAGCACACGGCGCGTCGCTTTATTACTCTGCTTAGATTTGTCTGAATTTGCTTTCATCGATGTCTCCTCCCCAAGAGACCGCGATCTTGCTCTTTCACTATCAAACGTATCTGCGCAATCTGTAATTGCGCACGCTTAGTAATGACTATTCTAACGATTGTTTAAACATATGGGCAAATAAACCGATAGTTTTGTAGCGAATTGTCAATTGTCAATTCTCTTGACAATTGCTCAGATTTACCTTCGTTTATTCGCTATCTATTTTTTGTTTCTACTGGTAATTTAGTTGCCCATCATTTTTTAATGGCATTAGATTTATTTGCACAACATTTTGCTCAAGAGTAAACATCCTGTAAACAGTCGAAAATTGACCATGAGCTGTAGGTCATTTACCGGGAGAAATACCCTACCAAACTGATGAGAATATCTTTAACTCATCGGTAGTCAGAAGCGTAATGTTCAGACAACCATATTGGTATTTGCGCGCAGATTGCAGGCATCAACTCGCCCAAATCGCCTGAGGCCACCACAAAGGTGCCTATCCCCATTGTGGCGGTTCTCCCCCGGCGCTACAGCAGATGCTCCTCGATAAAGATCGCGATGCCGTCTTTGTCGTTGCTCGCGGTTACAAAATCAGCTGCGGCGCGGGTGGCGTCGCTGCCATTTGCCATGGCCACACCCACGCCGGCGTCGGCCACCATGCAGGTGTCGTTATCGGCATCACCAAACACGCAGATGTTCTGGAGCTCCATGCCGTTGAGCTCCGCCACGCGCACAAGGCCGCGCGTCTTGGACACGCGCGGATCCATGAATTCGTAGAGTCGCTGCGTGGTCTGAAGAGCCGCCGCCTTAACGGTGTCGTCGGCGAGCGACGACGCCCGCTCGATGACCTGCGGCATCGCCTCGGGCGCCATGGTAAACATCACCTTGGTCTGCGGCTCGCGCAAAAACTCGGCAAAGTCGACCACCTTGTAGGGCACGCCGTCGACACGCGACAGGTGCTCGACGCATGCATTGCTCTCGGGCACATAGAGCACGCCGTCCCGAGGGCAAACGGGCGTTGCCGGCAGGTCCGCCATGTGCTCGCAGATGTGCGCGATGGTCTCGCCCGGTAGCGGGTAGCTCAGCTCGTTGATGCCGTGCGCACGATCGATGACTTCGGCGCCGCCGCAGCCCACCAGCACGTCTACCAGGCCTTCGATACCCCAGAGCCCAAACATGGCCTCGGTCGCCTGGGCGTCGCGCCCGGTGCACAGGCCAAAGAGCACGCCGCGCTCGCGCAGGGCGCGAATCGCCGCCACGGTGTGCGGAGACACCGTGTGCTGGCTCGTGAGCAACGTGCCGTCGATGTCGCAGAACACGGCTTTGATGTGGCTGAAGGTGGTGTCCATGGGGGGCCTTTCTGGGTTGTGCGGCGATGCTGAATGCGGTCGGAAATGGTGTACATGGTATACCAAGGCCCAGGCGCGGCCCGTCAAAGCAAAAACCACCACAAAGGTGGCTGGCCCCTTTGTGGTGGCCGGACCCGAAGGGTGACCTGGCCCGAGGCGCAAACCATCACAACATTCGACGTTTTTCGGCAAAATCGCGATTTTCATTGAATGTTGTGATGGTTTTTACTGCCTTGTGGCACGATCAAAATGTCGGCGTCCAAACAGCAGCAACGCCGCGGGAACCGCCGTCACGACCATGCCCGCCCCGATGAGCGTCTGCTGCACACCAAACGTCGCCGCCAGCCACGGGGCAATCGCCAGCGGGGCCACGCCGGCGAACATGTTGCCAAAGCCCATGACCGAGTTGACGCGACCGAGCTGCTCGAGCGGAGCCGTCGTTTGCACGATCGTGTTGTGGAGCGGGTTGACGACGCCCCAGGCCACGCCAAGGACAATCTGGCCGACAAGGGCTACACCCACGTACGGCGTCCCCACATAGAGCAGACTTCCCACGCCCACGGACATAAGCGCCCCGAGCAGCGTTTTAAGGTTGACCAGGTGCGGCGGCAAACGGAGCGCAACGACGGCGCCCAGCACCGCGCCCACGCCCGAGGCCGACGAGAGCCAGCCCATCCATTCGACACCGACGTGCAGGACATCGCGGTAGAAGAACGACTCCAGCGGATCGAAGGCACCGTAGCCAAAGTTCGAGAGGAAGATGATGCAGAAAAGTAGCGCGAGGACGCTGTTGGTAAAGACCGTCTTGATGCTGGTCGCGAAGGTGGCGCGGGTGGACGCGCTGGGGTCGGGGCTTTGGCTGGCGGTACTTGCCGTTGCGCTGCTGTTCGCGGGACCGCTTTCGCGCGTGGCGACGTGACCTGCTTGCGGCCTAAAGCCCCAACCGGCGACGAGCGCCAGTACGGTAAAGATCATCATGAGCACGAACACCGCGCGCGACGACGCGGCCGCCGCGACAAAGCCGCCCAGTGTGGGGCCAACGATGATGCTCACGTTTGAAAACATGGCGATAGCGGAGTTGATGTCTTTGAGCTCGACGGGGTCGTCGGTGAGATACGCCGGATAGGACGTGGCAATGGGCTGGGCAAATCCCATCACAAAGCCCAGGAGTACCGCGCCGGCAAGGACTGTTTCGGTCGCGCTGCCAAAGGCGAGAATTGCCGCGCCGGTTGCCAACGTGCCGACGATACTCGCCCGGAAATGACGGCGCGGACCCCAGGCGTCGAGCGCAGCGCCACCCGCAAAGGATCCCAAGATCACGAATACGTTCATAAACAGAACGGCCAGCGATGTCGCCACAACCGAGGCATCGTCTGCATAGGTGAGCGTTCCGATGACGCCGATAAAGTAGCTGGTCTGAAAACCGGTGTAGATGAGAAAGCGCATCGCCACCAGGCGCTTGGCCTGCACGGACAACGATGATTGAGGCTTTGAGAAAAGAGGGGCGAGCATAGAGACTCCTTGTTTCATACGAATGCGGACGGTGGGCATTCGCCACCGTCTGTCAAATCAATCTATCCGCATGAAACATTAAGGACGCATCAAGCCCCTTCTCTCCGTTTTCCGCCCGTCATGAACCACTTGGTAGATTGTAAGGCATGTCCCACACATCTACCAAAGCAAAAACCACCACAAAGGTGCCTGGCCCCTTTGTGGTGGAAATGACGTTTGCCCAGATAAAACCTGCCAAAATAAACCTGTTCCTATTTGGCATGTTATGGCAACGCAGCGAGCCGGTTCCAAGTGCCCCAGGTCGCCCCGAAAGAGGAGCGACGCGTACTTTGGTACGCGAGCGACGGCTTGAGGGGCGAGATGGGGTGCTTGGGGCCGGCGCAGCGTCAAGCCTGAAGGTGATCTTGGATAAGATCACAGATGGCTCGGGCGTCGTTGATGTTGATGGCTCGGGTCGCAAAGCCGGCGTCGAAGGCCTGACGCGCCAGGGCCTCGTTGCAGGCAAGGGCCAGCGTGTGGCCATCGACCAGGTCGAGCGAGCTCTTGCCGCGCAGACGGTCGACACCGGAGCGCGCGACGACGATGTTGTCGAAGCCCTCGGTCTTGTAACCCTCGATGATCACCACGTCGACATCGTTGTAACGCGACAGCAGCTCGCGCGCGGGCATCTCGTCCTCCTCGCGCGTGTCGGCGTACTCCGCCCAGCGCGTGGCACAGATGAGGCCCACGTGCTTTGATCCGGCCTGGTGATGGCGCCAGGTGTCCTTAGCGGGCACGTCGATATCAAAGCCGTGGTGCCCGTGATGCTTGAGAGAACCCACGCGCAGGCCGCGGCGGGTGAGCTCGGCGATAACCTTCTCGACGAGTGTGGTCTTGCCCGAGTTTTGGTAGCCGATAAACGCGATCGCGGGGACGGCCGGTGTCGGAGCTGCGGGCGCGACGGCGACGGGTGCGCCCGCGGGCGCGGCACCGTCAGCGGCCACGGCCTCAACAGCAGCGGCCTGACGCTCTGCGCGGTCCCACACGCCCGAGCGGCCGCCCTCCTTGTGCAGCAGGCGCACGTCGACGATCTCCATGCCGCGATCGACCGCCTTGCACATGTCATAGATTGTTAAGCACGCAGCACTCGCTCCAGTCAGGGCCTCCATCTCGATACCCGTCTTACCCGTCACGCCGGCCGTAACCAATACATGAAAGCCAACCTGCCCGTCAACGCGCGCCGGCGCCCAGCCCTCGGGCACGTCCTCGGCCGGCGTCCCCGCCGAAGCAATGGGCGCAATGTCGCACTTGCTCTTGGTAATGAGCAACGGATGGCACATGGGGATGATGTCGCTTGTGCGTTTGATGGCCATAATGCCCGCCACGCGCGCGCAGGCAAGCACGTCGCCCTTTTTGGCGCGGTCCTGCAGCACCATAGCCTGCGTCTCAGGATGCATGAGGATAGTGCCCTCGGCGATAGCAATGCGATGGGTCTCGGCCTTGTCGGACACGTCGACCATGCGCACCTCGCCCTTGGCGTCCACGTGCGTCAGCTCGTCACGACGGGCGTCACGGGCGGGCTCAGTGGCAGCACCGGCAGACGGCTGCGCGCCTGCAACGGCATCGCTGGCCGCAGCCGTGGCTTTGTGGGAAGACATCGCGGCCCTGCGAGCGGCCTTGGTGGCATCGGCGTACCTGCTCTTGGCCATATGATCATCCTCCGATTTGGGACATAAATCGTTGCGTGCCCTCAATTATCGCGTGTTCCTGCGGTTTGTGGGCCACGGCATCGCGCCAAATCGAAAGTACCTGCATATCATCACCACGGCGCAACGCCTCACGCACCGAATACTCGGCATCGCTGAACAGGCACGGACGCACGTTGCCATCGGCCGTCAGGCGCAGACGGTTGCAATTCGCGCAAAAATGGTTGGACATGGCGCTGATGAAGCCAACCGTTCCCGCCGCGCCCGGAAAGTGCCAGTAGCGCGCAGGGCCCGCGCCGGCAGGAGCGTCGTTGATGTCGAGCGGCTCGAGCTCGAGCTCGCCCAGTCCCGCCGCCGCGGCCCCGGCATTGATGCGCGCCCGCAGCTCGTCGCTCGGCACGGTGTCGCTCGCGTCCCACAGCTCGGGATTGAGCGCGGGCGCGTGAGGGTCTACGGCGCAATGCGAGCTCGTGCGCTCGTCACCGATGGGCATGTATTCGATAAAGCGCAGGTGGATGGGTCGGTCGAGCGTGAGCCGCGCAAGGGCCGCCACATCCTGGTTGAGTCGGCGCACCACAACGCAGTTGACCTTAACGGGCTCAAAGCCCCAAGCCAGCGCCGCGTCGATGCCGGCCATGGTCTGCTCGAGTCGACCCAGGCGCGTGATCTTTCCAAAGAGCGTAGGGTCGAGCGTGTCGAGCGAAATGTTGACGCGGTTAAGACCGGCGTCTTTGAGCTGCGGCGCCAGCTTGGGCAGCAGGGCGCCATTGGTGGTGAGCGAAATGTCCTCGATCTGCGGAATCGCGCGGATATCACGAATGAGCGGAATAATACGGCGGCTGACCAGCGGCTCGCCACCCGTCAGGCGTACGCGGCGAATGCCCTCCCCCGCCACCATGCGCACAAAGCGGGCGATTTCCTCGGCGCTGAGCAGCTCGTCGTGTGCACGGGGCGCCACGCCATCGGCCGGCATGCAGTAAATGCAGCGGAAATTGCACTTGTCGGTAACGGCAATGCGCAGGTAGTTGATATCGCGGCCAAAGCCGTCATGTTGCACGTGCCCGTCCACGCAACCCTCCCCTCACGCGGCGTTTTATTCTTCGGAAAACATAATACCCCATGCGAGAATCATGCCGACACCCGTACGACAGGACAGGTCGCTTCGAGCAAAACGGACTTTCCAAGCCCATCCTCAACACGCAAACCATCACAACATTCGATGCTTTTCTCGTTTTTGGCAAAAAACGTCGAATGTTGTGATGGTCTGCCTGCCCACGGCACCCCGTAGAAGGACCAAAGCGCCCCTAAAGGCCGCCATCCCAGTGTCGAATCACGAATTCTCGCAGGTCGTTCTGCCGTTTCTGGAACACCTCGCTTCGGTCGCACTTGAGGCCCATAGCGAGCGCGATGGCGTTCATCGCCCGATGCAATTGCAGCTGGTGGGCAAACTGAGTCCCGGTGAGGACGATCATCCTAAAGCCCAGCGCGCTCAGCACGGTCATACGCTCCGCGTCCGACGCGCTGCGCTGTTTATCAAGATGGTCCGAGCCGTTGTATTCAATCCCCGTACCGCTCGCAGGCGCGTATACGTCGATCTCGAAATACCCGGCCTTAGCGAGATACTTGAACTCGTTGGGAACATCGACCCGATGGTTGAGCTCAACCTTGGCGTATCCCAGCCCTCCCTGGGAACGCTTTGCTACGACCATGATTGCGGTGGCCGTCTCCATGGGCGACCGCGCGCCATCGTGCACGCGCTTGAGCACGGCGGTCGCGCGTATAGCCCCCTGACGAGATCGGTTCTCATTGCAATAGTCAATCAAGTCGGCAACGGTATACCTCTGCCCCATCTCGATATAATCGCCTGTCGACAGATGATTCAAATGGTATCGGGCGCAGATTTCGTAGCCATATTCCAGCTGCTCGGGCTCGCTCATCCACGAACCCGCTTGGACAAAGCACATGGCCTCATCAACCACCAGAAGGCCCTCTGCCACCTCGATAAGATGGCCTGGAGGTACCGGCGCCCCAAACACGTGGCACCTAAATCCAGCCGGCGTCGAGCGCTCAAAATCGAAGTTGACGAGCGTGTCGATATGATCGAGCTCTTCTCGTGGAATACCAAGCGAAACCAGATAGTCGGTAACGATCCCAGCTGCCGTTGAAGCCCTCAGCCCTTTGGCATCGAGTCCCAATTTGGGCAGGCTCGCAGTCGGCTCCGCCTCGTTAGCAAGCGAGTCCTCATCGTATAGGCTGCTTGCTCGCGAGAGCGGCTCGGACGGGCGCGCCACGTTGTGGTACAGCCAGGCAGTCTTATGGGACAGGACGATCGGCAGGTCCATGAGCCCTCCAATGGAGTCGGATAACCAACCTTATTCCCCTGCCCACGGGTCCGCACACCTTCGTGCGCAAGAAAGCGACTCCACCCGGTCGAGTGGCAGAAAAACCATCACAACATTCGACGCTTTTCCCGATTTTGGCAAAAATCGTCGAATGTTGTGATGGTTTGAGGCGAGGTGAGAGGCACGGAGGGGTCAAAGCATCGTGCTCGAACGGGTTAATCCAACTCTTTTAAGCCATGCGCCAGCTGCCAGTACTCGCCGTGCTGGGCGAGCAGCTCTTCGTGCGTGCCGCGCTCGATGATGCGGCCGTGTTCGAGGACCATGATGGCGTCGGCGTCGCGGACAGTGGACAGGCGGTGCGCGATCATAAACGTGGTGCGACCGCGCATGATGCGGTCCATACCGCGCTCGATGAGCTTTTCGGTACGCGTGTCGATGGAACTCGTGGCCTCGTCCAGGATGAGCACCGGCGGATCGGCGACGGCCACGCGCGCGATGGCGAGCAGCTGACGCTGGCCCTGCGACAGGTTGGCGCCGTCGGCCGTGACCGGTGTGTCGTACCCTCTAGGCAGGCGGCGGATAAACGAATCCGCGCAGGCGGCCTCGGCAGCGGCGCGCACCTCCTCGTCGGTCGCGTCGAGCTTGCCAAAGCGGATGTTCTGCGCAATGGTGCCGCTAAACAGGTGCGTATCCTGCAGCACAATGCCGAGCGACCCGCGCAGGCTGGCCTTGGCAATGTGCTTGACGTCGATGCCGTCGTACGTGATCTCGCCGTCATCGACCTCGTAGAAGCGGTTGATGAGGTTGGTAATGGTCGTCTTGCCGGCGCCCGTCGAGCCCACAAACGCGATCTTTTGCCCCGGCTTGGCAAACAGGTTGAGATCCGTGAGCACACGGGTGCCCGGCACGTAGGAAAAATCCACGGCATGGAAGCGCACGTCGCCGGCAAGCGGGACCAAGCCGCACGTGAGCTCGGTGCCGTCGGCAGCCACCGCGCGGCCCGACTCATCAACAGCAACCATATCATGCAAGTGCCCGTACGCGCCCACGCCCTGACCCTCGGGAATCTTCCACGCCCATGCGGCGTCGCCCGTCTGCACCAGCTCCACGCAGCCCTCGTCCACCTCGGGTTTAAGGTCCATAGCCGCAAACAGGCGCTCGGCACCGGCCAACGCGTTGAGCAAGAAGTTGCCGAGCTGCGTAAACTGGTTGATGGGCATGGCGGCCTGGCGCACAAAGACCAGGTAGCTCGCGAGCGCACCTACGTCGGCGAGCCCCTTGATGCAGAGCATGCCGCCCGCCACGGCGACGATGGCATAGTTGACGTAGCCAATCACGACGGTCATGGGCACCATGGAGTTGGCATAGCTCACGGCGGCGGTACCGGTGCGGCGAAGCTCGTCGTTGCGGCAGGTGAAGCCGGCGACATTCGCCGTCTCACGGTTAAAGACCTTGATGACCTTTTGGCCCGAGACCATTTCTTCGATATATCCGTCCAGGTCGCCAAGCGATGCCTGCTGGGCAGCAAAGAAACGCTTAGAGCGCGCGCCCGAGTAGCGCGCATACAGCACAATGGCCGCATCGCACACGAGTGTGATAATCGTGAGCTGCCAGTTAAGGATGATGAGCATGGCCGTGGTGCCCACAACCTGAATGGCGGCCTGAATCACGTTGGCAAAGCTGTTGTTGAGCGCCTCGGAGACGGTGTCGACATCGTTGGTGAAAAAGCTCATGATGTCGCCCGAGCGCGTGCTGTCAAAATAACTGAGCGGCAGCGTCTGGATGTGCGCGAACAGATCGCGGCGAATATCGGACACCACGCGTTGGGCCGCGCGCACCATAATCTGCGAGTAGCCCAGGGCCGAGAGCACGCCCGCGGCGTAGATGACCGCCGTCAGGATGACCTGCTTGGCGAGCAGTTCCTCCCCGCCCGTAGCCAAACCGTTAACGATGGGGCGCACCATGTAGGTGCCGGCGAGGCTCGCGATGGCGGCGACGGAGGCGAGCACGCCCACCGCGAGCAACGAGAACTTGGCATGCCCCATGTAGGAGAGCAGGCGGCGCACGGTGCGCTTGAGGTCGGCCGGGCGTGCTTGGGCTGCGGTCTTAGGCATGGCGCTCACCCCCTTCCAAGGGCGATCCGCCAGGGACGGAGGAAAACGGATCATTCGCGCAACCATCGTCGCTGCCGTCGCCGGCGTCCGCGTTCCTCGCAAACTCCATCTGCGAGGCATAAATCTCCTGGTATATGTTGTCGCCCGCTAGCAGTTCCTCGTGCGTGCCCACGCCGTGGACACGACCGTCGTCCAATACCACAATGCGATCGGCATCCATGACACTCGCGATGCGCTGGGCGATGATGAGCACGGTCGCATCGGGAATCCGAGCGATGTGCTCGCGAATCTTTGCGTCGGTCGCCATATCGACCGCGCTGGTGGAGTCATCAAAAATGAGCACGCGCGGATGCTTGAGCAGCGTGCGCGCGATGCACAGGCGTTGCTTCTGGCCACCCGAGACACCGGCGCCGCCTTGGCCCAACTCGCCGTCCAGCCCGCCGATGCGATCAAGGAACTCGTCCACGCACGCCGCGCGGCAAGCCGCGAGGAGCTCATCGTCCGACGCCTGCGGATTGCCCCACTGCAGATTCTCGCGCACGGTGCCCGTAAACAGCACGTTCTTTTGCAGCACAATGCCCACGGCGTCGCGTAGGGTCGCGAGGTCGTAGTCACGCACGTCACGTCCGCCCACAAGCACGGCGCCCTCGGTAGCGTCGTACAGGCGCGCAATCAGCTGCACAAGTGAGCTCTTGCCCGAGCCCGTGCCGCCGAGGATGCCCACCGTCGAGCCGCTCTCGATGCGAAGGTCGATATGCTCGAGCACATCCTCGGCTGCATCCGTGCGGTATTTAAAGGAAACGTCGCGAAACTCGATACTGCCGTCCGCTGGCGCCGCAATCGCGAGGTCTCCCGCGGGGTTGGCGATAAAGGGCTCCTCATCGAGCACCTCGGCGATACGGCCCACACTCGTAAGAGCGCGCGTGAGCAGCAAAAACACGTTGGAAATCATCATGAGCGAATTCATGATCAGCAGCACGTAGCTCATAAAGCCCGTGAGCGAGCCCACGCCCAGCTTGCCGGCGAGAATCATGCGGCCGCCAATCCACAGGATGGAGAGCGCAGCCACGTACATCGACAGCTGAAACACCGGCAGGTTGAGCACCGCGCTGCCAAAGGTCTTTGTCGCAGTGCGCGCGAGCTCGGTATTGACGGTGTCGAACTTGGCCTCCTCGTGCTCGGTACGAACGTAGGCCTTGACGGCACGCACGGCGGTGAGGTCTTCCTGTACCACGCCGTTGAGGTGGTCCATCGAGGTCTGGAGTTGGCGGTAGAGCGGGCTCACGCGATAGGTGATGACGCCCAGCACGATTGCCAGCACGGGCAAGATGATCGCAAAGACGGTGGCGAGCGGGCGCGACAGCATCAGCGCGTAGATAAGGCCGACGATAAGCGTCACCGGGCCGCGCACCATAGGGCGAAAGCCGTTGCCCACAGCATTTTGGATAACGGTGATGTCCGTGGTCATGCGGGTGACGAGCGAGCTGGCGTCGTAGTTGTCCAGGTTGCCAAAGGCGAGCGTTTGAATCTTTTTGTACTCGGCCTCGCGCAGGTTAGCGCCTAGGCCCGAGGCAACGCGGGCGGACGTGCGGGCATAACCCAAGCCCAGTACCAGCGAAAGCGCAGCGCACACCAACATGTACGCACCCTGTAGCAGCATGTAGTTGATATCACCCGCAGGCACGCCCACATCGATGATGTTGGCCATGATGACCGGGATAAACAGCTCGAGCACCGTCTCGACCGACACAAAGAACACGCCGAGGATGGCATCGCGACGGTATGCCCCTAGATAGGAAAACAGTATTTTGAGATTGCGCACGCAGGTTCAACCCCCATCAAACGTTGTTCGCAAATGCACGTATTATTGCGCGCCGAATAATGGTGTCAAGTATTCCGAAATCGTTTTCTGCAAGGTTAGCGCCGGCGGCGAGTTCTCGTGATGTGTGTCCATATTCACTCGGAATAATGGTGCGCGAGACTTTTTCGCTTCGGCGTCAACACAAACCTTGACTCTACAATCGTTGTAGGGTTTTCACTACACTGGTACGTAAACAAACCCAGCCAGAAAGCCCCGCCCATGGAACACGACCTCACACGTGGCAATGTCCTTAAGACCATCGCGGTCTTTGCCCTGCCCTATATGCTCTCGTACTTTTTGCAGATGCTCTACGGCATGGCCGACCTGTACATGATGGGGCAGTTTAGCGGCGCCGCCGGCATCACCGCCGTGGGCAATGGCGCGCAGACGCTCTATATCATTACCGTGACGCTCGTGGGTCTGGCCATGGGAACGACGGTCATCGTCGGCCACGCCGTGGGCTCGCGCCGGTTTGACCGCGCCGAGACCGCCATCGGCAACACCATCACACTCTTTATGGGTGTCTCGGTGGTGCTGGCCGCTGTCCTGCTCGCACTGTGCCCGCAGATCGTGGCACTCATTGGCACGCCGGCCGAGGCGGTCGAAGGAACCGCCGCCTACCTGCGCATCTGCTTTATGGGCATTCCCTTTATCGCCGCGTACAACATCCTCTCGGCCATTTTTCGCGGCCTGGGCGATTCGCGCTCGCCCATGTACGTGATTGGCGTGGCATGCATCATCAACATCGCGCTCGACTTTCTGTTTATCGGCCACATGGGGCTCGGCCCCGTGGGTGCGGCGCTCGGCACGGTAACCGCCCAGACGGCCAGCGTTGCCCTCGCGCTCGTGTGGCTTAAGAGCCGCCGCACGAACATCCACGTTAAGCGCAGCGACCTGCGCCCCCAGCCCGAGGTGCTCGGCAGCATTCTTAAGATTGGCGTGCCTGTGGCCGTACAGGACGGCTGCATCCAGGTGGCGTTTATGTTTATCACCGTCATCGCCAACCACCGAGGGCTCGTCGACGCCGCCGCCGTGGGCCTGGTCGAGAAGATGATCAGCTTTTTGTTCATTGTGCCGAGTTCCATGGGTGCCACCGTCAGCGCGCTCACGGCGCAAAATGCCGGCGCGGGCAAGGGCGACCGCGCGCGTCAGGTACTCAAGGACGCCATGACGATCTCGGTGGTGTACGGCTGCCTGATCACGGTGCTGATGTGGCTGGTGGCGCCGGCGTTTATCGGCTTTTTTGCCAAGGACGCTGCGGTGGTCGCGGCCGGCACCGGCTATATGCGCAGCTATATTTTCGACGCGATTTTTGCCGGCATCCACATTTGCTTTAGTGGCTTTTTCGCTGCATACGGCAAGAGCTACATCGGCTTTGCGCACAACGTGCTGGCCGTGGCGCTCATTCGCGTGCCGGGCGCGTGGCTGCTGTCGAACGCCTATTCCGACACGCTGTTTCCCATGGGCATCGCCTCGCCGTGCGGATCGATTTTGTCGGCGGTCATCTGTGTTGTCGCGTTTACCGTGCTCAACCGGCGCGGGGCTTTTGACAAGTTGGTGGCGTAGCGGGGCAACGCAGGCCTGGCGCCCCTCCCCTGTTTTTTACCGAAAGGAGCGGTCCCATGGCCGACTCGTCAACCGAACATACCGAGGGCCTGCTCCGCATTGGCGAGGTGGCGCGCCTGTTTAACCTGAGCGTGGGGACGCTACGTCATTACGAGCAGATGGGCTTGCTGGACCCGGCGCACATCGATCCGGCAAGTGGGTACCGCTACTACGGATCGCGGCAGCTTTCCACCCTCAACACCATCAGCCACCTGCGCGTTCTCAACTTGCCGTTAGCACAAATCCGCGAGTTTGTGACCACGCGCGATGTGGACCTTATGCAGCGGCAGCTGGCTCAGCAGCAGGAGCTCATCGAGCGCAAGCGCCGCGAGCTCGAACGCGTGTCACGCAAGATTGACAACCGACTTGCGCTGCTCCACGATGCCTTGAACACCGAGCTCGATACCATTTGCACAATCGATGCGCCCGAGCTTCGCTGCGCCGTGTTGCGCGAACGCGTCAACCCTACCGACGCCTATGCGCTGGAGTGGCAGATTCGTCAGCTGCAGAAAGGCCAGCACGAGACCTTTGTCTTTCTGGGCAACTTAGGCGTCGGGATTAGCGCCGAGCGCCTCGCCGCCGGCGACTTTGATGGCTACGACGAGGTCTTTCTACTGCTCGATGACACCGATGATTACGTGGGCGATGTCGAGGTGCGGCCCGCCGCGCGGTGCCTGACCATAAGCTTCCGCGGCACACACGGGCAAGCGGGCCCGCGCTATAAGCAGCTGCTCGGCTATATGCGCGAACACGGGCTGTCCCCCGCTGGCCCCTCACGCGAGATCGCCCTTATCGACGACATCATCAGCGACGACCCCGCGACCTATGTGACGCAGATCACGGTGCCGGTTGCCCCGTCCAAATAAAAACCTCCCGGAAAGTATCAACCTTTCCGGGAGGTTTTCTAATTTGGTTATCGATGCACTAAGCCTGGGGCACCTGACCAGTAGCCAAGATCTGCTCGAGCGCGTCCTCGTCCAGCACGGGTACACCCAGCTGCTCGGCCTTGGTGAGCTTGGAGCCTGCTTTGGGGCCAGCGACCAGATAGCTCGTCTTCTTCGACACGCTGCCCGAAACCTTGGCGCCGAGCACCTTGAGCGCGGCGCCCGCCTCGTCGCGCGTGCGGTTGACAAGCGTACCGGTGAGCACGAAGGTCAGACCCGCGAGTGGTTGTGCGTCGGCGAGCTCGCCCGCCACGCCAGCGTCGGCTGCGGCTTGCGCATGCGCGGCGCCCAGGTCGACCTCGAGCGAAAGGCCCGCTTGGCGCAGACGTTCCAGCACGGCAAGGTTTTCGGGCACGGCCAGGAACTGCTTGACGCTCGCCGCAATCTTGGGACCGATGCCCTCGCACTCGGCGATGTCCTCTTCGCTCGCCAAGATGAGCTTGTCAATCGACAGGAATCGCTCGGCGATGACCTCACCCACACTCTTGCCCACGTGGCGGATACCCAGGGCAAACAGCACGCGACCGAGCGGCTGGCTCTTGGACTTGTTGAGCTCGGCGATGATTTTCTCAGCCGTCTTGAGGCCTACCGGAATGGGGTCGCCCTTCTTGACGCCCTTTTTGCTGTTGGAGCTGGCATAGGTGCGGCCCGTGTCCAGTCCGGCGATGTCGTCGACCGTGAGCTGGTAGAAGTCCGCGACATCGTGGATCAGGCCGGCGGCGATCATCTTGTCGACGATCTCGTCGCCTAGGCCGTCGACGTCCATGCAGCCACGGCTCACCCAGTGGAGCAGGCGCTCCTTGAGCTGCGCGGGGCAGTCGATGGACACGCAGCGGTAGGCCACCTCGCCATCCTCGTGGACCACGGGGCTGCCGCACACGGGGCAAACCTCGGGCATACGCCAGTCAACCGAATCGGCCGGGCGCTTGTCGAGCACCGGGCCCACGACCTCGGGGATTACGTCGCCCGCCTTGTGCACGATGATGGTATCGCCCTCGCGCACGTTTTTGCGACGGATCTCGTCGATGTTGTGCAGCGTGGCACGCGCGATGGTGGAGCCGGCGACCGTCACCGGGTCGAACTCGGCGACCGGCGTGAGCACGCCGGTGCGGCCCACCTGGATGCGAATTTCGCGCAGGACGGTCTTCTTTTCCTCGGGCGGGAACTTAAAGGCAATGGCCCAGCGCGGCGCGCGGGCGGTAAAGCCCAGGTCGAGCTGCTGCTGAAAGCTGTCGACCTTTACGACCACGCCGTCGATGTCGTAGTCCAGGTCACCGCGATGCTCGAGCGCCTGGGCGCAGAACTCGTGGACCTCGGCCGGCGTGGCACAGCGAGCCACGTTGGGGTTGACGCTAAAGCCGGCGCTACGCAGCCAATCGAGGAACTCGCGCTGGCTGTGGACGTGCAGTGGATCGGTATCGGCGATGGCATAGATAAAGGTGGCCAGATCGCGCCGCGCCGTAACCTTGGGATCCTTCTGACGCAGGCTGCCAGCAGCGGCGTTGCGCGGGTTGGCGAAGGGGTCGCGTCCCTCGGCATCGGCCTCTTCATTCAGGCGGACAAAGCTACCCTTGGGCATATAGACCTCGCCGCGTACCTCGATGGTGCGCTCGCGGTCGGCGCCCATGTGGGCGAGCGCCGGCTCGGACAGGTGCATGGGCACATCCTTGATGGTACGCACATTGAGCGATACGTCCTCGCCCGTGGTGCCATCGCCGCGCGTGGCCGCGCGCACGAAAGTGCCGTTTTGGTAGGTAAGCGCCACGCCCAGACCGTCAATCTTAAGCTCGCAGGTATAGGTGACGCTACCTGCGCCGAGCGCATCCTCGGTTCGTTGGAGCCACGCGTCGAGCTCGTCCAGATCCATGGCATCGTCCATGGAATACATGCGTGCCATGTGCGTGACCGGCGTAAACTGCTCGCTCACGTAGCCGCCCACGCGCTGGGTATAGCTGTCGGGCGTCACCAGGTCGGGGTAGGTGGCCTCGATTTCCTGCAGCTCAACGAGCATTTTGTCAAAGGCGGTGTCCGTGATCTCGGGCGCATCGAGCATGTAGTAGCGATAGGCGTGGTAATCGAGCTCGTGGCGCAGCTCGGCCGCACGCGCTGCCGCCTGGGCATGGGCGTCGGTCGGCGCGGCGGCATCCGCACTCGCGGGCGTTTCGGTATCGATGTCCACACCGTCACCAAACAGGCTCGATTGCTCCATAGCGGCACTCCTTCGCTCGATTTCAAACGGATACAAGAGTACCACCGGTCACGATGGGGCCGAATAACCCTTTCGAACCGCACCGAATCGGCAGCGCCCGGACCGGGGTGGATCGCGCGATCAAACCATGCCCTTGTCAGCCCCAAGTGATCCGTTTTCCTCCGTCCCCAACGGATCAATAAGAAAAGAGGGGCTGTCCCGCGTTGGTGGGACAGCCCCTCTGGCATTGGTATGTGCGAAACGGCTCGCTAGAACCCCTGGCCGTAACCTTGACCCTGGCCCTGCTGGCCCAGCAGCTCCTCCAGGTACTGGCGCAGTTGCTCGTCGGTAATACCGCCGTTGCCGGTGTCGGTCGAACTGTCGTCCTGCTGCTGGTTCTGCAGCTCCTCATCGGAGCCCAGCTCGACGGTGACCTTCTTCTCTTCCTTGCCGCGCATGAGCGTGATCTCGACCTTCTCGCCCACCTCGTGGCTGCGCAGCGCGATAATCAGGCCATCGGCGCTCGTAATCTCGTCGTCGCCCAACTTGGTGATGACGTCGCCCTCCTGAATGCCGGCCTTGGCGGCAGGACCGTCCTCAACGACGCTCGCCACATACGCGCCGCTATCGGTGCTCAGCTTGTTGGTGCGGGCGTTGAGCGCGTTGACGCTCGAAAGCGTAGCGCCCATGTACGGATGCACCGGCGTCTTGCCGCCGATGATCTGGTCGGCAATGTTCTTGGCGTAGTTAACGGGAATAGCAAAGCCCACGCCCGAGCTGGAGCCCGAGTAGCTCTCGATGAGCGAGTTGATGCCCACCAGCTCACCGTTGTCGTTGACGAGCGCGCCGCCGGAGTTGCCCGGGTTGATGGCGGCATCGGTCTGAATCATGTTGGCATAGATGGTGTTACCGCTGGTAGAGCTCATGGCCGTGGAGCGGTAGAGCGCCGAGACGATACCGGTGGAGACAGACTGCTCGTTGCCGAACGGCGACCCGATCGCCATGACCCACTCGCCCACGTTGAGCTTGGAGGAATCACCGATCTCGATCGGCGTGAGCTTGGAGGCGTCGGCGTCCTTGAGCTTGATGACGGCCAGGTCGCTCGAGGCGTCGTTGCCCACGAACTCGGCCTCGTAGGTGGTGCCGTCGTCCATGGTAACCACGTACTGGTCATAGCCATCGACCACGTGGTTGTTGGTGAGGATGTGGCCCTCGGTATCGAGCACCACGCCCGAACCGACGCTGCCCGAGCTGTCCGACTCGTCGGCAGACTGCGAAAGCGAGCCATTCTGGCTACCGCTCGAAGTGGCGGTAATGGAAACGACGGAGGGCAGGGCCTTGGCAGAAACGGCCTCGGCCAACGTGGTGTCCTCGGAATCAATCGTAATCTTTTGCGTCGATGAGCCCGAAGCGCCCGCCGTCACGGCGTTCTTGCCGCCGCCAATGTTGAGCGTGCCGCTCATGATAAGCGCGATGACCAGCAGGGCACCGCAGGCGCAGCCGGCGAGCGCCGTAATAAAGATCGGCAGCTTTTTGGTCTTGGTCTTGACCACCGTGTGCTTGTTCACGACCTGTTGGCCGCCCAGCGGCTTGCCGGTCTGCGTGTCGAAGGCCTGCACGTAGGGAATGTTGCCATCGGCAGGCGTCGACTCCACCTGCACGCGCGGCTGCTGCTGAGTCTCGCCGGCGTGGTCCGCATCCTGGGGGCGCTGGGAATCGTTCTCGCTCATAGCTGCGATCCTTTCGTCAAATAACCAAAGGCCCGCCAAACATGTGGCGGGCCATCATTGTTCACGTTGAGTTGTACCCCAATATGCGGGCACAAGTGTATGAGAACGCAATCTTTTAGGAAGGCTTAAGTTCTGCTGCAGATTCGAGAGGAACCCGCACCCGCGTCAAAACCACCACAAAGGTGCCTGTCCCCTTTGTGGTGGAAAGCTAGTCCTTAAACAGATAGCCCACGCCGCGGACGGTGGTGATATGTGCCGCAATCTGCGGGCCCACCTTGGAGCGGATGCGTCGGATGTGCACGTCGACGGTGCGCGTGCCGCCGCAGTACTCAAAGCCCCACACGCGGTGCAGCAGCACTTCGCGGCTGTAGGCGCGGTTGGGATGCGTCGCCAAAAAGCTCAGCAGCGAGTACTCCATCAGCGTCAGGTCGATGGGCTCGCCATCGAGCGTTACCTGGTAGGTAGCCAGGTTAATCTCGAGGTTATCGATGTTGAGTACATCGTCGGCGGTGACGGTCTCCTCCTCGCCCATCAGGCGCTGCGCGCGAGCCTTGAGCTCGTTGGGTGTCGCCGTGGGGCATACAAAGTCGGCATGCGCGTGATTGGGCAGGCGCAAGGTACCGAGCGCCTCGTCGTCGACGATCACCAGCATGGGGACGCCGCCGCGGTCGTCAAGCCACTTGGCAATCTGATCGATGCGGTCGCTGCGGATTCCATCGGAATCGAGGATCAGCAGGTCAAAGTCGTGCGCCGCAGTCGGCGAATCGGGGGTGGCCAGGCTCACCTCGACACCCAGGGTGGTCGTCAAGCTGCGGGCAAACTCGTGGAAGCGCGTCGTGCGCGCCATGAACAGGGCACTCTTTTCGGACATATCGGCCTCCAAAAAAATGAGCTCAATCGTACTGAAACAAGCCAGCGCGATTAGGAGTTCGCCAGGTAGTGCTTAATCTCCCACTCGGTGATCGTAGACTCGAACTTATGCCACTCGTCGCGCTTCTTTTTGAGGAAGAAGCTGTGGATGTGCTCGCCGAGGGCATCCTTCATAAACTGCGAGTCCTCAAACACGTCGAGCGCCTCTTTGAGCGAGCGCGGCAGCGGCGTGTAGCCGGCCTCGAGCATCTGACGGTCGGTAAGCTTGAGCGTCTCGGCCGTTGCCTCGGGCGGGAGTTCCAGCTTGCGCTCGATGCCGTCCAGACCAGCCGCCAGCGTGACGGCGTTGACCAGGTACGGGTTGGCCATGGGGTCGGGGCTACGAAGCTCGATGCGCGTGGACAGCTGCTTGCCGGGCTTGTAGACCGGAATGCGGACCATGCTCGCGCGGTTGCGCAGGCCCCACGTGGCGTACTGCGGCACGGAGTCGCCGCCCGTGGTGATGCGCTTGTACGAGTTGACCGTGGGGTTGGTGATGGCGCTAATCTCGCGGGCATGCGCCAGGATGCCGGCCATGTAGTGCTTGGCGATATCGGAGAGGTGGTACTTCTCGTCGTCCTCGCCCCAAAAGACGTTGTTGCCGTCGTGGTCGAATAGCGACTGGCACAGGAACATAGCGCTGCCGTCCTCGCCCGCCAACGGCTTGGGCATAAAGGAGGCGTGGCAACCGCTCTCGTAGGCCTGCTGCTTAATGATTAGTTTGGCCGTGGTGATGGCGTCGGACATGCTCAGGGCCTCGGCGTGGCGCAGGCTCATGCCGTGCTGCGAGCGGCCGGCAGCGTGGAAGGTGTACTCCACGGGCACGGACATCTTCTCGAGCGTGAGAACCGTGTTGCGGCGCAGGTCGCGGGCGGCATCGCTCACCGAAAGATCGAAGTAGCCCACGTTGTCGAGCGGCTCGGGCGTGTGCTCGTCGGGGAAGTAGTAATACTCCAGCTCGGCGCCCACGTTGAGCAGGTAGCCAGCCTTCTCGGCCTTGCGGAACATGCGGCGCAACGCATCGCGCGGATCGCCGGCGAAGGGCTTGCGGTCGGGGGTGCACACGTCGCAGAACACGCGGGCGACGCCGTTGTGGCTCGGGCGCCACGGCAGAATCTGGAAGGTCGAAGCATCGGGGAATGCGAGCATGTCGGCTTCCTCGGGCGTAGCAAAGCCCTCGATGGCGGAGCCGTCAAAGCCAATACCCTCCTCAAAAGCGACCTCGAGGTCCTCGGGGCTAATGGCAAAGTTCTTGAGGCGGCCGAGAATGTCGACAAACCACAGACGCACAAAGCGGATGTCACGCTGCTCTACGGAGCGAAGTACGTAATCGATGTTCTGCTGGTTCATGTCGCTCCCCTTTCTTTCGGGCGGGTTTCGACTGGTCTATATCGCAGATACTATCGCAGAAAAATGTTTCCGCAGGGTTAAAGCGTATCAAGCGCTCAAAAAACGTGTGCGAACAGGCAGTTACGAACGAGCGGCTAGCGCGAAGTTGATGCGCGATGTTCGATGTGACCGGGGATCTCGATGCGTTTAGGCGCCAGCTTCGCGGCCTCGCCCACGGTGGTGGTAACAACGTCGATACGCTCGGAGAGACGCTCGACCACGCGCTCGGCAATGGTGAGGGTGTCTTGCGCTGCCGTGGTGACGCCGCCAAAGAGCACATGGTTCCAGGGGTAGTCGTCAAACGTCGCGATCTTGAGCCCCGCCGGCAGCGAGGGACCAAGCTGCGCCAGCGCCTCGGTCAGACGCAGGAAAACCAGGCCGTTGACGGCAATGAGGCCGAGTTTTTTGCCCGCATAGCCGCGGATGGTCTCGTCCAAACGGCCAACGCCCGCGGCGCCACCGTCGGCCAGGGTGACGACCTCGCCCGCAAGGCCGCGTCGCGAAAGCTCGTCGGCAAAGGCCTCGGCGCGCTCTCGACGCACGGGACTGTCGTCGCTTGCCTCGGTGAGCAGGCACAGACGCTCGCTGCCCGCAGCTGCCAAGGCGTCTACCAAGCCGGCGACCAGCTCACGGTTGTTAGATGTCACCAGGTCAGCACCGCCGTCGGCAACGTCGCGGTCGAGCAGCACGACGGGCAGACGTCCCGCTGCCGCGGCGATCGCCTTGTCGTTGCCTCCGCAGGTGTTGACGACCAGGCCGTCCACGCCGGCATCGATAAGTCTGGTGAGCGACTCCGCTTCCTTAGCGGGGTCGTTGCCGCTAATGGCCGTCATGAGCGAGCAGCCGCGCGCCGCGGCGCTGGCGGAAAGGCCCTCGAGCATGGCGCTCGAGAACGGGTTGGCGATGTCAGCCAGAATCACACCGATGAGGTTCGTACGCGAGCTGCGCAGATTGCGCGCGGCGGCACGTGGGCGATAGCCAGTGCGCTCGATAACTGCCGCGATGCGAGCACGGGTCTCCTCGGTCATTTGCCCGGGGCGGTTGTTGAGATAGCGCGAGACCGTGGCCGGGCTCACGCCCGCCTCGGCGGCAATGTCCTTGATTCTCATCTGCGCCATAGCGCACCCCGTTTCCCAATGTCGGCAGTCTGAGCCATTTTAGGCATTTTTTAAAAATCTCGGTTGCAAAACGCTGTAGGTGAGTATACTACAACTCGAAACGAAACCGATTTCGTAAACCGATTTCGGTGAGCGTTGGCACACAGGTGCAAAGACGCACCCTACCGTCTTGGCACCTGCGTGCCAACGCCATATCAAAGGTGTACGCACGAGTAAAAGGAGCTGCGCGACCATGGGTAAAACGGTTCTTACCTTCGGCGAGATCATGATGAGACTCTCACCCAAAGACCACCTGCGTATTGAGCAGGCAACCGAGTTTGACGTCCGCTACGGCGGCGCCGAGGCCAACACTGCGCTTTCCCTGGCCTACCAGGGCGACAAGGCCGCTTACGTCTCCGTTGTCCCGGCCAACCGTCTGGGCGAGTGCGCCCTGCGTTCGCTGAAGGCCTACGGCGTCGACACCACGCGCGTCGTGCGTCAGGGCGACCGCCTTGGCTCCTATGTGTTTGAGGTCGGTGCCTCGCAGCGCGGCAACGGTTGCGTCTACGACCGCAAGTACTCTGCCATCAACATGGCCAAGCGCGACGTCTTTGACTGGGACGAGATCCTCAAGGGCATCGATGTCTTCTATTTCTCCGGCGTGACCCCCGCCGTCTCCGATGAGATGGCCGCCGCCTGCAAGGATGCGCTCGCCGCCTGCCGCGCCAAGGGCATCACCACCGTGTGTGACGTGAACTATCGCGGCAAGATGTGGTCGCCCGAGAAGTCGCAGGCCACCATGAGGGAACTCCTGCCGCTCGTCGACATCTGCATCGCCAACGACGAGGATGCGCCTGCTGGCCTCGGTATGACCTGCGTCTCTGGCTCCCTTGCCCACGGCATAGAGGAGCGCGACACCTATGTCGAGATGGCCCGTCAGATCTGCGCCGAGTACGGCTGCAAGAAGGTCGCCTCGGTCGTCCGCAACATCTCCTGCGTCGAGCGCTCCATCTGGATGGGAATGCTCTTTGAGGCCGAGAGCGGCGAGCACTGGTTCTCCCCTGCTCACGACGTGCACGTACTCGAGGGCGTTGCCGCCGGCGACGCTTTCAACGCCGGCCTCGTCCATGCCCTCATCAACGACTTTGACCCGCAGGACGCTGTCAACTACGCGATTGCAGCCTCGATCCTCAAGCTCACTATCAAGGGCGA
This sequence comes from Collinsella sp., assembly GCA_048321375.1. Lineage (GTDB taxonomy): Bacteria > Actinomycetota > Coriobacteriia > Coriobacteriales > Coriobacteriaceae > Collinsella. Next base: position 23,494 of record DBFDVR010000061.1, read on the forward strand.
TTCCAACTTGGTGACCGCAGACGAGATCGCAGCCGCGGCATCCGCCGCCGACGGTGGCACCCGCGTCGCCCGTTAATTCGTTCCCCATTCCGCGGGCCGCAGCTTTCCAATCCCATACCCCTGCGGCCCGCTCCCCGATTCCTCCGGCCGGGCAAAACCACCAGTCCCATTCCGGTTTTGCCTGGCATTCCCTACATGACTGGTCGAGCAGCCGGTTTTGGAATTGCTTGAACCCCAAGCAGTGCCTCCGATAACCAATCCAAAATCGGCTCCTGACCAGCACATTTGGCAATCACGCGCCCATGCGCGCCACACATCGAAAGGAACATCATGTTCGATCAGTTCTACACCACGCTTGAGTCCCTGGGCATCGTGCCGGTCGTTGTGCTCGACAAGGTCGAGGACGCCACTCCGCTCGCCCACGCCCTTATGGCAGCTGGCATGAAGTCCGCCGAGGTCACCTTCCGCACCGCCTGCGCCGCCGAGTGCATCGCCGCTATGGCCGAGGCCGAGCCCGAGATGTGCGTTGGCGCCGGCACTGTCCTGACCGTCGAGCAGGTTGAGCAGGCCCGCGCAGCCGGTGCCAAGTTCATCGTCTCCCCGGGTTACAACGAGGACGTCGTGAAGCACTGCATCGACATCAACCTGCCCGTCCTTCCCGGCACCGTGACCCCCTCCGAGGTCACCGCAGCCGAGAACCTGGGCCTCAAGGTCACCAAGTTCTTCCCCGCGTCCCAGTATGGCGGCCTGAACACCATCAAGGCCCTCGCCGCTCCGTTTGTCGGTCACCGCTTTATGCCTACCGGCGGCGTGAGCACCGCCAACGTCGAGGAGTACCTGAGCTCCTCCGCCATCATCGCCTGCGGTGGCACCTGGATGGTCAAGCCGGCCCTGTTTGCCGACGGCGACTTCTCCAAGGTCGAGCAGATCGCCCACGAGGCCATGGACGTCGTCAAGAAGGTCCGCGGCTAGGTTTAGCTCTCTATCGTGAAGGGGGGCGTGCCCTAGACCTCGCCCCCTTTCTTTTAAAGCGGCTCGGAAGCGCGCCGTTTCCGTCACGAACAAGAACCAAAACCGTCTTGTATGCTGATAGAACGTGACGGAAGCGACACGCCTCCAAGCCGCTTTGCCTACTCGGCTGGCCGTCGCGCTCAACTAAGCCACCTCGACAAAAGCCGAGCCACCAAAACAGCTGCGGCGCCGTCTGGAGGAATGGACCCTTGCTTCCGGTCTTTTCCTCCAAGCGGCGCCGCAGCTTTGTGCCCCGGTTACGCCCCAACGCAGTTGCGGTGAAATAGGGACTGTTTGCGCCACCTAGGCCGCAAAACAGTCCCTATTTCACCGCAACTTATATGGGGATTGATTAGATGGCCGAGTCTTTGGACAGCTCAAAATAGTCGGGATGCAAGGCGATAACCGGGCCCTGCTCCTCGGGCATCAGGTGCAAGTGCGTCTCTGCCAGATAGCTCGCCGCATCGGTATCGCCCCTCTTAATTGCCTCGAGAATCCGGCGATGCTGCCGACGAATCGGCTCCCAATCCAGGTCCTGCGACACCATACGCAACCAGTTGTATCGCTCAAAATGTGTGTTGACGCTCTTCATCCAATCCCACAACATGTGACGGCCGGCAATCTCAAAACACGTCTCATGGAACAGGTTGTCCAGATCGAAAAAGCGACGCGTTTCGCTATGGTCGAGCGACTCGGACTCGGCAAGAATCTGCTCGAGCCGCTGCTTTTGCTCGGGCGTAGCAGCCGAACAGCATTTAATAAGCACGCTTCTCTCGAGCTTTTCGCGCAAGAAACAGGCGTTCTCGGCGCGCTCCATGCTGATTTTTGAGACATAGGTGCCGCTTTTGGGACGCGTTTCCACCAGCTCCTGCTCACGCAGGCGCACAAAGGACTCGCGAATGGGCGTGCGCCCGATTCCCGTCTCCTTTTCCAGACCAATCGCCGAAAGGCGCGTGCCGGGCTTGAGCTCGGCATAGATAATCTTGGAGCGTAATGCGTTGTATGCCTGATCTTGCAGGCTCTGATAATGCTGGTGCTGTTCCATAAAGCCCTCGGATAAACCCTCGGTTAGTCGAATACCACCATGCAATACTATCGCATCGACACGCCCCAGCTCCCAATCAGTCTTTTTGGGACGGGGCTCTTTTAGCTACCCTGGCCCGCAGATCGGCCCCCTTGCCACAAAAGTGGCCCATCTACTACGTTAACACGGACAGCCTCGGCCATACCGAAAACCGTGAAAACAAAACCGACGCTCCTATAAGTTGTCAAGAGGCAGTTTGCGGGAGCGTTCTCTCCAATTCGCACAGGAGCTCGTAATACCTCCTCTCCAGTTTCGTCGACCGCCGTTTCCCCCGTTCCAAGTGCCCGAGTGTGGCTG